>PKTF01000307.1 GCA_002869275.1 Ignavibacteria bacterium | reverse complement strand
TCAATGAAGAGCTCGATGCCGACCTGTTCATCAGCGGCAGCGCCATACTGCTGCCTGAACTTGTCGAGGCCATTCGTGACAACCGTGGCGAGAACGCGGTGTTCGCCCATAAGGGTGTCTTTCTCGCCGCCTGCGTGCGCGATACGGCGGTGCGCGAGAAACTGTACCACTGGCTGAAAACCGGCCTTCTGCGCGAGGAACTCGTGCATGGACCCAATCATGACATCGACCTGATGTCGTTCGGCGTTCCCATCGTCGAGGTCGAAGCCCGAGCGTTTCGTTTTCCCTGGGACCTTCTCAGCCACAATACAGCGCTGCTGGAAGCCGATGCCGCATTTTACAGGCTCGGTACGGTGGAGAGTGACGCCTCGATCGCGTCCTCCGCAGAACTGGTTCACCCAGATCGCATCCACATCGCGGCGGATGCGCGCATCGGCGCCGGTGTCATCCTGGATGCGACGGACGGTCCGGTCATCATCGATGAAGGCGCGGTGGTAATGCCGCAGGCCCTGATCATGGGTCCGGCGTACATCGGCCGTGCATCCCGCATCAAGGCGGGAGCCAAGATTTATGAGGGCACCACCGTAGGACCCGTCTGCAAGGTCGGCGGTGAAGTTGAAGAGTGCATTTTCCATTCGTATGCCAACAAACAGCATGACGGCTTTCTCGGGCATTCGTATCTCGGGTCCTGGACCAACCTCGGCGCGGATACCAATACCAGCGACCTGAAGAATAATTACTCGCAGATCCGGGTGACGCTCGAAGGACGCGAGTACGACACCGGCACGATGTTTCTCGGAAGCATCATTGCCGATCACAGCAAATGCGGTATCAATACCATGTTCAACACCGGGACGGTGGCGGGCGTGGGCTGCAACATCTACGGCGGAGATTTTCCGCCCAAGTTCCTCCCGAGTTTCAGCTGGGGGGGAGCTGCCGGGCTCTCCGAGTATGACTTTGATCGCTTCGCCGCCACTGCTGCTGCAGTAATGCAGCGAAGAGACCGCACCCTGACGGAACGCGAACGGCGCCTCCTGCGTGATGTGTTCGTGCACACGTCGGGACAGAGAACCTAAGCACCATAGAACCAGACAAATAGAAGTACCTATGACCAACGACTCCCACTCCCTGCCACCGTTGTACACGGGGGTACGCGGCATTGCCGTGAAGATCCTTACCCGTGTGGAGCGCACGGATGCGTATCTCGACAAGCTGCTCGACATCGAGCTGCAGACAGGAGATCTGAATCCGCCAGACAAACGCCTGCTGAACGAACTCGTGCATGGCGTGCTGCGCAACCAATCGAAGCTCGACTGGGTGCTCACGGGTTTTTATCACGGACAGTACAGCAAAGTGGCGCCCAACGTACGCAACGCCCTGCGCGTCGGACTGTATCAGATCCTCTTTCTGACCCGCATTCCGCATCATGCGGCGGTGAACGAGGCTGTGGAGTTCGTGAAGAAATACCGCGGGCAGCGCCTGGCCGATACCATGAACGGACTGCTCCGCAACATTGCGCGCAATGTAGAGAACATCCGATACCCACTTTCGACGAAGGATGAAATTCAGTACCTGTCGGTCGTACATTCGCATCCCACCTGGATTGTCAAGCGCTGGCACGCACGCTATGGATTCGAGGAAACGGAGTCCCTCTGCAAGGCCAACAACATGCGGCCTTTCCTCACTCTGCGCCCGAATCCTCTGAAGATTTCATACAAGGATTTCGTGAACGAACTCGTGGAAGTGGGCATCGACTATCGGCGATGCTTCTACATGCGCGATTACGTGACCGTGCGCAATCTGCCCAACATCAGGCAGAGCAGGATATTCAGCGAAGGGATGTTCACGATTCAGGATGAGAGCGCGGGACTGGTTGGAGACCTCCTCGCACCGAAACCGGGCGAGACCGTAATCGATTTGTGTGCTGCTCCCGGCGGGAAGTCCCTGCACGCGGCCGAGCACATGAACAACCAGGGCCGTATCATCGCCGTTGATCGCTACGAAAACCGCTTGAAGCTCGTCGCCACTGCCGCAGAGCGCATCGGTGCCAGTATCGTGGAAATCATGGAAGGTGATGCGACGGAAATCGAGCTCGAACCGGCGGACAAGGTGCTCGTCGATGCCCCGTGCTCAGGTCTGGGGACACTCAGCAAGAAGCCTGATATCAAGTGGAAACGTGACTCAGAGGATATCCGTAATCTCAACGCCACGCAGAAAAACATCCTTGATCACGCTGCCAGCCTTGTGCGTCCCGGAGGCGTGCTTGTCTACAGTACCTGTACGGTAGAGCCAGAGGAGAACCAGGACATCGTACACGCATTTCTGATGGATCATCCGGAATTCGAAATCGAGCATGCCGAAGCGTATCTCCCGAGTCGCGTTCTCGACCGGCACGGTTTTCTCGCTACCTACCCGCACCGGCACCGTATGGATGGGGCGTTCGGGGCGCGTCTGCTTCGCAAACAGTAGAATGCAGGAAAAAAATACTCGTTCCCACGCTGGAGCGTCGGAACGAGGGGAGATGTTTAACCTACTGCGTACTGCTTCCTGCTTCCTGCACATCTGCCGGAGGCAGACGTTTCTTCTTCACAATCATATCCAGCTCCTCACCCTCGAGTCCCTCGTGCTGAAGCAGGGCTTCGGCGATGAGGTCGAGTGTGTCGCGGTTCTGTTCGAGCAGCGCTTTCGCGCGGGCGTAGGCTTCATCGATGAGACGGCGGGTTTCACCGTCGACGATGCGAAGGGTATCCTCGCTGAAATTACGCTGGGCGAATGGATTGTCATTGATGTAGGACTCCGAGGCGTCCATCAGGGACATATTCCCCAGTTTGTCGCTCATTCCATATCGCGCCACCATGTTGCGGGAAATCGTGGTCGCATGCATGAGATCGTTTTCCGCGCCGGTGGAAATACTGCCGAAAACAATGTCTTCCGCTGCGCGTCCGCCGAATAACACGGCCAGTCGCGATAGCAGGTAGTCTTCCGTGTAGTTGTGACGTTCGTCCAGCGGAGTCTGCATGGTTACGCCCAGCGCGCGACCGCGAGGAACGATCGATACCTTGGTCACCGGGTCCGATCCCGGAGTGAGCTTGGCGATGAGCGCGTGTCCCGCCTCGTGAAATGCCGTGCGGCGCTTTTCATCCTCTTTCAGAATCAGGCTGGAACGTACATGTCCCAGTACGATCGTATCCAGCGCGTTCATGAAATCTTCTTTTTCCACCTGGTCTTTACGCTTCTTCGACGCGACGATGGCGGCCTCGTTCACGAGGTTTTTTAAATCCGCACCGGAATTCCCCGGCGTACTGCGGGCGATGTCCTTGAGCACGACATCTTCGTGAAGAGGCACCTCGCGGGTATGGACCGCCAGGATTTCTTCGCGCTCCTGCAGGTTCGGCAAATCCACCATGATGCGACGGTCGAAGCGACCCGGACGCAGCAGCGCAGGATCGAGCACGTCCGGCTGATTCGTCGCAGCCATGACGATGACATCCTCGTTGGGCTCGAAGCCGTCCATTTCCGAAAGGAGCTGGTTCAGTGTCTGCTCCATCTCGCTGGCGCCACCTCCGTAAAAACCCTGGATTCCGCCGCGGCGGCGACCGATCGAGTCGATCTCGTCGACGAAGATGATGCACGGAGTGTTCTTCTTTGCGGTGGCGAAGAGATCGCGCACGCGGCTGGCTCCGACGCCGACGAGCATTTCGAGGAACGCCGAACCGGAAACATGATAGAAAGGCACACCGGCCTCACCGGCCACCGCGCGGGCCAGCAGGGTTTTGCCGGTTCCCGGCGGACCCACCAGCAGCACGCCCTTTGGGGCCCGTCCGCCGAGACGATGGAAGTCCTGTGGACGGCGGAGGAAGTGAATGATTTCGTAGAGCGCTTCCTTCTGCTCCTTGGCGCCGGCGACGTCATCGAACGTGGTTTTGACTTTCTCCTTGGCATAGGACTGCGCATTCATTTTTCCCATGGAAAGCAGTCCGCCGGCACCTCCGCCACCTCCGCGAAGCCGCTGACTCATGAAGAAAAAGAACACCAGCATGAGACCGAGCGGCAGAATAAACCAGATGATGTTATTCCACATTTCGGACGTGTCCTGAATGGCGACAATCGTCACCTCGTTTTCCTCCAGCAGCGTCATGAGGTTGTCATCAGGTATTGCTGTGGGAAGGTTGACGTTGTAGACCGGTCCCGATTTCCCTTCTTCGGTGTCGGCGCCTTTTTTACCGTAGGCAGTCAACGCGCCGCGATCGATCTCAACTTTGCCGATGCTGCCGTCGGCAACCATGTCCTTGAAACTGCTGTACGGTACCGACGATCCCTGCTTCGCCCAGTTCCAGAAGAACTGCGTGCTGATAAGGACGACGAGTATGATTAGGAACCAGCGGTACATGTTCATCCCTTTGAAGGGAAGCTGCGGACCCTGTTGTTCCTGCGTGTTCTTCTGTTGTTGACTCATTTCGACATGCCTGATTCATAATATTCGTGCAGCGCCGCGTTGGCGCATGCGTACTTCTATCCAACACGAAAACGCGGCAGGAAAATTCCTGCCGCGGGGATTAATCGGGCTTGGTCTTGCGGAATTGCACTGTCAGCGGCACACCCTTGAATTCCCAGATCTCACGTATGCGGCGCTCGACGAAGCGACGGTAGCTTTCCGGAATGTACTTCGGCTCGTTGGCGAAAATGACGATGACCGGCGGCGCTTCGCGCACCTGCGTGGCATACATGATTTTCACCTGCTTGCCGCTCGGAGTGGCCGGCGGCGGTGTGGCGCGCAGGATCTCGAGCACCCGGTCGTTGAGCTGCGAAGTGGGGATGCGCTTGTTGCGCTCTTCGTAAACCTCATAACAGAGATCCAGTGCCTTGAGTACGCGCTGCCGCGTCAGGGCGGAAACGAAAATGACCGGGATGTAATCGTACATCTTCACCTTGGCGTGGATGTCCTTGACGATCTGGTCGGCGGTGCGATGGTCTTTTTCGACGATATCCCACTTGTTGACCACGATCACCACGCCCTTGTTGAAGCGCACAGCCTCGCTGAGCACGTCGATATCCTGATGCGTCATGCCTTCAGCCCCGTCGAACAGACACATGGCCACATCGCAGCGCTGGATGCTCTTCACGGTACGAAGTGTTGAAAAGAACTCCACGTTTTCACGCACCTTGCTCTTGCGGCGCAGTCCCGCCGTATCGATCAGTGTCAGACGTTTGCCGTTGTATTCGATCGTGGAATCGATGGAGTCACGCGTGGTGCCTGGAACGTTGGTGACGATCGAGCGCTCACGTCCGATAATGGCGTTCGTGATCGATGACTTGCCCACATTCGGCCGACCGATGATGGCGAGCTGCAGATGCTCCTGCTCTTCTTCCTCGACCGGTTCAGGAAAGCCCTCCACGATCAGGTCGAGCAGATCACCCGAGGCGCGTCCGCTGATGGCCGACACCGGCTGCGGATCGCCGAGACCGAGGGAGTAGAATTCCGCCGGATTCTGTGCGTATTTCTGGTTGTCGATTTTGTTGACCGCGAGCACCACCTTGCGCTCGCTGCGTCTGAGCATCTGCGCCAGTTCCTGATCGAGAGGGAGGAGGCCGCTTTGTCCGTCGACCAGAAAGACGATGACCGATGCTTCCTCGATTGACACCTTGACCTGCTCACGTATGGCGCGTTCGAATACGTCGTTCGATTCCGGGACGTAACCGCCAGTGTCGATGAGTACGAATTCGCGTCCCGCCCAGTCGGTTTCCGCATAATGGCGATCACGCGTGACGCCGGGCTCGTCCATGACGATGGCCTTGCGCGCGCCGATAATGCGGTTGAACAGAGTGGATTTTCCGACGTTGGGCCTTCCGACGATGGCCACGATGGGTTTGTTCATTGTTTCTTCCGGGCTTTCAGGATGCGGAACGCGATGTACACCACGGCCGCGATGACGACGATGATCAGGACCTTGCTAATGGTCCAGAAGAGAATTTTCATTGCGACGATGATCAGTACGATCAGGGCGATGACAAAGAGCAGGTCTTTCATGTGTCCTCCTCAGGCACGGATCCAGCGCAGAATCTCTCCGAGGCCCGGACGTTTCCCCGTCAGGAGAATGCCGATACGGAAGATCTTTGCCGCGATCCAGGTGACGATGATGATGGAACATACGAGGATAAGCAGACTCAACGCAATTTCCCAGGTCGGGGGTGCGGTGATGGGCAGACGTACGAACATCATCTGTGGTGTGATCAGGGGAATCATGGTCAGTACGACAAGAACCGGACTGTTCGGATTTTGTGTTGCGATAATGGCAATCACGATCGGGAGCATGAGCAGCATCGACAGATAGCCGGTCATCTGCTGGGCTTCCTGCTCGGTGGATGCCAGGCTGCCGAAAGCGACAAAAATGGCTCCGTAGAGAATGAATCCCAGGATGAAGTACAGCACCATCAGCCAGAGGTTGTCCAGCGGCAGGTTCTCGAGTCCGGAGGCCAGCACGAGTACGACACCGATCAGCGTCCAGAACAGGATCTGCACCAGTCCCAGCATGCTGATTCCCAGGATTTTACCGAACATGAGGTCCATGGGCGAACAGGACGACACCAGCACCTCGACGATGCGGTTGCTCTTTTCCTCCACCATGCTGCGCACGAGCATCTGCCCTGTGGTCAGCACCATGATGAGCATGAAGATGAGGAAGACGTAGGCCAGTCCGAAGGACTCGAGGAAACCGGATTCCTCTTCACCTTCTTCCGTGACCCGGACGGTGCGCATTTCGGTCGACTGATTCAGTTCACGCATTTTTTCCGGATCGAGTCCGGCATGCGCGATCTTGTGCTCGGTGATGATGCGGGAAATCCGTCTCCGCATCATCGTGATGCCATCGATGTCGGAAACATTCTGCGAACGATATTCCACTTCATGCGACTCCAGCGCATCCGAGGGAATGAGAATGGCGGCGACGTACTGCTCGCGCAGCAGTGCGCTGTCGGCGTCGGTTTCTATCTGATCGATGGAGCGTCCGGCTGCTTCTGTGCGTTCGATGGCCCACTTCGGTTCCCCGTTGGAGAGCAGGGGAGAGCGCTTGAGTGATGCCTCGAGGCTGTCGATAACCACGCCGCTGCCGTCGTAGACCATGATGCGCTGCGATTCGTTGAGTTCGAGTGAATCCTGGAGAAGCGCGGGACCACCGGCGAAAAGCACCATGATGCCCGGTGTGAGAAACATCCCGATGAGAAAGCTTTTCGTTTTCGCGCGCTCGATGAATTCCCACCAGGCCACGCGCAGGGTTTTGGATGTCAGCTTCATGCGTCCACCTCCTCGTCCAGCAGTTCCCGGCCTACCTGCCTTCGGGCTTTCTGGAATTTCACGAAAGACCATACCGTACCCGACAGTCCGAGCAGGACAAAGATTCCCATGACGGGGTCGAATCCATGTCTGAGATTGAGTCCGAGGATGACGGTCACGACGAAGTAGATCAGCATATTGATGAATTGCTTCCGTACGCGGGGATCCTTCGTGGTGAGCCGGGGCGGTGGGGGAGCGCTATCGTTCGCTTCTTCCTCAGCCATGTTGTCACGTCCGACGGTATCGATGAAAATCGACTGCAGGGAAGGTTCGATACGCGCCACGCGCTGCAGTTCGAG
>PKTF01000166.1 GCA_002869275.1 Ignavibacteria bacterium | reverse complement strand
GCCGCGATCATCACCAGCATCGTTTTCGGAATTTTCGGTCTGAGCATGTTCAGCATGATGTGATCGCCCTTCGCGTAATACATTAAAAAAGCCCCTCCCAAACCGGGAGGGGCTTTTTTATGTCTGCGTGTTCGCAGTGCTTACTTCTCGTAGTCGAAGCCCCAGCAGTCGTGGTCGTTATCGGCGTTATAGGCAGTCTTGCCTGCGTCGATCATGGTCTGCCAGATCATGGCCTGGGTACCGAACTTCAGCGTCTTGGCATCATAGCCGAGAACACTCAGGATCGCTGCCACGTTGGCGCTGGTCTGGCCGGTGTAGCAGTACACCACGATGGTCTTGTTGGTGGGGAGCGTCATCAGCGCGGCGGAAAGCTTGAGGTCAACTTTCGGAGTGTACTGGTAGCTTCCGTCAATGTGACCGATACCGAGGTAGTCACCTTCGCTCCAGTAATTAATGATGAAGTACTGATCCGGTGCGGAAAGGACTTCGGTGGCGGTGATTGCAACGGCACCAAATCCGTTGGCGTGCACAGCGGCTACGCGATCAGCGAGGATCTCTGCGCCGGTGCTCTTTCCGGTGCTGATCGCCGGGAGGCTGCCCGCTGCAGGTTTTGCAGGTGCGGCGGTCGTCACGAACGAGGCTGAGCTGCCCTTGTTCGGGGTGATCTTGTCGAAGTCACTATGCCAGGACGACATGCCGTACTTCATGGAGTATACGTTGGTGATGCCGCTCATACGCATCAATCCGACAACCCAGCCGGCCGTCTGTCCGGTGTAACATACGATAACAATCTTGTCGTAGTCAGCCGCATTGATCGTGGCCATATGCGTGAAGATGTCAGCGCTGTTCACATTGACAGACGTAGGAACGTGACCCAGGTCGTAGTCAGCCGCTGCGCGGATGTCGATCACGTGAAACGTCTTCGTGCCCGTCACATCTTCGTACACTGCGTCAGCTTTCACAATGGCGGGGCAGGACGTGTTCAAATAGTCGCCGTTGGCGCCTTCGAGCTCGGCAACCAGAAGCTCAGCTTCATTGATCGTCGGGGTTACGGGGTCATCGTCGTCATCCGAACATGCCGAGGTGAAAACCAGCAGCGGAAGGATGAGCAGGAGGGTAACCGCGTACTGCTTGAAAAGCTTGTGATGTTTCATTTGTGCTCCTTGGTGGAAAAAAACAAGAGAGTAGGGAATGTATTATTATTTCCAGCTTTCGGGGATAATGTCATCAACGACAACGACGTCGTTGGCGTCCTTTTCCCACTGCTCGCCAAGATCATCGCGGAACAGGAACCATTCCTTGTTTGCTCCGTCCTTGATGTGGCAGGCAGACGAACAGCTCTCGCCCTGTGCGACTTCCGTGCGTGGCGTCCAACGCTTGATGTTATGCGGCGTCGCATGGCGGAAGGTCGGTTCGGATGCGAAATTCGCGAGGGAAGGAACACCATAGTTGCTCCAGGTGTCCGGTGCGGCAGGAGCGTTACGCAGTGTCACGTATTTGAAACGCTTCACACCGGGCAGAGGGTTCTTTCCGATCTTGAAGGCCATGTACGGTCCATTGCGTGTGCCGGTATCAACATGGCAGCTTCCGCAATGCTGATAGTCCTGCGAATGACAGGTCTGGCATGAAATGTTGTCCCAGTGAAGCGAGTGGTAGCTGTTGGCCGAACTCTTGTCACCATGGCAGTTTTCGCATTTGGGCTGGTTCGGAACCGAATACCGCTGGGTATAAATCGTGCCGGTACCATGCATCTCATCGGTGGAATGACAGTTCATGCAGGAACCGCCGGGGAGCTTCATATAGTGGACGTCCGGACGGGTTCCCGGTGACTCACCGAAATACGCGTGAGCGACACGGGCGGAATGACATGCGGTGCAATTGAGTCGCATGTCGGGGGTCTTTTTGAAATCGTGTGCCGCGAGGAAACCGCCCCCGGCCTGTCGCGGACGCATGACATGACATTCACCGCAGGACGCATGGCATTTGCCGCAGTTCTTGTCGTAGCCTTTCTTCAGCTCTTCAGGGTAGTTTTCGTAGCTCGGGAAACCGCTGCGCTTTGCGACCATCGCTTTCTGGCCAAAACCCTGCGTATGCAAGCTGCTCTTGTCGCGCGAAGCGATCGAAGGATGGCAGCTGCCGCAGTACTTGTCCGCCTCGAGAGAAGGTCTCCCGGTGAAGTCTCCAGTATGTGCGTCTAATTTGTCTGTGGCGGGTTCCTTTCCACCGTGACAGCTGCGGCAGGCCAGCTTGCCATGGGCAGACTCAAGAAACTTCTCGCCGTTGCTTCCACCCACGTACACTTTCAGCCATGCCTCCATCTCAGGGAGTTCGCCGCCACAGCCACCGTGACCCGGTTCTATGGGAGGGTTGGGCTCGGCTACTGCCTTGAGAGTGGCATCATCACTGTGGCAACCGAGACAGGTCGTCACATCGGCGGTGGGCTGCAGAGGATCGGGCGTTGCATCGTCTTCCTCGTCACATGCACTGAACATCAGTACGGCAGGAATGAGGAGAAACATGAGAGCATGCAATCTTTTCATAGGTGCAACTATTGATAGAATGATGAAATAGTGTAAAAGAAAAACAGAGAGAATAAACAAAGAATATTCAGAGTTTTATATCATTAACTCAGTTCAAAAATAAAGTGAATTGTTAATAGACGCAAGTAAATTCGATAAAAAATTCGCATTGTCCGAATCCTTTCTCGATCTGCCGGCATCAGAGCAGAAAACTGGCCTGAATTAGCTGCTTCCATGGGAGAACTCGGGCAAGAAAAAACTCCGCCGGAGAGCGGAGTTTGTCAGGCGCAACTATTTCGGAGCATGAAAGCGTGGATCGAACTCCCTCAGCTCGTCCCTCAGCGGAAGATCTCCTGCAGGCTGCGCACATCAAGCGAACCGGCAAGCAGTCGCCTGATGCCCCGGATGGCGGCACGGGCACCCGAGAGTGTGGTAACGATCGGGACCTTGTGACGGATCGCCGCACGCCCGATCTCGTATTCGTCCTCCCGCGCCGTTTCGCCGAGCGGCGTATTGATCACGAGATGGATGTCACCGTTTTTGATGGCGTCAACGACGTGGGGACGCCCCTCCACGACCTTGTTGATTGCTGTCGCCGAAATACCGTTCGCCTGAAGCACGGCCGCTGTTCCGCGCGTCGCATATAATATGAACGGCAGCTCCGAAAAGTCCCTCGCGATCGAGAGGATGTCTTCTTTATCCTGGTCATTGACGGAAATGAAAATATTGCCTTCCAACGGAAGCCTGTTCCCGGCTCCCATTTCAGCTTTCGCGAACGCGGCCCCCCAGCCCGTGTCCAGCCCGATGACTTCACCGGTGGATTTCATCTCAGGGGACAGGAAGACACTTTGCTTCGGGAATTTGTTGAACGGGAAGACGGGCTTCTTGACCGCGATCAGCTCGCCTTTACTGCGTTCCTGCAGATCGAGCTCACGCAGGTGCTTTCCCGCCGCCAGCTGGGCAGCATACTTCGCGAGCGGAATGTCGATGACCTTGCTGACGAAAGGAACGGTGCGGCTGGCACGCGGATTCACTTCGAGCACGTATACCACTCCGCCTTTCATGGCGAACTGAATGTTGATCAGCCCGACGGTGTTAAATGCCATGGCGAGTCGCCGCGTGTAGTCTTCAATGGCCTCGCGCGCTTCGGGAAGCAGATGGTAGGGTGGGATGGCGCAGGCGCTGTCACCGGAATGGATTCCGGCTTCTTCGATGTGCTGCATGATGCCGGCGAGAAAGACATCGTCGCCATCACAGAGTGCATCGACATCGAATTCAAACGCATTCTCGAGGAAAGCGTCAACAAGGATGGGCTGGTCCTCGGATATGATCGCGGCCTGGCGGACGTATCCTCGCAGAGCTGTCTCGTTGTACACGATTTCCATGCCTCGGCCGCCGAGAACATATGATGGACGAACAAGCACGGGATAACTGATGCGCTCGGCAATCTGTGCCGCCTCGTCTTCGGAGAAGGCCGTGCCGTAATCGGGACGCGGGATCTGAAGCTCGTCCAGAATGCGACCGAATTTTTCGCGGTTCTCTGCCAGGTCGATCGCATCGGGTGAGGTGCCGATGATCGGTACGCCGGCGTCCTTGAGTCGGCCCGCGATGTTGAGCGGAGTCTGTCCGCCGAACTGCACAAGCACGCCGTCCGGCTTTTCGAACTGTACGATGTCCATGACGTGCTCAAAGGTCAGCGGTTCGAAATACAGCCTGTCGGAGATGTCGAAATCCGTGCTTACCGTTTCAGGATTGCAGTTCACCATGATTGTCTGATACCCCAGTTCCTTCAGACCGAACACCGCCTGCACGCAGCAGTAGTCGAATTCGATCCCCTGTCCGATGCGGTTGGGCCCTCCGCCGAGTATCATGATTTTCTTTCCTTCCAGCGGAGCAATGTCATGCTCGCTGTCATAGGATCCGTAACAGTAGGCGGTCTGCGCCTCGAATTCCGCGGCGCAGGTATCCACTTCCTTGAACACCGGCAGGACGCCCGCCGCCTCACGCAGTGACCGGACCTCATCCTCAGAGCGCTGGAGTCGTTTGGCTATCTGTACATCCGAGAAACCGTCGCGCTTCAGACGGCGGATGGCGTTCCCCGAAATTTCAGCATGGTCTTCCATCGCCAGGTCACGGATAAAGTGCAGGAACCAGCGATCGATCCGCGTGATTTCGTGCAACTCGTCGATGGTCGCGCCCTGCTGGAATGAGGCCCATACCTTCAGCAGGCGGAAGGCCGTGGGATACCGCATTTTTCGCATGTCCAGTGGCCGCCCGTCCGCCTCCTTCGGCTCGAGTCCGTGTAGGCCGACTTCGAGCGAGCGGAATGCCTTCTGTATGCTCTCTTTGAAATTGCGTCCGATCGCCATGACCTCGCCCACGCTTTGCATCTGTACGCCAAGCGTGCCTGCGGCGGAAGGAAATTTCTCAAAATCGAAACGCGGGATCTTGGTCACGACGTAATCAATGCTTGGTTCGAAAGCCGCCACCGTTGTGCCCGTGATATCATTCGGCAGCTCGTCCAGCGTATATCCTACCGCGAGTTTCGCGGCGACCTTCGCGATCGGAAATCCGGTGGCCTTGGATGCGAGTGCCGAACTGCGGCTGACGCGGGGATTCATTTCGATGATCACCATGCGTCCGTTTTCTGGATTCACAGCGAACTGCACGTTCGAGCCCCCGGTGTCGACGCCAATTGTACGCAGGCAGAGAATGGACCAGTTGCGCATCTGCTGGTATTCACGGTCGGTCAGGGTCTGCGCCGGTGCCACGGTGATGGAGTCGCCTGTGTGCACGCCCATCGGATCGACGTTCTCGATTGCACAGATGATGATGGCGTTGTCTTTCGCATCGCGCACCACTTCCATTTCGAATTCTTTCCAGCCGAGCAGCGATTCTTCGATCAGCACTTCAGTGATCGGACTAGCGTCGAGCCCCATCGCTGCCATATCACGAAACTCGTCTATGTTGTACGCGATGGATCCGCCCGTACCGCCGAGTGTGAAGGATGGACGAATGATCGCCGGGAATCCGACTGACTCGATCAGATCCATTGCTTCTTCCATACTGCGAGCGAAGCCGCCTTTGGCCGTGTCAATGCCGACTGCGTCCATCGCCTGCTTGAATTGGCTTCTGTCCTCGGCCTTTCGGATCGCCGTCACGTCGGCGCCGATGAGCTCGACGTCGAACTTCTCCAGCACGCCCATGTCGAACAGGGCGACCGCGGTATCGAGTGCCGTCTGACCTCCCACGGTCGGGAGCAGGGCGTCTGGACGCTCTTTTTCGATGATGGCAGCGACGATTTCCGGCGTCACCGGTTCAAGGTACGTGGCGTCTGCAAGGTGGCGGTCGGTCATGATCGTCGCGGGATTCGAATTGACCAGGATGACGCGGTATCCATCAGCCCGGAGGGCACGCAGGGCCTGCGTACCGGAGTAGTCGAATTCGCACGCCTGTCCGATGACGATCGGACCGGCACCGATGATGAGGATGGACTGAAGATCGTTACGACGCGGCATGGGTATCCATCAGACTGGTGAAACGTTCGAACAGGTAGCGGCTGTCATGCGGGCCTGGAGAGGCCTCTGGATGGTATTGCACGGAGAACGACGGGAACTGCGTACTCCGGAATCCCTCGAGGGTATTGTCGTTGAGATTCCAGTGCGTGATCTCGCAATGCTGAGGCAGGGAATCGGGATCGACCGCGAAGCCATGGTTCTGGCTCGTGATCTCCACCTTGCCCGTTTCGAGGTGGTGCACCGGGTGGTTGACGCCCCTGTGCCCGAATTTCATCTTGTATGTCTTCGCCTCAAGAGCGAGGGCCAGCAACTGGTGCCCGAGGCAGATGCCGAACATCGGGACCGTACCGAGCAGAGTGCGAACAGTCCTGATGGCATAATCCACCGCGTCCGGATCGCCCGGACCGTTTGAAAGGAAGATTCCGTCGGGTTTAAAAGCGATGATGTCCTCGGCAGAGCTCGATGCGGGAAACACCGTAACGTCACATCCATGAGCTGATAGCAGGCGTAAAATGTTGTGCTTGATGCCGAAGTCCAGCGCGGCGACACGGTAGCGCGGTGCATCGTCGGCCGGCCAGGCATATTGCTTTTCACAGGTGACAATACGCGCAAGGTCGCGTCCTGCCATGGAAGGGTGGGTTTTTAATTCCGCGAGAAGTTCCTCAACAGATCTTCCTGAGGACGAAATGATGCCGTTCATGGCACCTTTGCTGCGCAGTCTGCGTGTCAGCGCCCGTGTATCGATCCCCTGAATTCCCACGATGCCCTGCCGGTCGAGATAATCAGGCAGGGAAGATGTGGCACGGTAATTTGATGGGCGTTCACAGCCCTCCCGCACGATGAAACCCGCGACCTGGATACGCTCGCTCTCGATATCTTCGTCGTTGACACCGTAGTTGCCGATGTGCGGGTATGTCATGGTCACGATCTGACCGCAGTACGAAGGGTCGGTCAGCACCTCCTGGTAGCCGGTCATACCCGTATTGAAACATACTTCACCCAGTGTTTCGCCGGTGTGGCCGAAGGCGTGTCCGTGGTACACCGTTCCGTCCTGCAGGACAAGGACAGCTTCTCTCGTCATGGAATCTATGTTGTGTGGTGGTAAACTGGTGTTCGGGTTCAATATACGAACTCTCAGTGGTGCGGGAAAGTAGTCTGTACTTCGTAATGCAGGGAACAGGATTATGGCACAGGGTGCGGGCGGTGGAAGTCCATTATATGCGAAAAGCGCATATCCATTTGGAAGAATATGCGCTTTCCGTGACTACTATAGGTAAGAAAGAATACTTCAGCGGCTTCCTGCAGGCGCCGTGTGAGCGGCTCTATTTCAGCAGCACCATACTGCGTGTCTCAACAGCACGGGCCGACTCTAGCCGATACAGGTACGTGCCGGAGGGCAGGGAACCAGGGGTAAAGCGCACCTGGTGCGTCCCGGGCTGCAGCGGACCGTCAACGAGCGTCTTGACAAGGCGCCCGCGCAGGTTGTACACGTTCAGGCGCGTCTCACCGCCGGGTACGCTGAAGCGGATGTTCGTTCCACTCTGTGCGGTGAGCGAAAACGGATTCGGGTAGTTCTGCTCGAGGGCAAAGCCATTGGGCAGACCGTTGC
>PKTF01000051.1 GCA_002869275.1 Ignavibacteria bacterium | reverse complement strand
ATTCTTTTGCGCGTGGAGCGATGACGTCCGCACGTACATCAATGAGAACCGCTCCATGCTGGAAGCACACTTTGGCGCTGAGTGCGTGGCGGACAAGCTTCAGGATTTCAACCGCATCGACCTCAACCGCGCTATCGAGAGGAAGGATGAGGTCCTCAGGGACACGGCGATTGCGCGGCTGGTACATGTGTATCCCGAAGGCTTCCGCGACGTGATGGCGGCGCGACTGCACTCCCAATATGCCGTTGGTACAGGGAACTGGGGCGAGATGCGCCGGCTCCTTCTTGAACAGCTGGACGATGATGATCCGACAATGCGGAATTCACAGTTGAACAGTGCCTGCTGGACACTCTACCTCAAGTGTGATGACCGTGCACATCTGGACTGGGCAGTTGGAGTCATGGAGGACGTCATCGCCGAAGAACCGACATGCATGTACGTCGACACCTATGCCGCCCTGCTGTTCAAAACCGGGCACTACGATGAAGCCGAGCAGCAGGCCCTCCGCGCGATCGACATCGGTGTCAAGGCTGAAGAGGACGTGCAGTCCACACGAGACCTCCTGGCGAAAATCAGGGAGAAGATATAAACCCTGCTATCCTGTCGATCAGGATCAGACTGATCCCGCACCACCTCCTCATGCTGTTCGAGCATCGCGCTACTCTCCGTTCAGCGTACAGAATCCGAATTCCCCCATTTCGGACCTCTTGACATTCCTTCCGCCTCTGCGTACTATCCATCACGCAACTCATCAAATAATAGCGCCAGCCTCAGGCTGACCACCTGCACTTTCAGAGCACGATGCACCAGGCACCGTGATGCTTTGCCATGTCATGCTGTGCCACCTACATCGTGTCCGCATATGAGGTACCGATATGGCACAGGCTCGTATATCCCACCGCTCACTCGTATCCATCAGCCTGAACCTTCCAAGGTGTATGCTTCCCCTGCTGCTCTGCTTCCTTATCGCCGCGGCGGTCGTCCCGCAGGCGGCTGAAGCGCAATGCCTGACCAATGTGAATATGAATACCTGGTCTAAGCAGGGGCCACCATTTAACGGACTCTGGACGGTTCAGGGCGGCGGGGCGCGGGTGTATCAGACGCGTAATGATCCGCCGTCGTTCTTCATCAGTCCGTATGAGCTGATCAACGTGCGTATCACGGGCACCCTGCGGGTGGATGCCAATGTATGGGATGATGATTACATCGGTTTCGTTTTCGGCTACCAGGATCCGCTCGGGAATGACTCCACGTCCCATGATCTCTGGCTGTTCGACTGGAAACGGAACACGCAGTCATACGTGAACCTGCTTGCACCGGAGGGATTCCATCTCACCCGAATCAATGGAACCATCAACACACTCGACCAGGTGCATCGCTACTTCTGGAATCATGAAACCAATCCACCGCTCTCCAACTGCGTCGATTCGCTCCTGCGCAAGCATTCCGCACTCGGAGCAGGATGGCAGCCCGGACGCACCTATTCGTTTTCACTGACATACACGTCCGTACGTATTGAAATTCGCATCGACAATCAGATCATCATCCAGCGTACCGGGTGCTTTCAGCCCGGACGCTTCGGATTCTACAATTACTCACAGGAGCAGGTCACTTACGCCGACTTCAACTACTCCCTGCTCGCGGATTTCACCGCCGACCGCAACTTCATCTGCCGCGGCGAAACAGTGAATTTCTCGTCGGTGAACACGACCTGCTCGACGATACCGACGAACATCAAATCGTGGCACTGGAACTTCGGTGACGGCAACAGCAGCAGCAGCATCAATCCGTCGCATGTGTTCAACACGTCCGGGAGTTTTCCGGTCACGCTTACGATAACCGACAACTATAACTGCGTCGACAGCGTGACAAAGGTTATTACGGTTTCCGCCGGTCCCCCGGCCAACGCGGGACCGGATGTGGGGATCTGTCCAGGCGACTTCAGCATCATCGGAAATTCAACCGTAGGCGGCGTACCGCCCATCACGTATTCCTGGACACCGTCAACCGGATTGAGTTCAACAACCATCGCACAACCCACGGCGTCACCCGCGGTTACGACGACATATACACTGACGGTCACTGATGGGAACGGCTGCTCGAACAGTGATGATGTCACGGTCACCGTGCATTCACCGCCAACGGCACGGGCGGGAGCGAATCAAAGCAACTGCGGGATTGAATCCGTCACCATCGGTCTTCCCGCGACTGGAGGGACCGGACCCTTCCTGTATTCGTGGACTCCCGCCACGGCATTGAGCGCGACAAACATCGCTCAGCCTTCAGCAAATCCCGCCGTGACCACGACGTACACCGTTACTGTCACGGACGCCAACGGCTGCCAGGACCAGGACGATGTCACCGTGACGGTGAATCCGCGTCCCATCGCCGATGCCGGAGCGGATATCGATCTCTGCCGCGGCAGCAGCACGCCGATCGGCAATCCGGCCAACGGCGGCACACCCGGCTACCAGTACCTCTGGCAGCCGGCTGACGGACTCAGTTCGAACACCATCGCGACGCCGACGGCCGCTCCCGTGCGCACCACCACCTATCAGCAGATCGTCACTGATGCCAATGGCTGCAGCGACACCGCGGAGGTAACCATCAACATCATCGACCTCCCGCCTCCCGTGATCGACGGACCGATCACCGTGTGCCCCAATTCAGACTGGACGTACGCCTCGAACATGGGCACGGGCACGCAGCACACCTGGAGTATTGATCCACCGACGGCTGGCAGCATCACCAGCGGACAGGGCACACCCGAGATTCAGATCAGCTGGAGCGGCCCCGGCACGGCGACCCTGCTCCTGGTCCTTGATTCCGCGGGCTGTACTTCCAACAGCGACCTGCGCATTCGGATCACAGACAATCTTGATGTGAACATCAATAACCGCGGTGACAAAGACACCCTCGGGTATTGCCCGGGACACTCGCTCGTCCTGGATGCCGGTCCGGGTTTCAGTTCCTACCTGTGGTCCCCCGGCGGCGAACAGACACAAACCATCTCGGTGCAGCAGCCATGGACGTACTCCGTTACCGTGCGCGACGCTTTCGGCTGCGAAGGCTCCGATACGGTGTACGTCGTCGAATATCAGAATCCGCTCCCGTTGATTGAACCAGCGGGACCGCACATGCTGTGCCAGGGTGACTCACTGATTCTCTCCGTACCCGGCCCTTACGTTTCCTACAACTGGTCCACCGGTGGCACAAGCGACCAGATTGTCGTCCGACAGAGCGGGAACTACACAGTCACCGTCGTCGACAACAACGGCTGCGAAGGCACCTCTCCGCCTGTCTCGGTCACCATGGTCAGCAGACCCGAACCGTACATCTCAGGCGATACGGCTGCCTGCCTCAACGCCGTGCGGGAGTACAACATCCTGATTCCGTCCAGCGGAACGTATGCCTGGAGCATCGACGAGAGCATGGGAACGCTCATCTCACAGAGTGGCACAAAGGCTCAGGTGCGCTGGACGTCGATGGGCCGCGCATGGGTCATCGTGACAGAAACCGATCCGACATCAGGATGCACCGGATCTGATACGCTCTGGGTGACCGTGGGTGAAGGCCTGACACCGATGATTATTGGCGATACCACTCTGTGCGAGGGAAGCACGATCACGCTGTCCGTGACCGGGGGGCCCTTCGAGATCCATGAATGGTTCCGGAATGGAAATCCGGTCAGCGGAGGCACGGACAGCACGCTCGACGTGACACTCTCCGGCAGCTACACCGTGCAGGTGGAGGCCGGCGACTGCAGCGGCGAAGCGGATCCGCATGTGGTGTCGGTCGTCCCCGCACCCACGCCCTCCATCTCACCTCCCGGACCGCATGAACTCTGTGCGGGCGACACACTGCGTCTTTCGGTCGCGGGATCCTACGACGCCATCTCGTGGTCCACTGGTGAAACGGGAACTGCAATCACCGTACGGGATGCCGGCACGTATTCGGTCACCGTGGATTCCCTCGGCTGCAGCGGAACGTCGGAGGAGGTCGTGGTCACGCTCGTCGATTTTCCCGACGACGTCATCAGTGGCGCCGATGTGGCCTGCCTGAATTCACGGAACGAATACCGAGTCACAAACGATCCTGCCTTCAGCTACGCCTGGACGATCACGGGCGGCACGCTCATTTCAGGCGCGGGTACCGCCGCCGTCACCGTGCAGTGGACAGACAGCCTCGGCTGCCGTGTGGTCGTCGTGGTCACGCATGTCAGCAGTGGCTGTGAAACGACACTCGCGCTCGATGTCACCATCGACCGCGCGCTTCGACCTTCAATATCATTGACAGGGGCACCGGTGATCTGCCGCGATGGCGAAATCGTCCTCAGGGCTGGACACGGCTACATGGCCTATCGCTGGTACCGCGACGGCGCCGCCCTCGCGGGCGAAAACCGCGACAGCCTCGTGGTGTCGCAGAGCGGTGATTACAGCGTGGAGGTCACGGATGCCGGAGGCTGCAGCGGGGTTTCCGCTGAAGTGACGATCACGGTCAGCAATCTCCCGGTACCCGTGATCGTCGCAGGCGGACCGACGACCTTCTGCCGCGGTGACAGCGTCACATTGAGCGTATCGGGAAGCTTCGCCTCCTTCCGCTGGTCCACCGGTGAAAGCACCGCGAGCATCACGGTCAAAACCTCGGGCAGCTATCGCGTAGACGTCGTGGATGCAAACGGCTGCACGGGTGCGTCCGATCCCATCACCGTGGTGGAGCGTCCGATCACTCCACCCGTCATCAGCGGTCCGGCATCGCTCTGTCGCAGCAATACCGACGCGCAGGAGTATTCCGTCGTCAATGAAACCGGGATGACCTTCAGCTGGGAGACCGTAGGATCGAGTTCACAGACACCTGTCGCAGGCAACCGCATTTCCGTTGTCTGGGGCAGTGTTGATGTCGGTCTGGTCATCGTGACGAAAACCGAATCCTCTGTCGGCTGCGTGGCACGCGACACCCTGCGCGTCGTGATCGGTGACTCGCTTTCGCCCGTGCTGCTCGCCAATGGCGGACGTCCTCCAGGACCCGCCCACACGCTGTGCTCTGGCGAACAGCTGCAGCTCAGCGTGCAGGGACAGTTCCACAGCTATACATGGTCGACGGGTGCCACGACGCCTTCGATCTCAGTAAACCAGACCGGCATCTACTCGGTACAGGTGACCGATACAACCGGCTGCAGCGGCACGTCGATGCAATTCACCGTTGTTGTCGCAACTCCCCCGCTCCCGGTCATCACACCTGACGGCCCCCTGCAATTCTGCCGAGGCGACAGTGTGCGGCTCACGGTTTCTGAGGAATTCGCTGCGTACAGCTGGTCGAACGGGCAGAACACGCGTTCTATCCTGGTCTCCACCGGTGCGACGTACACCGTGACAGTTACTGATGAGAACGGCTGCAGCGGGACGTCAGCTCCAGTGGTCGTCACCGTTTCACCGCCCGATGCTCTGGTGATCGATGGCCCTTCCTCCGTGTGTCTCGATGAGCAGGTTGAATACCGTTCGACACAAGGCGGAGACGGATTCACCTACACATGGAGCATTGTCGGTCCCGGATCCTCAGCTGGAAGCATTGTCTCGGGGCAGGGCACGCAGTCGGTGCGTGTACAATGGCCGGGCACGGGTGCGGGCGCCGTTGAACTGACCGTACATGATCCGCAGAGCGGCTGCACTTCGACAACATCACTGCTGGTTACTGTCGGGAACGGCATCACACCGGTGATAACCTCGTCGACCGGAAACATCGTCTGCACCGGCATCGATGTGGAACTCTGCACTGAAGAAGGCGATTCCTACCTGTGGTCACCCGGTGGCGCGACCACACGCTGCATCACCGTCTCGGACGCCGGATCCTGGACGGTCACAGTATCTCGCGGGAGCTGTTCGGGCAGTTCCGGCGCCTTCGTCGTCGAGCGTGTGGCGGATCCACCTCCTCCCTCGATCACCGCCGATCGTGAGCGCTTCTGCCTTGGCGAATCCGCGTCACTGGATGCCGGTCCGGGATTCAGTTCCTACACCTGGCTGCTCGATGGACAACCGACGGGCGACACCACCCGCACGATCTCGGTCTCACCATTGACGGGCGGCGAATACCGGTATTCCGTCGTCGTCACAAACGCATACGGCTGCCAGTCAGGATCCGGAGAACAGGTGATCAACGTGTTCCCGCCCGTGACACCGAGGCTCTCAGAATCCGGCGCAGAAGTGCTCTGCGATCCCGCAGGCACGACGTACACATATCAGTGGTACATCAACGACACGCTCGTCGCCGGAGCGGCAGCGGATCGTGTATCAATCGAGCGCACCGGATTGTACGTCGTGCGCATCACGGACACCAACGGCTGCTCGGCATGGTCGGATCCGCTTCCCATCGTCGCACGCATCGCGAACACATCCATGGCTTTCAGCTGTCCCGCGCAAATCATGAAAGTCGGAGAGCAGTTCGTACTACCCTTCGAATTGCTGGCTTCGGAAAACCTGGACCAGGCAGGACCTCGCGAACTCGAACTGCAGCTTCGCTTCAATGGCACCGTGCTGCATCCGATGTTCACCCCGTTCGACCAGCAAACCGACGGCAACGACCGCATCGTGCGAATCGCGATCAATCGTGATGCGGCGATGAACTCGGGCGTCCTGGCCGACCTGGCCTTCACCGCGTTGTTCGGCAACAGCGACTGCAGCGAGATCCGCATCGAGTCGCTCCGGTGGACAGACGGCACGGCCATTGTCACCATTGCTGACACGGTATGCAACGTCTGCATCGAAGTGTGTCGGGCTGGAGGCACGCGGCTGTATTCCACCCAGGGTCGCCTCGCTCTGACGCAGAACCGCCCGAATCCCTTCAACACCACGACGGTGTTCGAATATGAAGTGATCGAGAATGGTCCGACCACACTCTACGTGATTGACATGATGGGCCGACGTGTTTCGACTCTGGTCGATGGCATCGTCGAGCCCGGACGGTACGTCACGCGCTTTGACGGCTCGACGCTCCCGAGCGGATCGTATATCTATGTTCTGCAGACACCCACGCAGGTCATCCACAACCTCATGGTGCTGGTGAAATGAAACGCATGCAGCTTCCCCCGACAATGCAGCAACCGTTGAACAGACTACTTCTCGACACGGCAACAACACCAGGAGTCGGCATGCGTATCCTGATCACACTTTCGATGTTTCTGACCATTGTGTTCTGCACGCCATATCCTTTGCAGGCGCAGAATACAGAAAACGCGAGCGAACGTCCCGCCTTTGGCGGCTTCGGGCATTTCAACCTCAACCAGCACGGGGCGGACTTCCGAGCGCTTCCCGGTACACCGAGTTGTTGTCCGCTGTACGAATCCGGTTCCGGAACGGGATTCTCCTTCGGCCTGCTGTATGAACTGCCGCTGGCAGAGAGACTCCGTCTCGCACTGCGGGCAGCGTACGTCGACCACAGCGGCGAACTTGAAACCGAGGAGGCGATGCTGGTCAGCGGACCGGACGGCCCCGTCGCCGGGACCATCCGGCACAGCATCGATGCCTCCATCGCGTCTTTCGGACTCGAGCCACTGCTGGGATACCAGCTGTGGAAAGAGCTTTCTCTGTGGGCAGGCTTTCATGCGGGGTCCGTGCTGACGAGAACCTATGAGCAGCAGGAGGAACTTGTCGAACCGGCGGATATGGGAACCTTTGAAAACGGTCTGCGCATACGCAACCTGCAGGACGGCGATATACCCGACGCCTCTTCCCTGCATGCCGCACTGCTCGCGGGGCTGAGTTACTCCCTTCCGCTCAATGACGCGGGCACGCTTTCTCTGGTGCCCGAGGTGTTCTATTCGTATGCCGTCACCGACGTTGTCACCGACCTCGACTGGCGCGCCCATGCGCTGCGCGCGGGTCTGGCGATCAAGTACGCCCCGTTGCCTTCGAAAGAGGAAGAGCTGCCGCCGCCGCCCCTGGAAGTTGTGCCCGAGACGCCACGCAAACCATCGATTACCGCTACCGTCTACGCGAAGGCCGTGACGCATGGCGGACGCGAATACGACATCGCAACCATTGTGGTGGAAGAAATCTCGGAAGTGAAGCAGCGCCCCCTTCTCAACTACCTATTCTTCGAGGACGGCTCCAGCGCACTGGAGGAAAGGTACAGGCGGCTCGCGAGCGATCAGACCGATGCGTTCACGTTGAATGATCTGCATCATGACCAGACACTCGACATGTACTACCATATCCTCAACATCATCGGCAAACGCCTCCGTGAGTATCCGGCGAGCATTCTCCGCATCGTCGGATGCAATTCCAACACCGGCGTGGAACGTGGTGACAGGGACCTATCCCGAGATCGCGCGGAGACCGTGAAGGATTACCTGGTATCCGTCTGGAACATCGACGGCGACAGGCTGGACGTCACCGCACGTGACCTGCCGTCAACCCCATCGAGCAACAGCGAGAAAGAAGGCATCTGCGAAAACCGTCGCGTTGAATTGTATTCCGACACCTGGGAGATCCTTGCTCCGCTTACGACGAAGGACATTCGCCGCATCGCAACACCGCCGATCGTCCGCTTCTATCCACGGGTACATGCTGAGAAACATGTCTATGACTGGCTGCTCCCGGTCAAGCAGGACGGAGCGGACGTGGTGATCTTCAACGACCACGGCATTCCGCCCTCCAGCATCGAGTGGGAAATCGCCTCTGACCAGAAGCGCGTGCCGCAGCAGCCCGGAGAAATTTCGTTCATCCTGCATGCGAGCGATGAGGTCGGGACAGCAGCCGTGTCGAAGAAAGGCGTTCTCCCCGTGGAAGTCGTGACCCTGAAAGATAAACGCGCGCGACAGGTCGTCGATGACATGGAAATTCGGGAATACAGCCTCATCCTGTTTGATTTCGACAAGAGCACACTCGACGAGCAGAACAGGAGAATCGTCAGCGACATCAAGAACGAAATCGCGAAGGCGACCGAAGTGACGATTACCGGGTACACCGACCGGGTGGGTGACGTACTGCATAACGACCGCCTCTCGCGCGAGCGTGCGCACAGCGCCGCCCGCGGGCTCGGGAAAGAAGATGCACGTATCAGCGGACTCGGTGAAAGTGTCGAGCTGCACGACAACGATGTACCGGAAGGACGTTTCTATTCACGCACTGTCGATATCACTGCGCGAATTCCGTTGCGGTAGATCCACAGTGCGCACCCTCATGGGTTCGGAATCCCAGCTTCCGCCAGAGGGCGACGGCCGCGTGACGTGGAGCAGGTCGTCTCGGTCGCAGTCGCGGAGTGGCCAAAAACGCAAATGCTCAATTCCCTGGCACACCTTGCGCCGCTATCGCGCATCGTACATATTGCGATGGACACGACAATTCAAGGACAGCGAAAATGATTTCAGCCCATGAAGCCCTCGCATTGCTGCGTGAAGGGAACCACCGCTTCGCCGCCGGCGAGAGTACGCAGAATTCCATGACGTTCCCGGATCGCAGGCAGGATGTGGCCGATGCACAATACCCGTTCGCTGTGATCCTTGGATGCTCTGATTCGCGGGTACCGCCCGAGATCGCGTTCGATCAGGGACTGGGCGACCTTTTCGTCATCCGCGTTGCCGGCAACATCGCCGCGCCCACGCAGATCGGAAGCATTGAATTCGCGGTCGAGAATTTCGGAACACCCCTTATCGTGGTTCTCGGGCATAGCGGCTGCGGTGCCGTAGCGGGTGCAATTCAAGCCGAGCGCGATCCCGGGATGGTACTGACGCACAATTTGCGCACGGTCGTGGATCGTATTCGTCCGGCAGTGCAGCAGCTCGCCGAGGCCGGTGTTTCCGAGGATCCCGAGGAATTTTCACGCCGGGCGGTCTTTGCCAACGTCCGGCTCGCTCTCGACCACCTGCGGCGCGGCTCATCATTTCTTGATGAACGCATTCGTTCCGGCGCACTGACAATCGCCGGCGCTGTCTATGCGCTCGAAGAAGGCACGGTCACCTTCCTCGACGATGACGCAGCAAGGTGTTCATGAG
>PKTF01000070.1 GCA_002869275.1 Ignavibacteria bacterium | reverse complement strand
TGCATAGCTCTTTACGGTTTCCTTCAGGAGGTATTCCATCTCGTCGCGCGTGTCAATGATCAGCACTTTGGTCGAATGCGGAGGGAAGCCCATCGGGGCGGTCGCGGCCGCCTCGAGAATCTTGTCTCGCACGTCATCCGGAACGCGCCGATCACGGAATCTGCGCACGCTGCGCCGATAATGCAGGAAACCGAGGAATTCATCGTAACCGAAGGAGGGCATCTTCAGTTCGTGAAAATCCTTATTCGGCAGCTTCGGCATGGAAATTGCCTCGTTCGGACAAACCGCGACGCACTGTCCGCAGAGGATACAATCGTGAGCGCGTTCGTCGATGGTCACAGCCATTCCGTCGCGCATGATGAGCACGTCTTCGGGACAGATTTCCGCGCAGATACCGTCACCGCGGCAGGTTTCCCGGTTAACAATGTGGAGTGCTTCCTTCATAGTTCCGCCTCTCGCTATTGTACGTCCAACGCTTTCTCTACTGAACACTCGTGATGCGACAGCGCAGTTCAATGGAGGACAGGGATACGATTTCCAGGCGCATGTCCGGTGGCCATTCCGCCTGTGAAAAGCTGAGCAGCAATGTGCCCGACGCTTCAATCGACCAGGTCCCTTCGGTATTCCAGAACGTCAGCGGCGGCGTTCCGCACCACCCGGAATTGCGGTACAGGAGTTCCCCTGCCGGTCCGAAATAGAACCCGCTCCGGTCGCCCTCCAGCGCGTCGACACGTTCATAGACGTTTATATCCTCATCCTCGTAGTCCAGGAGCAGCCAGGCACCGTTCACCTCAGGTGTCTGTGGCGAAGAAGGTTCGCCGCTTTCGCACGACGTGAATAACAGTGCGATAAGAATGATCAACAGGGGAGTTCCGATGGACTTCATCATGAACATGCAGCTCCGACAGTTTGCGTGTACAGAAAATTGGGGATATCAGATAGAAATGTCAATAGACAGTTGAAGCCCGGCGGAACGATGACGCGGTCTCCGCTCTGCGGGGACTAAACGAAAAAGCCCCCGCAACGCGGGGGCTAGAATTTCCTTCGTGATCTCTGTGTTCTCAGTGCGCTCCGTGGCGCAATTCCTAAGAGCACAATACTCAATCTTATCGTTCCAGCTCGGCCTCGAGTTCTTTGCGGAAACGTTCGATGGTAAACTTCACCGGCCATGCGGCGGCATCTCCGAGTGCACAGACGGTATTGCCTTCGATGTTGTTGGCCACGTCGTGCAGAAGGTCGAGATCGCTGGGTGTACCGTTGCCTTCGAGCATGCGGTTGAGGACTTTCAGCATCCAGCCCGTGCCTTCACGGCAGGGCGTACACTGTCCGCAGGATTCCACTTTGTAGAAATGCGTGATGCGAGTGAGAATACGCGTGAGGTCGGTGTCTTCATCCATCACCATGATGCCGGCGGTACCGATGGCAGAACCGACTTCTTTCAGCGACTCTGCATCCATGCGCACGCCTTCGAGTTCATCACCGCGCAGCGGGGGCATTGATGATCCGCCCGGGATGACCATCTTGATTTTCTTTCCATTGGGTACGCCGCCCGCTACGTCGTTGATCAGTTCGGTCAGCAGCATTCCCGTCGGCAGGTCATACACACCCGGTTTGTTGACGTGTCCGGAAATGCCGTAGAGGATCGGGCCGGGATGTTTTTCCGCACCGATGCTTTTGAACCAGTCGGGACCCTTGTCCAGAATGACAGGCACATTGGCGATGGTTTCGACATTGTTGATCGTGGTCGGACAGCCCCAGAGGCCCACCTGCGCCGGGAAGGGCGGCTTCACGCGTGGGTACGGGCGGATGCCCTCGATCGAGTTCATCAGCGAACTTTCCTCTCCGCAGATATACGCGCCCGCGCCGCGATGCACATAAATTTCGCAGGAGAAATCAACCCCGAAGGTTTCCTTCATCTTCTCACCGACGTAGCCTTTCGCGTACGCATCGGCAACGGCTTTCTCCACCATCTGTACCCAGGCTTCGTATTCGCCACGGATGTAGATGTACGCCGCCTTGATACGGAGGGCGCGTCCCGTGATGAGGATGCCTTCGATCATGAGGTGCGGATTGAACTCGAAAATCTGACGGTCCTTGAACGATCCGGGTTCGGATTCGTCGCCGTTGACGCAGAGATAGCTGGGCTTCTCGCCGTCCTTGGGCATGAACGACCACTTCAGGCCGGTTGGGAACGCGGCTCCACCGCGTCCGCGCAGTCCGGAACCCTTGACGATCTCGATAATTTCCTCGGGCGTCATGCCCATGGCCTTGCGCGCCTGCTGATAGCCGCCGTGCTGTTCGTACACGTCGATCTTGTGCAGGTCAGGAGTGCCGGGAAGAAGTACAGGCTGATAGTCAGTCATATGCTCTGGGGGCTCGATCAGCGTCTCAGGCCTTGGCCTTGAGCGCGTCGATCAGTTCGTTGATCTTTTCCGGGGTCAGGTTTTCGTGATAATCCTTGTTCACCGACATCATCGGTGCGGTGCCGCAGCTGCCGAGACATTCGGCTTCATGGACGGAAAACACCGTGTCATCCGTCATTTCGCCGATGCCGATACCGATCTTGTCCTTGATGGTCTGCAGTACCATATCAGAACCGCGCAGCATGCAGGATACGTTGGTACAGACCTGCAGCTTGAATTTCCCGGTCTTGTGCTGATGGTACATTTCATAAAACGTCACCACACCGAGCACTTTTTCTTCAGGGACATCAAGCAGCTTCGCGACATAGGTGATGGCCTCGTCGGAAATCATCCCGTACTTGTCCTGCATCATGTGCAGCGTACCCATGACGGCGGACAGGTTGCTCGGGTAATGCGACTTGAGTTCTTCGACTTTTTGGATTTCTTCTTCGCTAAACATCGAGGTGCTTTGCCAGTGATTATTTATCAGCTTCGCCCATGACGGGATCGAGACTGCCGAGAACGGCAAGGATATCCGAGAGCAGGTGTCCCTTCAGCAGCTGCGGGAGGGCCTGCAGATTGCAGAATGACGGGGACCGGATTTTCAGTCGCCAGGGATGGCCTTCGCCGCGGCTGACGATGTGGAAGCCAAGCTGTCCCTTCGAAGATTCAACGGCGTGATAGACCTCGCCCGGAGGCGGATCCACGCCGAAATTCACGATCATGAAATCGTGGATCAGCTCTTCCATGCGTGTGTAAATCCGTTCTTTGCGCGGCAGTACTTTTTTCGGCTCGTGTGCGTGCACGGGACCCGCAGGGAGCTTATCCATGCACTGCCGGACCATTTTCACGCTTTCCTTCATCTCGGCGAGACGCACATAGTATCGCGCGAGCGAATCGCCTTCACTCTCGGTGATGACATTGAAATCAAGCTGATCATACACGAGATACGGCGCATCGCGACGCAGGTCCATCGCCACACCCGAACCACGAAGGTTGGGTCCGGTGAGTCCGATAGCAAGTGCATCCTCAGCAGAGATCACGCCGACGTGGCGACAACGGTCGAAGAAAATGCGGTTGCGATTGAGCAGGCGTTCGCCCTCGTCGAGGCGCGCGAGGAACTGATCGAGAAACGCCTTGATCGCTGCCAGACCTTCATCGGTGATATCCTGGGCCACGCCTCCGATACGTGCGTAACTCGTCGTAAAACGGGCACCGACGACGAGATCGAAGATGTCATGGATTTTCTCACGTTCGCGGAAGCACCACAGCAGCAGCGTCATCGCACCAACGTCCATCGCCATCACACCAAAACCGACAAGATGCGAGGAAATGCGCGCCAGTTCCGACAGCATCGTACGGATGTACTGCGCACGCGGCGGCGCTTCCAGTCCGAGCAGCTTTTCCACGGCGAGAATATACGCCACATTATTGTGCACAGGCTGCAGGTAGTCGAGGCGATCGGTATGCGTTATGAACTCGTGGTAGGTTTCGTTCTCCGCGATTTTCTCGTAGCCGCGGTGCAGATAGCCCAGCTCGGGCATGGCGCTGACGATGGTCTCTCCGTCGAGACGCAGCAGGATGCGCAGCACGCCGTGCGTGGCGGGATGCGACGGCCCCATATTGAGCACCATGTCGTTTTCCAACGGGTCGTCGAAAGAGATGTCCGGATCCATATCCAGCAGTGCCTGCAGGAGTTTGGTCCGCTGTTCCTTCGGCGGAAGGTTCGAAGTCACGACCGGGCTTTCAAAAAAATCTTGAGTGATCTTGCTCTGTTCGCTCATGTGCTATCCTCGTTTGGGCAGGGGAAGGTCTCCCGGAACGCCCATCAGCGGGTAATCCTTGCGCAGCGGATAATACTCGTAATCCTCGGGCATATAGGCCCGGCGCAGATCGGGATGCTTGTCAAAGGTAATACCGTACATGTCGAAGGTCTCCCGCTCGTACCACCCGGCCGAGGGATAGACGCCTGTGAGGGTAGGAACGACGGCATCGTCTTCGTCGACGCGCACCTTGAAGTGCAGGCGCACGTTTTTATCGAGGGAGAAAAAGTGGTAATTGACCTCGAAACGCTTCGTGCGTTCGTATGCATCGATGCCGAACACATCCTCGCACAACGGGAACGGACAGTCCGTATTGTCACGCAGGTACTTGGCGGCATCGACGAGCGCATCGCGGTGCAGCACCACGATCACATCGTCACGGAACTCGCGCACTTCTTCGACGCCTTCGCCGAAACGTTCGCGCAGTTCCTTTACAACAGATTCAACGGTAGTATTCATGTGTTTCCGGATGCGGCGTCCCCACCCCGAAGGTGAGACGCGGCAGAATATTATACGATGATCGGTTCCTTGCGATCGCGGTAGTCGAGCACACTGGACTTCTCCACTTTCTTCTGCAGCTCGATCAGCGCGTTGAAGAGGTTCTCGGGACGCGGCGGACAACCGGCCGTGAACACGTCAACAGGCAGGAACTGATCGATGCCCTGTACGACGGAATAGCTGCGGAACATGCCGCCCGACGATGCACAGGCGCCCATGGCGATTACCCAGCGCGGTTCGGCCATCTGGTCGTAAATCTTTCGGACGACATGCGCCATTTTATACGTCACGGTACCGGCGACGATCATGACGTCGGACTGTCGTGGTGAAAAGCGCATCACTTCCATGCCATAGCGGGAAATATCATGCCGGGGATCACCGGCGGACATCAGCTCGATAGCGCAGCAGGAAAGTCCCATCGGCATCGGCCAGAGAGAATTCTTGCGCGCCCAGCCAACAAGTGCGTCGAGTCGTGTGGTCAGGTATCCCTCACCGAGGGCGGATTCTAATCCCATTGCAGGGCTCCTTTCTTCAGCTCATAAATGAAGCCGACAGCCAAGACGATGACAAACACAAGCATCACCATGAAACCGGTCCACCCCAGCTCACGAAACTGCACGGCCCAGGGGTACATGAACACCACTTCAATGTCAAAAATGATGAAGCTGAGCGCCACCATATAATACTTGACCGAGAAACGGTAGTGGGCCGTGCTGACCGGATCCACACCGCTCTCGTACGTCGTGTATTTCTCACGATACGGGCGCTGAGGTCCGAGCAGCCAGGACATATTTGCCGAGACGACACCAAAGATTACGGCGACGCCAAGGATAAGAAAAATGGGGATATAGGTTTCAATCATGTCGCGTGGAGATAGTTGTTTCTATCAAGTAACCAATTTAGGAAAAAGTCCCAATATTCCCCAATGTGTCTGTCGGCGAAGATTGCAGGGAGTTCAGAATCCGTTTCCCTTGCGGGATCTGCTGCCAGTCGGAAACCCGATGTGCGCATCACGTCCGATACATGGCTTCGATCAAGTCGCCGTAGCGTTCCTCGACGGCTTTGCGCCTGATCTTCATGGTCGAGGTCATCTCGCCATTCTCGATACTGAAGGCCTGATCGAGCAGTGTGAAACGTCTCACCTTCTCAAAATTGGCGAGATCCTTTTGCGTGCCCTGGATCGTTCCTTCTATCAGTTTGTAGATCTCCCCGTGCTGAACGAGTTCGCCTTCGTTCTTATACGGGATACCGTGGGAATCGGCGTATTCCTTGAGCGCATCAAAATCCGGGACGATCAGTGCCGTCAGGAACATGCGCTTGTCACCGATCAGCACGAACTGATCGATATACTCATTGCTCGCGAAAAGGTTTTCAATCGGTTGCGGCGCGATATTCTTTCCGCCCGAACTGACGAAGAGGTGCTTCTTACGGTCGGTGATGTAGAGGTACCCCTCCGCGTCGAGCATGCCGACGTCGCCGGTATGCAGCCAGCGTTCGCTGTCGATCGCTTCCTCGGTGGCCTTCTTGTTGTTGTAGTAGCCCTTCATGACATGCGCCCCGCGAGTAAGGATTTCGCCGTCCTCGGCGATTTTCACCTCCACGCCGGGCAGTGCCTGTCCGACGGAACCGAAACGGTGTTTGCCGATGCGATTGGCGGCGATGACGGGCGAACTCTCCGTAAGCCCGTACCCTTCAATGATGATCATTCCCACCGCTTCGAAAAACTCGCCCAGTTCGCGCGGGAGCGCCGCGCCGCCCGACACGAAGAAACGGATGCGTCCGCCGGTACGTTGTTTCAGCTTCGAAAACACGAGCTTGTCAGCCACCCGGTGCTCTGCGCGCAGCAGCATCCCGGCGCCGCCGTGTTTTTCGGCATGCACGTACTGTCGGCCGATCTCCACCGCTTTGTAGAAAATCTTTTTCTTGATCCCGGAATCTTTCTCCACCATGCGCGCGATGCGGTTATAGATGCGCTCAAACAGGCGCGGAACGGAAATCACCACTGTGGGTTTCACTTCGATCATGTTTTCGGCGACGGTCTCGACACTCTGGGCATATGCAACAGTCGAACCGCAGGCCCATGCGACGTAAAATCCCGCCATGCGTTCGAAAACATGACAGAGCGGCAGGAAGGAAAGCAGTACGTCGGTGTCGTCGATCTCGATCACGTCCGTGGCAGCCTTGACGTTGGATACAAAATTATCATGCGTGAGCATGACGCCCTTCGGATTTCCCGTGGTTCCCGAGGTATAAATGATGGTACACAGGTCGGTTTGCTTTACCAGGATCGAGGCTTCACGCAATGCGTTGGAATGCTCGCGATGCTCTGCAGCTCCTGAGTCCAGCACCTGCTGAAACGTGAGCACCTTCTCGGGAAGATCCTCCATCTCATTCATCACGATGACGTGTTTCAATGACTTTACGTCCCTGCGAATCTTCTCCACCTTCGTGAGCTGAAAGCGGTTCGATACCACGATCACCGATACGCCCGCGTCCTGGAGGATGTATTCCACCTGCTTGGCCGTCTGCGACGGGAAAATGGGGACGTCCATCGCCCCGTGGAACAACGTCGCAAGGTCGGCAACCACCCATTCGGGTCGATTCTCGCTCAGAATCGCCACGCGATCCCCTTGCGAGACGCCAAGACGCGCGAGACCATGATAGAACTGCGCGACCATATCCCGGACTTCGCTGTAGCGCAACGGTTCGAATCCAGCGTCTCCCTTCCGCAGAAGCAGAGGACGCTCTTCATGCATGTACTTGTCCGTGAGATTCAGAAACATCTCAGGAATTGTGGCGAAGGTCACAGCTAAGCTCATGATCGTCTTATGGTTTGTGTGGGAAAGGGGATGCGGTCATCGGAAGATACTGAGCGGATCGAGTAAGCGCAAGAGAAGACTGACCACGGAGAACACAGAAAACCACAGAGCGCACGGAGATCATCCTCATGTGGTGGAGGGAAGCCCCACCACATGAGGATGATCTCTGTGTCCTTTGAGGTCCTTTGTGTACTCTGTGGTTCGTATTCTATTGCGTCTA
>PKTF01000329.1 GCA_002869275.1 Ignavibacteria bacterium | reverse complement strand
CGATCGAACTGCTCGCGCTGCATCGCGCTCAGCGGTTCAACGGTGAATCCGCTCGATCCGAACGAACGGGGAGTGCTGACCGGCGCGGGATCCTTGTCCGTGATGCTCTTCGGGGTTTCTTCCGCTTCTTCTTCGTCATGGGGCTTCAGCACGACGGATTTCGTGATGTATGCGCCTTCACGCCAGATCTTCAGCTTCACGTTGTCACCCGGATGCTTCATTCCCACACGGGCCTGCAGCTGATTGGCGCTCTCCACGGCTTTGCCGTCGACGGCGGTAATGGCGTCACCTTCCAGGATTCCGGCGGATTTGGCCGCGCCGTCCTCAACGAGATTCGTGACGAGCACGCCTTTGTACACGTCCATGCCGAGAGCCTCGGCGGTCTTCGCATCAATATCCGTGATGTTCACGCCGATGTAACCGCGGATGAACTTGCCGTCCTTGATCAGCACCTTCGACACCACTTTCGCAAGGTTGATGGGCACGGCAAAACCCATGTAGTTGCCCTGTCCCGAACCGGCGATGGCCGTGTTGATACCGATCACCTGTCCGCGCAGGTTCACCAGTGCTCCGCCGCTGTTGCCCTGGTTGATCATCGCGTCGGTCTGGATGAAGTTTTCGATACCGCGTCCCATCTGTCCGCGCATGATACCGAGGTTGCGGCTGAATGCCGATACGATGCCCGCGGTGACGGTGGACGTGAATCCGAGGGGATTGCCCACGGCAAGGACCCACTCGCCCACGTGTACATCTTCGGAATTGCCGAGGGCCGCGGCATCGAGTCCGCTCGCGTCGATCTTGATGACGGCGATATCGGTGTTTTCATCCTCGCCGATGACACGCGCCTCGAATTCCCGGTTGTCATACAGCGTCACCGTGATGCCGTCGGGTATCGCCTTGTCTATGACGTGCCGGTTGGTGAGGATGTACCCGTCCTCGGTGAGAATGATGCCCGACCCTGATCCCATCTGCAGTTCCGGTTCTTCAGGATTCTGCTGGCGGAACGGCCAGGGGAAATTATGAGGATTCGCGACACTGGGCGCTTTGGTGCGCACTTCGATGTATACGACCTGCGGTGTCACGATATCCGCGACGTCACGGAAGGTCTGGTTCAGCGATGCCGCATCCGCCGACGGTGTAAACGGGGCGTCGGTGTTGAAGCTCGCATGAGAATCTGCGAATGAGAGACTGGAGCCGCTGAAACTGCTGACCAGTACGGCGCCGAAAATGATGCCAACACTCACAAGGGAAATTGCGGTGAGTACTGCTCGTTTTGACATGATTTGAACCTCCTGTTCAGAGTACGGTGAATGAAATTCTTTGCGATAAAGCGCGTATTCTTAATGGAGTAACAACAAATCCGTCATAAAAATGCCATTGGTGAAACAGACTATTGTTTGCCATCGCGGTCGCTGACCGCAAACAGGTCGATCATCGGGAGGGATTTGATTGCTTTCATCTCCGGTATATGAGATGCAAGATGCCTGTGTAAAAGATTCAGGCTTTCTCCCGCAGCGCGACGCGACATGGCGAGCGTCACGATATTGCCGACTTCATGCCGGTCAATCCATTGCAGATCCCGCACGCTTTCCACCGCGCAGTCCATGACATCCGGGGGCGGGGGACAGTGCGCACAGGTGAATCCGCCGCGTGAAAGCGAAAAATGCGCTGTCCGGCGGAGCGCATCCTCCTCCTCGAGTGCGAGTCCGCAGCGTACGCAGCTGCCGGCGTCGAGACCGATACCCAGTGCCTGTGACAGTCGCAGCAGGTAATGCAGCAGGATATTTTCCGGACGTGCCTGTTCCTCGTTCAGTGCCTCCAGGGAGGAATGCAGGATTTCGAACAGTTCTTCATGCGCTTCCTCGCCATGCACGGTGGCGGAAAGAAACTCGAGGATGGCGAATCCGTACATCAGCCGGTCCGCATTGTCGATCACCCGGCGATACTGATGCAGCAGGTCGGCCTGCGTGAGCAGCTGCAGTTCGCGATGCTCTTTCTTGTACATCACCACAGCGCTATGGCTCATCAGGTCGAGTGCTGCACCGAATTTCGGTTTGGCGGAACGCGCACCCTTGACAATGACACTCATGCGACCGAAGTCACGCGTGTACAGCGTGAGAATGCGGCTTGTTTCGCCGTATTTCATGCTGCGCAGGACTATAGCTTCTGTTTTGACGATCATATGGCCGAAATGTTCCTACGTGGCATTGTGGCGCAGGGTTTCACCATACGGCGGGGCAATAATTCCCCTCTCCGTGATGATGCCCGTGATCAGCTCGGCGGGAGTCACATCGAAGGCCGGGGTGTAGGTGTCCACGCCCTCGGGCGCGATGCGCCGGCCACCCAGCTGCGTCAGCTCTTCGGCGGCGCGTTCCTCTATGGGAATTTCCTCACCGGACGAAAGCGAAAGATCGACCGTGGAAAACGGCGCGGCAATGTAGAACGGAATCCTGTGATGACGGGCCGCCACGGCCAGTCCGTACGTCCCGATTTTGTTGGCGGAGTCACCGTTCGCCGCGATGCGGTCGGCCCCGGTGATGGCCACCCGCACGCGTCCCTGGCGCATGAGCATGGCGGCCGTGCCGTCGGAGATGAGTGTCGAGGGAATGCCGTGCCGCTGGAGTTCCCACATCGTCAGCCGCGCGCCCTGGAGCAGCGGACGCGTTTCATCGGCGTATACATGAATGCGTTTTCCGTCACGATGCGCGCGCAGCAATACGCTGAAGGCCGTGCCGTCGCCCCCCGTGGCCAGCGCGCCGGTGTTGCAATGCGTGATAATGCCCGCCCCGGCGGGAATGATGTTCGTTCCATGCAGTCCGATGGATTCGCAGCGCGCCGCGTCGTCGTTATGGATGGTGCGCGCTTCCGCTTCAAGTGCTGCGGGCAACTCCGTGTGATTGTCGATGCTGCCGATGACCGCACGCATGCGCTCGAGGGCCCAGAAGAGGTTCACGGCCGTCGGACGTGTGGCCGCCAGTTCGTCGCAGGCTTCGAGAAGCCGCGTGCGGCACTCGGCGCTCGATCCGCGGCAGAATTCCCGCGCGGCCAGCACCACGCCGTAAGCGGCCGCGATGCCGATGAGCGGAGCCCCGCGCACACGCAGGTTCCGGATGGCGTCGAGCACCTCGCGGTAGTCGTCCGTTTCCACGGTGCATGCGTTTGCAGGAAGGACAGTCTGATCCAGGAAACGCAGTCCGTCACTGACCAGTGCAATGCTGTGATACTGTTGTTCCTTCATCGGTTCCTGCTGGCTGCGATGGATAGCTAGAATGTGCTCATCGTCCGGAAGGTGTTGAAACGTTCGGCGATCTGTTCCTCACTGAGGTCGCGGATGCCTTCGATCGAGAATTCTTCGACGCAGTGCGAGGCGAGCACGCTGCCGTAGACCACGGCCTTGCGCATGTTGGCCACGCTCACGTCGCCCGTGCGGTCGAGCCATCCGATGAAGCCGCCCGCGAACGTGTCGCCCGCGCCGGTCGGATCCTTCAGTTCTTCCAGCGGATAGGCCGGGATGGCGAAGTAGTTGTCCTTCGACATCAGTACGGCGCCATGTTCGCCTTTCTTGATCACGACGACACTCGGACCCATGCGCAGCATCTTTTTCCCCGCCTCGATGAGGTTGTTATGCTTCGTCAGCATGCGCGCCTCCTCGTCGTTGAGGATGAGCACGTTGACGCGCTTGATGACGGCTTTCAGTTCCTTGAGGCTGATGTCGATCCAGAGGTTCATGGTGTCGCAGACCACGAGCTTCGGCTCCTCGATCTGGTCGAGCACCTCGATCTGCAGGGAGGGATGAATATTGCCGAGCAGCACGAATTCACTCTGTTTCCAGTCGTCGGGAATGACGGGATGGAAGTCTTCAAACACGCCCAGCTCGGTGTAGAGCGTGTCGCGCGTGTTCATGTCCTCATGATAGCGACCGCCCCAGCTGAAAGTTTTGCCGTCTTCGATACGCACGAGACCCTTCAGGTCGATATTGCGGGAAGTGAGATAGTCGACATGCTTCTGCGGAAAATCGCCGCCCACGATACCGACGGCGCGCACGTTTTCCGTCAGGTAGCTGGCGGAAATCGAGCAGAAGGTGGCCGAACCGCCGAGGGCCTGCTCCATTTTGCCGAACGGGGTTTCCAGATAGTCGAGTGCGACGGATCCGACGATGAGAACGCTCATTGAAATTGCTCCTGTTTCCTCTGCGAAGCCGCGTCAGCTGCGCGGAGTGATGGTAATCGAAATCAGTTTTGCATCGGCGAGCACGCGCACCATCTGATCGTGGATGCGCCCGTTGCTCGCGAGCAGGGGAAGGGCATAGATGTCATGCTCCTCGCCCTCGAAATTCGTAATCTTTCCTCCCGCTTCCTCGATAAGCAGCTGCCCGGCGGCCTTGTCCCACGGCTGCAGCGCCACTTCCCAGAAGCCGTCCAGGCGTCCGGCCGCCACGTAGGCGCAGTCCAGCGCCGCGCTGCCCAGGCGTCGAATCGCCTGCGCTTCGCTTAGAAATCCGATAAAGCGTTCGTAGCAGTGATCCGGATTGTCGTGGATGTTATACGGGAAGCCCGTCACCAGCATGGACCGTCCGATCTCATCTTCCTCCGAAACGTGGATGCGCTCGCCGTTGAGGGAGGCGCCCTTTCCGCGTTCGGCCGAGAACATTTCGTCCCGCACCGGATCATACACAACGCCGACTTCGATGCGGCCTTCGTGTTCGAGCGCGATGGAGACCGAGAAAATCGGGAAGTCATGCGTGTAGTTCGTTGTGCCGTCCAGCGGATCGATGATCCACCGGTAGGGAGCCGCACCTTCGTGCGCTCCGCTTTCCTCGCCGAGGATGGCGTGATCGGGATAGGCTTCGAGCAGCACCTCCACGATGCGCTTTTCCGCGTTGCGGTCGGCCTCCGTCACCAGGTTCAGCGGATTGTCATTTTTCGTTTCTATCTCCCGCAGGTCGCCCAGGTGGTGCAGCAGAATTGCTCCCGCCTCCCGCGCCGCACGCTCCGCGGTTTTAAGGTAGTTGTTTTCTCCGATCATATTCATCCCGTAAAATACGAATGATTGTGCTATTGCCGCTATATGCTTTATGCCATATGCCGTATGCAAAGCCTCGTTCAGACGCTGGAGCATCGGAACGAAGAAAAAGCATACGGCATACATCATACTGCGTAAAGTGTACAGAGCGATCCGCCCAAGGGCGGATCGCTCTGTACACTTTACTCGCGATTCACTATCTTCCCAATACGTACACGCTATTCAATCAAACTCAGCAAGAAGGTAACGACTTATGAGAATTGGGGTGCTTACAGGCGGCGGCGACTGCCCTGGCCTGAATCCAGTTATTCGCGCCGTTGTGCGTGTATCTGAAAAACTCGGACACGAAGTCATCGGTTTCCAGCACGGCTGGAAGGGGGTAATGGAAAACATCACCATGCCGCTCACACGCGACGACGTCAGTGGTATTCTGCACGTGGGCGGTACCATCCTCGGTACCTCGCGTACGAATCCCTACAAGGTAGAGGGCGGAGAGCAGACCGCACTCGAGACGTTCGAGAAGGCCGGCATCGACGCACTGATCCCCATCGGCGGTGAAGATACGCTCGGTGTTGCGGCCAAACTGCACAAAGCGGGCGTCAAGCTCGTGGGCGTACCGAAGACCATCGACAACGACCTCATGGGTACGGATTTCACCTTCGGTTTCGATACGGCGGTGAATGTCGCGATGGAATCGATCGACCGCCTCCATACCACGGCCAACAGCCACAGCCGTGTGCTGGTGGTGGAGGTCATGGGACGCCACGCCGGGTGGATCGCCTGGTATTCGGGTGTTGCGGGTGGCGGAGATGTCATTCTCGTTCCCGAACATCCGTTCAGCGTCGAGGATGTATGCGATCGCATCAAGCGTCGCCATGACAACGGTAAGAACTTCAGTATCGTCGTGGTTTCGGAAGGCGCCAAGGTCGCCACCGAAGCGGCGACGGACGAGGACGGGAGCTATGTGCTCTCCAGCATGAAAAAAGATGCGTTCGGACACGTGATGCTCGGCGGCGTCGCGAAGGTGCTCTCCGAGGAAATCGAGGATCGGCTCGGTTTCGAGACGCGGCATACGGTGCTCGGACACATCCAGCGCGGCGGTTCGCCCACGGCGTTTGACCGCGTGCTCGGAACACGCTACGGCGTGCGCGCCGCGGAGCTCGTGCACGAGGGACGCTTCGGCCGCATGGTCGCCCTGCAGGGAAACAAAATCGTCGATATCGACATCAACGATATCTCTGGCGCAATCAAGGAACTCGATCCCGACCTGTACAAGGTCGCGGAATATTTCGCCGATTAGTGAAGAATCCCTCGATACGACCGGCTGCGTTCGCCTGCGGCGAACTACGCCGGGACTACTCGGGGTGACGAATTTGAAAATCCGTCACCTGACTAAGAATGATAGCTGGACAGGATAGCTTATGATCAACGCATTGCAGATACTGCGCGACAGGATCGCGGAATTCGAAAGCACGCTTCCGGGCGGGGAATACCGCGTGCCGTCGCTCTGGATCCAGGATTCGCCCGAGGGTGAATCCCTGTCTCAGGTGCACCCCGTCACGTTTTTCCGTGAAGCCATCGACAACATCCTGTCCCGCGAAAGCGAGGCTCCGGAAATGCAGGCGTCCTCGGGCGAGTGGACGAAGGACGCCGTCGTGTACAACATCTTTACACGGCTGACCACGGCGTGGGACCATGACGGTGACGGACGCATCGCGCTCGACGACCTCGAGGGCGGGCTGCGCGAAACCGGCACGTTCCTGAAAAGCATCGCGATCCTTCCGTACCTGAAGTCTCTCGGCATCAATACACTGCACCTGCTTCCCGTCACTGCCATCGGGCAAGACGGCAACAAGGGCAGCCTGGGTTCGCCCTACGCCATCCGCAATCCCTATAAGCTCGACGATCGGCTCTGCGAGCCGTTTCATGAACTGGGCGTCGAATCCGAATACGCGGCCTTCGTCGAAGCGGCACATCACCTGGGCATGCGCGTGGTGATGGAGTTCGTGTTTCGCACCGCGTCAAAGGATTCGGACTGGATTCTCGACCACCCGAACTGGTTTTACTGGATCGATGCCGAGATCCCCGACCGCAGCGAGGAGCAACCCGAAGGCTACGGAAATCCGCAGTTCAGCGAGGATGAACTGCAGGTGATCAACCAGCGGGTTCGCCGCCACGATCACAGCAGTCTGCCGCCCCCGGGCATGGCCTATCGCAACATGTTTCACGACATGCCGATGGAAATCGTGCAGGAGGGCGATCGGTATATCGGGCTTCTGGAGGACGGCAAGCGCCTGCGTATTCCGGGTGCCTTCGCCGACTGGCCGCCTGACGACGTGCAGCCGCCGTGGAACGACGTGACCTACCTGAAGCTGTACGACCATTCGAGCTTCAATTATATCGCGTACAACACGATTCGCATCTACGACTCGCGGCTGACGCAGATCGACAACGAAAACCGCGGACTGTGGAACACCATCATTAACATCATCCCGCATTACCAGAAGAACTTCGGTATCGACGGAGTGATGATCGATATGGGTCACGCCCTGCCGAAGCGCCTCAAGCAGAGCATCGTCGACCGCGCGCGCAAAGTGGATCCGGATTTCGCGTTCTGGGAAGAGAACTTCGCCATTTCGGTAAAGAGCCGGCAGGAGGGCTACAACGCTACCGTCGGCTATCTCTGGACTGACGAGCACATCCCCGAGAAACTCCGGGAATTCCTGACCATGCTCGAGTCGCAGGATGTGCCCGTTCCGTTTTTTGCAACGCCCGAGATGCATAACACGCCCCGCGCTGCGAAACGCGAGTGCGGCATGGCCTTCTCGCGCCTGTCGCTGGTGGTCAATGCCTTCCTTCCCGCGGTGCTCTTCCTGCACCAGGGTTACGAGCTGGGCGAGACCTTCCCGGTGAATACCGGCCTGGGTTTTACACCCGAAGACATCGCCGAACTGCCCTCGCACACGCTTCCGCTGTTCAGCGAATCAGCCCTGTCCTGGACAAACGACCAGCAGATGAGCGCCCTCGTCGCGCGCATCATCGCGATCCGTCGCATCTGGCATGATATCGTGGTGAATCCGTCAAAGAATACCATCAAGGTCTTCGAAACCACGAATCCCCGTGTTCTCTGCTTCGTACGGCAGTCTCTCGACGGCACGCGCGCCGTGGCCGTGCTGGCCAACACCAACTGCACGGGTGCCGAGCAGGCGGACGTCTGGCTCGACGCGCAGTACGACATCCTCACTGACGAAATCAGCGCCGCCGAGGTGGGCAAGAATGACCAGGAGGCCTACAGCCTGTCGCTCGAACCCGGTCAGTGCATGGTTTTCGAACTGCGCACACCCAAAGTGGAGATCGAGGAGTTCACTCCCTGACCAAAAGCCCCGATCCCGCTAACGCAGCCAAAATCAACAGTTTATCACCGGCCGGTTACCTACGTGACCGGCCGGTCGTATTTTCGACCCGTCGGTCGAAATTGCGACTTGTGAGTTCTGGAAGCGACTGAGCGGTCGTATGCCGCGTGCAACCGCGTCGTGAGATTATTTCAGGTCTGGGGCGGCGGCGGACCGTCGAGATGCTCGTTATTCCGGTAAAAACGCGTCGTGGGATAGGCGAGATCGATCTGTTTTTCGGCGGCGAAGGCCTTGAGGATCTCTTCCCACAGTACTTCCTCCATGCGGCGGCGCTTTCGGGGCTCGACCAGGTAGCGGAGGGTCAGGTTGACGCCGCTGTCCTTGACCGAGGTGTACACCGTGGGGGAGAGGGTGGTGTAGTAGATCATGAACTTTTTGCTCGCTTCGAGGATGCCCTGCTGAGCATGCTCGGTCATGATTTTCGCGTGCGTCTCGACGATGTCGCTGAGGAGTTGCTTGGCGCGCTGCCAGTCGCTCTCGAAGGTGATGAGTACGGGGATCTCATCCCAGATGTACTGGAAGCCCTTGGTGAAGTTGATCTGGGGCGTGGTGAATATGAGTCCGTTGGGGATGTGGATCACGCGTCCGGTGCTCTGGTCGGCGTCCACCCAGTTGCCGACTTCCATGAGAGTGAACTGGAATATCCGGATGTCGATGACGTCGCCCGTGTGGTCGCCGACCTGCACGCGGTCGCCGACTTCGAAAGGACGCCGCCACATGAGAAATGCCCAGCCAGCCAGATCGGCGAGTACCTCCTTGAGCGCGATGGCGATACCTGCGGAGAGCAGTCCGAGGAAGGTGGCCAGCGACTGTATGCCTTCGAACCAGATGCGCCCGATGAGCAGCAGTCCCAGTGCGACACTGACGTACGTCGTGGTTTTCTGCCATTGGTAACGCGTGCGGATATCCTCCGTACGCTTGCGCACGAACATGAGTACGATGAAGCGCAGCAGCCACAGGACGAAGATGACGATGACGGACTTGAGCAGCTGTTCCTGCACCGCCGGTGAGAGTCCGACGGTTTCTTCCAGCCATCGTGTGATGGTGTCGGTATAGATCGCAAGGAACGCCGTCATGACAGATATCCGGGAAGTGATGGTTGGTAAAAAATACGTGAAGGGAAAGGGAGTTGCCATAAAAAAAGAAGCGGCCTTGCGGTCGCTTCTTCCATCCAATTTGATTTGAGCGTTGCGCTGCTGCGTGAGGCTGCTATTCCTTCTCGATCGTGATATCCCCGAAGCTGCTCTCGACGATGATCTTGTCATTGCCCTTCCCGATCGTACCGTAGCGCTTATCCCCGGTATCCCCATGCGAACGCTTGGCCTTTTCACGTTTCAGATCAAAGTCGGTGTCGATGGAGCCGAAGGACGATGTTGCCTCGATACTTCCGCCGAAAGATTTGGGTACCGTGATCTCCACACTGCCGTAGGAGTTCTCGATGTTCCCGTTGCGCAGGCCCTTAAGCGTCATCGATCCCATCGACGACTTCACTTCGAGAGCCCCGTTGATTTTCGTCACCTCGACATCGCCATAGGAACTCAAGATGCTCCCGCCGGGAACATTGTACGCGATCACCTGTCCCATCTTTGTCGACACTCTCATGGACCCTGTGATCGTTCCCAGCGACAGGTCTCCGAAGGCATTCCTGGCCGAGACGTTCGCGCACTTTTTGATTTCCACCGAACCGAAGCGGCAGTTGGCATCAACCAGGCCCATCACGCCGGTGATATCTACTTCTCCAAACTTACTTTCCAGTTTGAGTTTGCTCTTGACAGGCAATGAAACGGTGACCTCGATGTCAATATTGCGCTCCTCGTTTTCATTGTCCTCGTCCATTTCCGCTGGAAGGGCGGTGCGAATGGAGACGTAGCTGCCTCCTCCCTTGAGTTCGACGCGTACAGCATCGGCAAGCTTTTTCGCAAGCTTCTGCGAACCACTGATCGCGGTGATACGCACGACCGCCTTCACCGTGGTTCCGGAGACCGCCGTGACATGGGCTGATCCGAATCGTGTTTCGATCTCCACAGTCGGACTCCCGGAGGTTTTAAATGCTTCTTTGACGACGCGCTCATAGTCGCCCTGCGCGTGCATGGAAGTGCCGGCAAGGATGAGCAGTGAGATGATCGCGATGAGAGTTTTCATGATACCATTCCGTTATTGTGCGCGTGAAACCATTTGTTGGAGGGTGTGCTGCAGGTCGGTGTAGGCGGCGAAGAGGTAATGCTGCACCTCAGGATGCGAGCCATTGACGTTCATCGCGGTCTTGCACTCGTTGATGGATGCACGCAGCAGGATGATTTTTTCTTTCTGCAGTTTGACAAAGGACGGGTCGAGATCACTTTCGCTGCGCTCTGCGAGCACGGTCAGTTTCTCGATCGCCCTCTCGTAGTAATAGATCGCCTGGTCGATGTCGCTCTGCGCGTCGAGCATCATGTCGTCGCTGTTCTGTGCGACAACAGCATTCTCACGCCTCTCGGTGTAGTCGCGGATGAGCATCCAGCTCATGCCGATACCGACCAGGATTACCACGACCCCCGCCGCCAACGTGAGCGAGCGGACGCGAAACATGTCCGCGAGACGCGTGAATAACCCGGGAGTTTCTTCCAACGGGGTCCGTTGCTCCTCCCGCAGAGCATGTTCGATACGCGTCCACAGGGCTTCGGGCGGATTTTCGATGGGGAGTTTTTCCATCAGGCGTTCGATGTCGCCATTGTGTTTGTCGGAGTTCATCCTTCCACCTCCGGATTTGTGATGCCGCGTCGCTTC
>PKTF01000038.1 GCA_002869275.1 Ignavibacteria bacterium | reverse complement strand
GGAGTCTGATTATTTCGCGGCGAAGCGGGGATCGCGTTTGCGGTCGGTGAAGTCCCAATCGCGAGACTTGCGTTTCACCTTGGTCGGAATTTCTTCGCCCGATCCGTTGCGCTTCCAATTGCTTTTGCTTCCGTTTGCCTGTCCGCTGTGCACTGCACGTTTTTTCTTCCCGTAGCGGTCGGCGGGTCCACCGAACGGCGTCGCACCCGAGTGGCGTGCCTGGTTCCGGCCTTCCGTGTTGAACGTGCGATCATCGTCACGTTTGCTCGGTCCTTCGGAGCGGTTGTTCGATCCGCGGTGTTCGAATTTCGCATCTTCGGTACGCGGCTTGCCATTGCGCTTGCCGTTCTTCTTCCAGGGACGATCAGAGCCTGTCGCCTCACCATGCGCGGTTTTACGTTTTGCTTTATCCGTGCGATGTTTACGGTCTCGCGGCTGGTCGCCGCCGGCACTGTCATACCGCTGTTTCGATTTCGGCGCTGAGCGTTTATCATTTCGGCCATTCCGTTTCGGGGAACCGGAATCCTTGAACGACTTTTCGACGGGTGCATCAGTCATCGGAGCGGCCGATACTGCAGGACCGGCTTCGACGAAGTAGCGCTTTCCGACGAAGGACTCAATGCGCCGCAGGTACGCTTTTTCCTCGCTGGACACGAAGGTGATGGCGTCGCCCGTGGCGTCGGCACGGCCGGTGCGGCCGATACGGTGCACGTAATCTTCGGCAAACGTCGGGGTATCGAAATTGATGACGTGTGAAATTCCTACCACGTCGATACCGCGCGCGGCGATATCGGTGGCGACGAGCACGCGCTGCTCACCGTTGCGGAAGCCGCTGAGCGCACGAAGGCGCTGCGACTGTGAGCGGTTGGAGTGCAGCACGCCCGTTCCGATTCCGCTGCGCATCAGGCGTTTGGCAATTTTGTCCGCACCGTGCTTTGTGCGCGAGAACACGAGCACGCTTTCCATCTTGTTTTCGTTGATCAGATGGAAAAGCAGGTCGAGCTTCCCATGCTTGGGCACGGAAATGAACTGCTGGCGAACGGATTCGGCAGGATTCCCTTCAATACCGACTTCGACGAGCTTGGGATCGTTCATGATATCCGCGGTAAGGCGCTGCACGTCCTTCGACATGGTTGCCGAGAAGAGCATCGTCTGCCGCTGTTTCGAGACAGCCTTGATGATGCGACGCACATCCTTGATGAAGCCCATGTCGAACATGCGGTCTGCTTCATCGACGATGAGCACTTCACAGCGCGAAAGGTCGATGCTGCCGCGCTCCATATGGTCGAGGAGGCGTCCGGGCGTTGCTGCCAGGATATCCACACCCCTGCGCATACGCTTGAGCTGGGGTTCGATGGACACACCACCATAAAACGCATCGCTGCTGAGTTTCAGGTAGCGGCTGTATTTGCGGGCGGCATCGGCCACCTGCTGCGCGAGTTCGCGCGTCGGTGTGAGCACCAGGGCGCGCACAGCGCCACGGCTCGGTCGGCGTCCGCCTTCGAGGCGGTCGAGGATCGGAAGAACGAACGCTGCCGTTTTTCCTGATCCGGTTTTGGCCCTTCCGATGACGTCTCCGCCAGAAATGGCGGGAGGAATGGCGAGGGCCTGTATTTCCGTGGGGGTCTTGTACCCTGCGGCGCTAACAGCGCGCAGCACGGCGGAGGACAACCCGAGATCTTCGAATTGCATGTAATTCCTTATAAAAGCATTGTCGAGACGCGCTGCATAAAAGATGCAGTCTGGTCAGATGCAGAAGTGAAGTTGATCTTCGTCAGGAGGGGGTGTGTTGTGAGCAGTTCCCCAACGGCTCCGTGCATCGGATAGCGAATCTCTTTAAAAGTCCGCTTCCGAAAACTCAATGAATCAGAGGCGGGCGTTGCATACATTGCAACAGAAACTAATGTATGAAGTATTTTTCGTAAAAGCAAGCCTTTTCGATGCAGGACTTTGGACTTAGGATTTGGGACATCGGAAGGAATGTTCTTCCCCTGAATCCTAAGTCCTAAGTCCCATGTCAAAAGACGTCTTGCTCTTATGTTAAATAATGCGTATTGTTGGGCGTCATTCAAACATGTTCTGCACCGAAGGAGGCCTTATGCGCATCGACATGCATTGCCACATGGTTGGCAAGGGAGACCGGATCGATCATGCAGATGAAGAGGTGTATTTCAATCCCTACGACAACAATCACTGGGTGACGCGCATTCTCTATGGCATGCTGGAGAAGCAGCTCGACAAGCTCGGGGCGGATGTGGTCGATGATGACAGTATTTCCACGCACGAATATCTCACCTTCCTGAAGCAGACACTGTTTGAAAGCGAGGAACTCGATGCGATCACACTGCTCGCTTTCGACGCAGTGTATGAGGAACCCGAGGAGAGCTGGAAGGAGCCGGCTGAATGGATCGATCCGATCTGCACGGACCTGTACGTGACGAACACGTTTCTCCACAACGCGATACAGGCAGCGAACAGCGAGCTCGAGGAATGGAGGCGTAGTGATCCGGTTGATCGGCACGGGAATCCACGGACGCCAAAGCGCTTCCTCTTCGGTGCGTCGGTGAGTCCCAACCGGCCGGACTGGCGAGAGGAACTGCGGTATGTGATCGAAGAAACGGACGCCGTCCTGTGCAAGATCATCCCATCCACGCACCACGTCATTCTGGACGCGGAGCGTGACGGAGTCCTGATGCACCGCGACTACTACGAAACCCTTGCGGAGGCCGGTCTGCCGCTGCTCTGTCATGTAGGACCGGAGTACAGCTTCCCGGAGGGGATGCGCCACAAGGAGCTCGACAGATTTGCACGGCTCGAGGCGCCGCTCTCCTGTGGAACGACGGTCATCGCGGCTCATTGCGCCTCGCCCGTGTTCCCTCTCATCGACGCCGACACCATCACAGACTTCGGCGAATTCATGCAGAAGATGAATGCTGAATACGGTAAGACAGGCGAAAACGGTCATTCAATCCCGGTCCTGTACGCCGACACCTCGGCGCTGTCCCTGAGCACGCGTCTTGTGTGGCTAAGTAAAATTCGTGACACCCTCCGGCCGGAATGGCTCCTTCATGGCTCGGATTTCCCGATTCCGATCGATGCCTGGTGTCACCACCCATTTCTCAGCGGCAACATCACCTTCGATGAATTCAGCGAGATCCGCCGCACCCGGAATCCTTTCGACCGCGACGTGCGCATCAAGCGCGCGCATGGTTTTGCAGAGGAGACCATCACCTCACCGGGCGCGGTCCTTCGCATGCCCTGAACGAGCGAAAAAATATGCGGCAGTACTTGCATTTCATACCTCCGCCTTTGTAAGTTTGTTAACGCTTCATCTGAAGCGCATTTTGGAGCCGTAGTTCAGTTGGTTAGAATGCCTGCCTGTCACGCAGGAGGTCGCGAGTTCGAGTCTCGTCGGCTCCGCCCAACGAGTCGCAAGCCGTTTTCATCCGTGGAAACGGCTTGTTTCGTTTTCGCATCTTCCTCATAAGTGCAATAGCAGCACGGGATTCACCATTCGTCGGTCATACCCTCAATCTCTTCGTGCCGAGTCCGATGTCATGGCGTCACGAAAGCACTCTCGTTGACAACACAGCCGTAACAATTTCAATCACATTCAGTTGCATAAGTTCGAGGAGTCACAATAATCGAATCGAGTCTCTTGGTGAGGAGCAGTCTTTGTTGCTTGCATTTACGTACGATATAACGTCCGTTGAAGGAGAAAGGAGATTCTCATGCCGATACACACTGCATCAGACGAACGCGCGAACCTGTACCGCCTCACCGAGTTCCTACATGCCAAATTTCATACGGTGAATCACCGGGAGGTATCGTCAACCTGCTGTCCCGAAAGATGCTGTGCAGCAAGTGCATCCCTGATCTGTTTGAGCAATAATTCTTTGTTGCTTCTCGCCTGATCCATGAATTCCTGAGGAACTTCGGTACCTTCATCATTCTCGCCACCCCAGATTATCATCTCCAATAAGACGGGCAGCAGATCGATACACTTTTGAGTCAGACTGTACAGAATCCGTGATTTCTTGACGGTGTCTTCTCTTTTGGTAATTATTCCCGCTTCCTCAAGCTTCTTCAACCTATCCCCTAGCACACTGGTTGAGACCCTTTCTCCAGCTTCCAAAAATTCATTATAGTGGCGCTTGCCCTTGAACATCAAATCTCTGAGAATGAGGAATGACCACTTGTCACCGAAATGTTCCAGTGTATAGTTGATTGGACAATGTGATCTTAATTCCATGATTTGCAGCTCGGGTAATGGAGTCTATAGGCTTTCATTTTACCAACATGACATTTGCACATTTTCAACTTGCTTTTTCGAAGTTATTCTGTTAGATTAACTTCGAAACTACAAGTTAAGTACAAAATAGAAAAGGAATTGTAATGAGCAAATCACCGATGCAGGTAGTTCAGGCCTTCGGGGAAGGAATGATGTCAGGAACAGACTCGTGGAAAGATGTCCTCGCTGATGAGATCACGTTCACAGGGCCCGCAGCGCAAGCAGACGGTCTGGCGGCATTCATTGAATTAAATGAGAACTTCATGCAAATGGTCAGAGGGAACAGGATGAAAAAGGCCTTGGAGGCGGGAGATTTTGTCGTCACTCAGGTCGAAATAGATGTCGCCATGCCTTCGGGGAATACGATTACCCTCGACATGAACGAATGGTACGAGATAAAAGCCGGGAAAATTCAAAGTATCAGAGTGTACTATGATGCGGAAGAATTCCGAAAAGAAATGAAGTAAGTGGCAGAATTACAATCAAATACACCTCGGACTCGGGTGGAACGTGAACACAGAGACTGCCGACAGCTCTTTCAGCTTTACTAGCTCACAGAAACTGCGACGCATCCCCGCCGACGGATCCAAACATAAGTTGCGGAATGAAGCTAGGAAGCGCCGAAAAATAATGCCCCTCGGATGAGGGGCATTATCATTAAAAAGAGCGTATCCGGAGGACTTTGTGCACCCCGGGGTGAGGAATCTGCGAAGCGTTATGTCAGTGGGAGGACTGCACCCATCCCCGGGGACGCGTTCACTTCAAGTGCGTTGCGATCCCAGCCGGCGAGATTCGCAGCTGCTTCGTAGGTGCTCTGCAAAAAGTCCAACAGCATTGCCTCCGAATTATCCGCTGTTCTCACCGCCTCATACGGCAATAGGAACTCACCAAGTTCCTTGTGATAGTACGCGGCCTGAGGGCGTATCGTATAAGCACTGAACCCGTCCGGCTCGGGATAGGCATAGGCATAAAAGGCTGCTTCTCCCAATCCCGCACCCGGCCAGAATCCGGCGCTGGACACTTCATGCGAATAGGCTTCTTCCATCACCCAATCAGCACAATTCGGGGCGCCGCCAGGATGTTTCGGTGCAGTCCGACCGGAAAAGCGGGATACCGCGAGATCAAATGCACCCCAGAAGAAATGTACCGGACTCGCTTTCCCGAGGAAGCGTGTTCTGAACATGCTGAACACATGATGCACATTCAGCAGGATTCTCCAGAATCGCTCTACGGCTTCAGGGTTGTAGGCCGAGTGTGTTTCGTTCTCGGAAAACGGCTGCACGGGATCTGGGATTTCGACGGGAATTTGCCAGATCCGAGCTTCGATTTTCAATTCATCAAGTCCCCGCATGACCTTTCTATAGAACTCTGACACGGTCATCGGCTCCAGGGCAAACGAGTGCCGTTCTCCGGTCGACACAGTGACATTGAGTCGGTGGTCGATAAAATCGAATGCAATTTCGAATGATCGCGTGCCATGCGGGATGACGGAGGTCGTCAATCCTCGTGATGTGACGTATAACGGCACATGCCACGAATGATTGACCCACGGCATCTGGGAAAGACGAATTTTTCCAACGATTTGGCTCCAGAGGTGGAGCGTCTCATATGTGTCCTGCCAGGAATCCAGTGACAGTTCCGGCCAATGCGCGATATTTATATTCACAGTTCATTGTCTCCTGCGTGTTAGAAAGGATAGATTCTTCGATGCCGCTGGAAGTCACCAGGAAAGTTGTGACGAGGGCGATTAAAGTCATCGATCATTCCCCTCCGCACCCGCTTGTCCTTCAGTCGAGTTCTGCAATCCACGTGGCGAGTTCACGTCCGATGAGGTGTGGATTGTCTTCCTGCAGATAATGAATCCCATTGCCAATGTCGACAGCCTTCAGGTTTGGAAGGACCTCTTTACACCATGCAACCGTCTCGGCATTGATAATACCGCCCGGATGTGCATAAAACAGCATTTTCGGCACAGTGGATTCCTGCAGCTTCTTACTGTATTCGGAAATCAGCCTGTGCATGTCCCCCGGCTCGCCGTCGATGGGAATTTCGCACGGCCATTGACGAACCGGCTTTCTGCTGCCAACGGTCGGGAACGGTGCGGCATAGATGCGCCTTTCTTCTGAACTGAGCTGACGGACGGTGGCGCTGGGGAGTATCTTTTTTACGAACACGTTCATAACGCTGACCATAAACCATCCGAGACCCGGTGTGCGCATGAGCTTGAATCCCATTCTGAAATCCTTTGGAAATGCCGACCAGCTGGCCGGCCGCACCAGGGCCTCCATGAACGCAATCCCCCTGACATTCTCCGTATGCGTCGCGAAATAATGAAAACCCAATCCGGAGCCCCAGTCGTGGAGAGCCAGAGTCAGGTTCTTCAAATCCAGCGCCCGAACGAAGCCTTCGATGAACGGGTAGTGATCGGCGAAGCGATAGGCAAGCTTGGGTTTATCAGACTTCCCCATACCGATCAGGTCTGGCGCGATGCAGCGGCGATGTTGAGCCACATGCGGGATAATATTGCGCCAGAGGTACGAGGAAGTGGGATTCCCATGGAGAAACAGGACAGGATCCCCTTCCCCCTCGTCGATGTAATGCATGCGCTGACCGTCTACTTCTACGTACTTCGAAGAAAACGGAAATGCTGATGAGATTTCTTCGTGAGAATTCACGCTGGTACCCTTAATCAAATGTCATACGTCGGATAGGAGAATAAATTACAACTTGGGCTCAAGATTATCAATGCGTCACACGACTCCAGTCCATCGCTGGACAGACCGATGTCAGGTTTCCGTGGAAATATTTGGTGAGGAACAACCCAGTCACACGGTGTTCAGCATGTATCGGATCCGAACTGGTCTATTCAAGGAAGTCCCGGCAAGACGGCCGCCCCGCGAACATGCGCGAGACGGCCGTTGCCTCATGGATGAGGAGAGCACTGCTATTTGACGAGCAGCATCGTCCTCGTGTGGATGAAACGTCCTGCTTCCAGGCGACAGAAATAGATGCCCGGGGGCAGGTGGGCGGCGTCGAAGGAAATGGTGCGAAGACCGGCCGCAGCACCAGTGTCCTGATGACGCAGTAATACCCGGCCAATCGCATCGGTTATGATCAGCGACACCGACTGATCGCCATGCACGGCGTAGGAAATCGTGGTGCGTTCCATGAAAGGATTTGGATGATTCTGGTACAGTACGGGTTCGGATGATGTGCCGACGGCATGAACGCGCACAGGATGGCTGTATTCCTTCCGGCCGTCCACATCGATCTGCCGCAGGCGGTAGTGCAGATGGCCGTCTGCAGCCTCTCTGTCGAGATAACTGTATACGCATTCTTCGTTCGTGCTGCCTGCCCCGGCAACGAAAGCAATATCCGTCCAGCTGCCGGCGTCCGTTCGGCGTTCAATATTCCATCCGAGATTGTTAGTCTCAGTGGCCGTGTGCCAGCGCAGACGAACTCCCTCCGCACTGCTCAGTGCGGTGAAGGAAGTCAGTTCCACCGGTACGATGTTCGGGTGCTCGATCAGGTAGTACAGCTGATTCGTTTCGTTGAGATCGTTCCACTGCCCTGCAGTGCCGTACGGCCAGTTCGAAAGCGCGATCG
>PKTF01000219.1 GCA_002869275.1 Ignavibacteria bacterium | reverse complement strand
GTTCTCGGCGGAGGCATGGTCGGCTCCGCCATCGCTCGCGATCTCGACCGCGAAGACTCCTTCCACGTCACTGTTGCCGATAACAATCCCGCCACCCTGCAGCGCTATGCGCAGTGGAATATCGCGACGCGTCAGGCGGATCTCGACGACATGGCTCAGCTCGCCGATGTCATCACCGACGCGGATCTGGTGATCGGTGCGGTGCCCGGTTTCATGGGTTACCGTACCCTGCAGCGGGTGATCGAAGCGGGAAAGAACATCGTCGATATTTCCTTCTTTCCCGAGGATCCCTTTTCGCTCGACGAACTCGCGAAAGAGCGCGGTGTCACGGCGATCATGGACTGCGGCCTTGCACCCGGACTCGGCAACATGCTCATGGGACGCATGGACGCCGACCTCGACCGCGTCGACAGCTTCCTCTGCTTCGTGGGCGGACTCCCCGTCGTACGCCGCAAGCCCTACGAATATGGCGCGGTATTTTCACCGATCGACGTCATCGAAGAGTATACGCGTCCAGCCCGGTATATCGAGCACGGCGCCGAGGTCGTCAAGCCTGCACTCAGCGACGTCGAGCAGCTCGACCTCCCGGGAGTGGGAACGCTCGAGGCATTCAATTCCGACGGACTCCGCACGCTGGCCGTGACCATGGACGCGCCCTCCATGAAGGAAAAAACCATGCGCTATCCCGGACACGCCGATCTGATGCGCGCCCTGCGCGACACCGGTTTCTTCCGCAAAGACCCGGTCAATGTCGGTGGCCATGGCGTGGTGCCGCTCGACCTGACGGCAAAGCTTCTTTTCCCGGCATGGCAGATGGAGGAAGGCGAGGCCGACCTTTCCGTGATGCGTATCATCATAGAAGGTGAAAAAGACGGCCTGCGCGAAACGCACACCTTCGATCTTCTCGACCGCTTCGATCACGCCACGGGCATCACCTCGATGGCGCGCACCACGGGGTATACCTGCAGCGTCACGGCACGCCTCGTGGCAGACGGACGCTACCGGCGTCCGGGCATCTCTCCGCCCGAATATCTCGGCGCCGAGCAGAGCAGCTTCGACGCCCTCATGGAAGGCCTCCACGACCGCGGGATCGTGTTCGAGCATACCATGGTTCCGGGGTGACAGGGTAACATATTCCTCTATTATTCCTCGTTCCAACGCTGGAGCGTTGGAACGAGATCTGATTTGCATCTCACTATCGCTTACGGCATATGGCATACAGCATATTCCGGGTATCCCGAATCCGGAATTCGCTTATTGAATATTCCGGTCCCGTTGTCTACATTTCCTCTACGCTCCAGGTTCGCAATACTACAGCACGAGGATGTTGTCATGGCAGACCGTAACCACTCGCGCCGCTTTTTCCTCAAAGCCGGATCGGCTCTCGCGGGATTGTCTTTCCTGCCCGCGCCGCTCATCTCGCATGCCGAACGCGCGGCAACACCACCCGAAGAATCAAAGACTTACGCCTACCCAAATCCCGGACGAATTGCCATCGTCGAGCACCCGGGTGCGGTGCTGGGCTATAACAACGTCGATGAAACCGTGGTGCAGTACATGTTCGACCAGGGAATCATGCAGCTGGCGGGCATCTACACTTCGCCGGCAGCCGCGCTCGCTTCGTTCTTTCCCGGTCTGACCACCAGCAAGAAAATCGCGATCAAACCAAACTTTCTGAACAGCAAGGTCCCCACGCGCAAGGAATTGATGAAGGCCGTGCTCAACAGGCTGACGCAAATGCTCAGCGGCTTTCCTGCCGCCAACATCACGATATACGAACGGCATAGTTTCTCCGGCGTCGGGTACACAACCTCGTACCTCGGACACAACGTCAACCTCGTACGTGATTCGACATTTCCGAATCTCGGCTACACGATTCACTGCGACGGCAAAGACCGTCCCTACAGCCAGAGCCTGCACGAAGCGGATTACCTCATCAACATGCCGGTGCTGAAAGACCACAGCTGCGGCACATCGATGAACATGACGCTGGCGTTCAAGAACCACATGGGCACCGTGAATCCTGGTGGTTCGCTCGGCATTCACTGCAATAAGGATGCCTGCCTCGACATCATGGCCAGTTCGGTGATGACCACCAAGCAACGCCTGTGCATCATGGACGCCCTCTACGCGGTATACAATGGGGGACCGGGCGGCAATCCGCAGGCTACTCCGAACAAGATCTTCCTCTCGCAGGATCCGGTAGCGCTCGACTCTCAGGGACGCGTGCACATCAACAACCTCCGAACGGCAAACAGTCTCAATCCCAAAGCCGCCACGTATATCGATCAGGCCGCGGCATCCCCGTACAGTCTCGGAGTCGCCAATCCCCTGCAGCAGCAGATCATCAATATCAATCTACCGGTGAAGCTGGCGCTGTTCACCGCTGCGCTGGACCGTGGCGAGGTGAAATTGCGCTGGCGCACCGAGGGCGAAAGCAACAACCGGGGTTTCGGTATAGAACGCAGCGGCGACGGACAGCACGACTGGCAGCAGATCGGCTTCGTTGATGGTGCGGGCAGTACAAGTGAAGCGAAGGAATACGCGTTCACGGACAGCGACAGTGCTGCACTCCGCCAGAGTCGTACGATGTTTTACCGCCTGCGTCAGGTCAATACCGACGGCACGCATGAATACTCGGCGCATGTCGAGATCGCCCTGCAGCTCGACGCAGCCTCCTGGAACCTCGAGCCGAACTATCCGAATCCCTTCACCGGGAGGACGGATCTGCCGGTGTTCATGCCGAGCGAAACCCACATGACTCTGGATGTCTACGATATGAAAGGCGCACGCGTGCAGCAGCTCTTCAGCGGCAGCCTGGTCAAGGGTATGCATTACTTTACCTTCGACGCCGACGAACTTCCTGCGGGCACCTATGTTGCACGGGCCATGGCCGATGGTGTCGCAAAGGAAATTCGCATGGTACTGACGAAATAAATGACTGAGGATGGAATGACCATGAGAACACCATACACCACACTGCTGTGCGTTGTGGCATTATTCGCTCTCCCGCTGATCACGGCCTGCGATAAATCCGATTCGGGCTCGAATCCCGATATCGTTTCCATCACCGACCTGATGCCGCGTGAAAACGAGATCTCAGGCTGGGCGCGCTCAAGCGGTGGCGACGGAAGCTGGCGGGCCACGAATCCCTCTGAACTTCAGGATGCGATCAACGGGGGCTCCGAACTGTACACGAATCACGGCTTCGTCGAAGCCGCAATGCAGAGTTTCACCGGCACGGTGAACACCGAGTCAGGCGTTGTCTGCGAGGTGCAGATCTACGACCAGGGTTCCGAGTCCGACGCCACTACCGTATTCGACGATCCGAACAATGTCTTCGCCAGTCCGATCACTCCCTCGAATCCACCCTCCTCGAAGGCGCAGATCCGCAAGGACATTTTTTCCTGGTCAATGAAATTCGTCAAGGGCAGGTATTACGTGCTGATCAGCATTGTCACGAGTGAGGATAAGGGACAGGAAGTACTCGAAGTGTTCGCCAACAACGTCGCAGGAAAAATATCATGAAACGACGCGATTTCTTCAAAACCGGAATGCTCGGTGCAGCGGCACTGAGCGCGCTTCCGCTCAGCGAACTGACGGCGAGCAGCGCAGGACCCACAACCGGGTCGATCGCAACACCCTTCGGCAGCGTGGCCGATCCCGTGCTATCCATCGTCAAGGGCACCAGGATCGCCGATGCGGTACGCGCAGCGGTCGAAGGACTCGGCGGAATAAAGAACTTCGTGTCGCAAGGCGACATCGTGCTGCTGAAGCCGAACATGTCCTTCCCTAATCCTCCGGAATGGGGAAGCACAACGCATCCCGATGTCATTCGCACGGTGGTGGAGATGTGTGCCGAAGCAGGTGCGAAGCGCATTATCGCGGTGGACTTTCCGATGCGACGCGCTGAACGCTGCCTTGAGAAAAGCGGTATGACCGCCCTGTCGAAGGACATGCCGCAGCTGACCTTCGTGCAGATCGGTGAGGAAAAAGACTTCGTGAAGGTTCCGGCGCCGGACGCCACCGAATTCGATGAAATCGCCATCGCCAAGCTGCTGAAGAAGGCCGACGTCTTCATCAACCTTCCGACGGCGAAAGCGCATTCGTCCACTTCGGTGAGCCTCGGCCTGAAGAACCTGATGGGACTGATTTACGACCGCCGGTCATTTCACGGCTCCTACAACCTTCATGCCGCCGTGGCCGACCTGGCAAAGATCGTGCGACCGCAGCTCACCATCCTCGATGCACAGTACGCGCTGCTCACGAATGGTCCGGGTGGTCCGGGCAAGACGCAGCAACTCGGACGCATGATTGCAGGTACTGATCCGCTCGCCGTTGACGCCGCAGGCGTGCGCCTGGCCGAGTGGAACAACCGTATGAGCGAAGCTGAGGACATCCGTCACCTCGCCGCTGCAGCCGAACGCGGCGTGGGCAGCCTGCAGGTGCCCGAAGAACAGATCGTACGAACGAACCTGGGATAACTTTCTGTATGAAAACGAGCCTGGCAGCGTGGTGTACCGTTCTGCTGCTGAGCGCCGCCAGCGTCCCGCACGCTGCGGGACAGGTGCGCGTGCACTATCCCGACCGCGCATACAGCACGTTGTCCTATGGCGGTTCACAGTGGATCGCCTCTCCCCGGGGACTGTACCGCTACCGCTTCGATGACAAGGTGTGGTCCGCCTACGGACCGCAGAACGGTCTGCTTTCCCCCCAAGTCACTTCCCTTGACGTACGCAACGACGTGCTGTGGATCGGTCAGCGCAACGGCATGACTTCGTTCGACCTGCGCAGCAACACCATGCTGCATTTCGACAGCGCGCAGGGATTCACAGCCGGAGCAGTGCGCGCCACAGCGTTCGAAGAAGACTATGTATGGACCGGTGGCAGCCGGGGTGCGGCACGCTACGATAATCTGATCGAGGAATGGCAGCGCATTTCTCATACCGAGGGTCTAACCGGTACAAATATCCACGCCATCGTGCCCGCGGACGACCGCGTATTCCTGGCTACCGGCTCTGCAGTCAATGAATATGATCCACGCTACGAGCGCTGGCGCAGTTACGCGCCGCCGGGCGACGATATCGTGCTCGACGCTTTCACTGCGGGTGGCTGGATCTGGCTGCTGCGCGAGCGTGACCTCCTGCGTTTCGACACCGAGGCGCGCGTATTCTCCCCGTATCCCCTCGACGGCTTCACCGGCTCAGACATACGTGAGATCGCCGTCATCGGCGGCAATTTCTGGCTTATCACCGAGGGAGACCTCTGGCAGTACGCATCCGGCACCGACGCGCTGCGTCCCTTCCTCGAACTCGAGCAGGTGCCCGAACGCGAATCGCTTGACGCCGTGGCGCTGTCTACCGATGGAAATATGATCTGGTTCAGCACCGCGGCGGGACTCACGCGTTATAACCGCGCCACCGCGGAATGGACGTATTACACCACAGCCGGAGGGCTGCCTGACGTCCCCATCCGCGCGCTGTTTGCACTCGGCGACGGCGTCGTCGCCTTCTCCGACGACGCGCTCGTCTACTACCGCAGCGACCAGGATCGCTGGTACGACTTTCCGCTGCTGGAAAGTTCGACATCATCCGGAGCACGTTTCTCCCTCGATCCCGCCGAAGGCAGCTTCGTCGATTTCGGCGAAGGTGTACGTCTCGACCTCAGTGGCACGCGCACGGCCTGGCTGCATGAAGATCCGCTCGGCAATGAAGGCCTGCATGCCGATGGCATTTACAGCCGCAACGATCTCAAGGCGCGCCTGGATCTCGGCAACGGACGCCGTATCAGCGCACTGTATAACGATTCGGATTTCGAAGATGTTACATACGGCGTGGAATATCGCGGTGCTCGAAGCGACGCGCTGCAGTCTATGCAATGGGGCGACATGCGCCTGGAACAGGGCAACAAATTGCTGGAACAGTCCTTCGGTGTCTTCGGCGTAGGCGGACGCGCGGTCTACGGCGAGCGCAGCGAACGCTATGGCCGATCCTTGCTTGAAGTAACAGGTATCAGCGGACACAAAACCACCGCCACGACGACGGATGCCTTCCTGGGGAGAACGCAGTCCACCGAGCGCAGCATCGAGGATGCCTACTGGCAGCGCTTTACCTGGTATCATCTGCGTGCTGACAGGCAATTCTCACCTCTGGGGACGGCGACTGTGAAAGTGTATTCCCCGTCACGCATTTTTGCGTACGACCACCCTTCCTATGTGCAGGACAGGGAAATCGCCGGTATTCGTGGTGACTGGCGGCAGATACAGGAAGGTGAAGACTACCTGATCGACAGGGAACGAAGCCTGCTGAAGTTCATCGGTTTTAACGAGATGGCAGTAACCCTCGTCGCCGTCGTAACACGCAACGGTATTACCGAGGAACTCCTGCTCGGCAGCGGGCGTGAGCAGCCACTTGAAATTAAAAACCGGTATTTCATCGGTGCGACAAACATATTCCCATCATCTTTTCGACTGCGGATCACTGATGAACTCGGGGCTGATGTTGCGATCTCGCAGTACGGTCTGGATGCCGACAATGATGGACGCGTGGATACGGAATTCATCGACTACCATGGCGGCATCCTGCATTTCCCTGATCCCATGCCCTTCCCTCCCGAGGCCTATGAATGGGTTAGGCAAAGCACCTATACCCTTCACACGAGATATGAAGCCTACAGCAGCGGCTATCAGTTGAGCCAGGCACGCGTGATCCGCGGATCGGAACGCGTACTGGTCGACGGTCTGCAGATGACGGCGGGTGAAGATTATATCCTCGATTACAGCAGCGGTTTCCTCCTGTTCACGCGCGATGGTACGGTGCAGGACGACAGCCGTATCGAAGTGCAGTACGAATACGTGCGCTCGGAAGCGGACGAGCGCTTCACCCGTATCGGCATGACAGTGTCACCTTCTGATTTCACGCAGGCATCAGTCGGTGGCGGACAGTTCCAGCGCATCGGCAGTGCGGAGTCCGTGCAGTTTGCGCAGGCACAGGCAGAAGTGCGCTGGCAGTCCGAAGCTCTGGACCTGCGCCTGCAGCCCGAGTACAGGGCGACGTGGTCGGACAGTGCCAACGGACAGGCGGCGGGACTCTCGGCCACGCTCAGCACGCCCCGTGCACGTCTTTCCCTTCGATCGACACTGCGTGACCGCGGCTATGCCGAACCGGTCGCCAGCACCTTCGCCCATGGTCGCCTGCTCGACGAACACCGAGTGGATGGCGAATATGATATCCTCTCTTCCCTGCGAGCCTTTGCCGTGTGGACAAAACGATCAGGATACGACTCGCTGACGGGTAACAGTACTGGCGACATGTTCGCATACGCCGGAGTGCAGTGGGTGGCTCAGGGACTGCCTTCGTTTTCCATTCGTGGTGAGCGGTCGGAGGAAACATTACCGCATCTGTCGCGCGATCGCACGGGCGGGCGGCTGGATCTTTCCTGGATTCCCGATCCCGCTTTTCTTGAATCCGTCGGTTTCAGCAGCGCCCGTATCACGGGATACGCACGTCTTTCCGAGGAAGAGCTTACCGGTGAACTATTCCCCGGACGATATCGCAACCAGAATTACTTCCTGCGCACGGTCTTCTCTCCACGGCCGCTGTTCACGGTCAACGCGTATTATCAGTCCGACCAACGCTCACAGGACTTCGCCGGCAGCTTCGAGGATGACCGTTCAAACGACAAGCTGTACATCGACGTCATCCTGGACCAGTTTCGCGGAATTTCTTTCAGCGCGCGTGCCACGAGCGATCTCCAGCAGTTCGCCGTGACATCGGCGTCCCGCAATTCGTATTCGAAAGAAAGTCTGCAGGGAAATCTGCGCCTGTCTCCGGGCACCTGGGTTCAGTGGCTGTCTCCCATCACCCTGTACATGTCGGCTTCCCGCTATTCTTCCGAGTACAGAAGCGCCGTATCATCCGGCAGCGGATCGATGTTCGGTCTTGGAGCGT
>PKTF01000419.1 GCA_002869275.1 Ignavibacteria bacterium | reverse complement strand
CGATTCCGTATATTGATTTTTCAGCGTGCAAGCAGAACGCAACCGTTCATCGTACAGACCGATACCATGATTGTCATGAAATTCGGCGGAACGTCGCTTCAGGACGGCACCGCCCTCGCCAATGCCTGTGAAATAATCAAATCCCGCATCGACCGGAAGCCCGTGGTCGTGCTCTCCGCCGCGGCGGGAATCACGAACGCGCTCATCCGCTGTGCCGAACTTGCGGCTGCGGGGAAACGCGCTGAGGCCGAAGCGATTCTGCGGGACAGCATCATCGAACGGCATTACACCATCATCGCGAATCTGATCAAGGGACTCCGCGAGCAGGATCTGCTCATCCGGCAGTTCAAGGTGTACGACGAAGAACTGCGCAGCCTGATCTACGGCATCTCCATCACCGGCGACCTCTCACCACGCGTGCTCGATTTCGTGATGTCGTACGGCGAACGCATGTCCACCGCCATCGCCACGGAGGCGCTGCGCGAACGGAACCTGCGTGCAGAGCTGCTCGATTCGCGTCGCTGCATCGTGACCAACAACAGTTTCGGGAAGGCTGAACCCCTATTCCCCGCCACACAGCAGGCCTGCGAAAGCATCATTCGTCCGCGCATCGACAAGGGCATCGTACCCATCATGCAGGGATTCATCGGGGCCAACGCGCAGAATGTGACCACGACACTCGGGCGCGGCGGTTCTGATTACTCCGCCGCCATCATCGGTACGGTGATGAATGCCGACGACATCGAAATCTGGACGGACGTAGACGGCATGATGACCGCGGATCCGAACATCGTGCCCGACGCACTGCGCATCAAGGAGATTTCCTTCCGCGAGGCATCGGAGCTGGCATATTTCGGTGCCAAGGTATTGCATCCCTCCACGCTGCTGCCGGCAATCGAGAAAGACGTGCCGGTGCACATCCTGAACTCTCACCGTCCGCAGATCGCAGGCACGCTGATCAAGGGCCGCATCGAACCGTCAAACATTGCGGTCAAATCCGTTTCCTACAAGCGTGGGATCACCGTGCTCAACATTTCTTCGACGCGCATGCTGGGAAGCCACGGCTTCATGAAGAAGATCTTCGATATCTTTGATGAGCATCAGACATCAGTCGACCTGGTTACCACCTCGGAAGTCAGCATTTCACTCAGCATCGAACGCGCACCGGATCTCGACGTCCTTGTCAAGGAATTGCAGCGCTATGGGGACCTCACCGTCCTGCAGGAAAAAGCTGTGATCTGCATCGTGGGCGAACGACTGAAATCTGAGCACGGTATCGCTGCGCGCGTGTTTTCCTGCCTGAAAGACATTCCTATCGACATGATCAGCCACGGCGCCTCCGAGATCAACATCACCTGCGTCATCGACGAGAAGCACGTGCCCGAGGCAATTCAGGATCTGCACCGCGAATTCTTTGCCTCGATCTCCGCGCCGGATACATTCGAATAATCTGTGTTCCCTTTGAATACGGTGCCCTGTTCCGTATTTTCTCCCGAAACGAAGCCTTATTCTCAATAATAACGAACGGCGCACATCATGCTGCACGCCGACGGTTTTTCCTATCGTAACGGACGGTTATGCTGTGAGGACATACCCCTCATGGAAATCATCCGTGAGACGGGTACTCCCACGTTCATCTATCACCTCGACTCGATCCTCGGGAAATGGGAAGCGCATTGCGAGGCCTTTGCAGCGTTGCGGCATGAAGCCTGCTACGCCATGAAAGCCAACTCCTCCTTCGCCATTCTCCAGGGACTGGTGCGGGCGGGAGCCGGATTCGATGTCAATTCACGTGGAGAACTGTTTCGTGCCCTGAAAGCGGGGGCATCGCCGTCCCACATCACCGTGACCGGCGTGGGAAAGTCGCGGCAGGATGTGCTCGACGGACTCGAAGCGGGGATCGCACGTTTCAATGTCGGGTCGGCCAGCGAGTGCCGCCTGATATCGGATGTGGCGACGGAACTCGGCAGGGAGGCAAACGGGCTGCTGCGTTTGAACCCCGATGTCGATGCCGAGACGCATCCGCATATTTCGACAGGCGGGTCGTCGCACAAATTCGGGTTGAACGCGGCGGATAT
>PKTF01000049.1 GCA_002869275.1 Ignavibacteria bacterium | reverse complement strand
CTTCGAAGCCTATCACCGCTCGCAGTCGCGCATGGGTTTCCCCACCCTGATGATGGCTGTGGATTCGGTGGTGCTGCTGCTGTTCGTTTTGCTGCAGCCGGAGCTGTTCCACGATCCCGTCACCGCGATGCTCGTGTACACGGGGAGCAACACCTTCGGCGCGGTCCTTCTGCTCATCGGCACCATGCGGCACATGCGTCGCGTGAACACGTCGCGTGTTCGCATCTCCCGGAAAGCGGTGCGCGAGCTGCTGGTCGAATCCTGGCCGCTGGCCCTCTTCCTGCTGCTCAACGCGCTGCACATGAGCATCGACACGATATATCTGAAGCTGTTTCACGGCGAAGTCGCCGTGGGAAATTTCAACGCCGCGCTGCGCATCATGACTCCGCTGGGCGTCTACGCCACCATCATCGCCATTTCCATGGCGCCGTATTTCGCGCGCGCGAGCGTGGACCTCAATGACGAGCAGCGAGCGCGCACAAAGCGGCTGTTTTCGCTCAGCATCAAGACGCTGCTGGTCGGAGCCGTGCTCCTCGCCGTACTCGGCGTGATGAACACGCGACTGGTCCTCGACATCGCGCTCCAGGGAAAATTCACCGGGGCGTACATTCCGATGGTCCTGCTCTTCATCGCCTTCATTCCCAAGACGGTAAACGTCTTTCTGGTCGAAGTGAACAACGCCCGCGGACAGCTGGCGCGCAATACCCGGCTCGCGGCCATCATGGCCGTGGTGAGCGTCGTGCTGGGACCGCTGCTCATTCCGTCCCACGCGGCAACCGGCGCGGCCATCGCGCGTTCGCTGGCCGTCGTCGCGGGACTCGTGTACACGACGCTGAGCATCCGGAGCGACATCCGGATACCCATGACGGGCATCCTGCTCAAGTGCGCCGGGATACTCGTGACCTTCGTCGCCCTGCGCTGGGCGCTCGACGGACTGCACCCCATCCTCTCCAACCTCGTGGCCTTCACCGTCGCCGCCGCGGAAATCTTTGCGTTTCGTGTGTTCTCTGCATCTGAAATGCAGCAGTGGAAGTTGCAGTTCGCGAGCATGTTGGGGAGGGCCTCATGAGTGGACAGAAGCGCCCCATGGCCCCACACGTAAGTGTGGGGGACGAAACGTCCTCCACGGGAAAGCACGAGCATCTTCACATGAGCATCACCGCAGGCATCCTGTCGTGGAACAGGAAAGACGACCTCCGCCGCACACTCGACGCCGTCCTGGCGCTGGATCTGCCCGGACTGCTCGTGCACGTCATCGACAACGGTTCGACGGACGGCACGATCGCGATGCTGGATGAAGAATATTCCGCGGAGCGGTATCCCGCGCTCATGGTCACGAAACTGCCCGACAACACGGGCAACGCCGCGCGCAACCTCTTTTTCAAAATGGTGGATACGGACTACCTCCTGACGCTGGACGACGATTCCTGGCCGCGTTCCGAGGCCGACGTCCTGCGCATGCTGCGCACGATGGAGAGCGACGAACGCATCGCCACGGTCTGCGCCGCCTGCATTCATCCCGACACGAAGGTTGCCGAAACGCGGGGCATCGAGCGTTTCGCCTCGCGGGGCGACCGCGAGACGGGCTATGACGTGGTAAACATCGCCGCCGGAGGCACGTTGCTGCGCATGGCCGCGATGCGTGAAACCCGTGGCTACGACCCGGAATTCTTCTGGGGCAGGGTGGAAAACGACCTCGCCTTTCAGCTGCTGAAGAAAAGCTGGCGCATCGTCTTCGACCCGGAAGCGGTGATCTGGCATTCCTTTTCGCCCGTCGGACGCAATCCCTATCCCCGCCTGCGGGCGGTGACGCAGAATTCCTTTTCCCTGCTCTGGAAGCATATCCCCCTGCCCTTCGCCATTCCCGGCGCGCTGCTGTTCGCACTGCGGCGACTGCTGCCCGCGGTGCGGGACTATCGCCGGCTGAAGCCCGTCGCGCAGGGCATCGTTTCAGGCTGGGGAGGGATGCTCCGCCAGCGCCGCCGCGACCGCCGTTTCAGCATGCGCGGTACTTTTGAACTTCGTCACTGGTTTGCTAAGTTTTTGTATGAATAGGCCGCTCCGCATCCTCCAGATCGCGCCGCGTATTCCCTGGCCACCCAACGACGGCGGTGCGATCGGAGTATACAATATTACACGCTCGCTGGCGAGACGCGGCCACCGCATCGACTTTGCCACGTTCGGAGCGGGGAAGGAGCAGTTCGGCGAACTCGCCGTCTACTGCAACCCGGTCGTCGTTAAGCATGACACAACCACGCGTACCGGCACACTTCTCGCCAACCTGTTTTCGAGCCTCCCCTACACGATTTCAAAGTATCAGACCGATGCCATGTCCGCCCGGCTGCGCGCACTGTGCCGTGAGGAAGAGTACGACGTGGTGCATGTGGACCACATCCACATGGCGCCGTACGGAGCGATGGTGAAGCGCGAGTTCGGTCTGCCGTACGTGCTGCGCGAACATAATTTCGAGACGACGATCTACCAGCGTTTCGGCGAACAGCAGAAGAATACGCTGCTGCGCGGCTACATGCGCATGCAGACCGCGAGGCTGCGGCGTTTCGAGGGCGAGCAGCTGGACGAAGTCGACGTCTGCGCCGCCATCACCGAACAGGATGCCGAACGGATCCGCGAGGCGTCGCCATGCGCGATGGACATCATTCCCGCGGGGGTGGACCTCGACCGGCACGTGGTGCTCGACCGCGCGCTCGAAGGCGAAGACCGGCTCTGCATTCTCGGCAGCCAGGCCTGGGAGCCCAACCAGGATGCCGCGCGCTGGTTTCTCGATACGATCTGGCCGCGGATTCGCGAAGCGCGTCCCGACGTGCAGCTGACCATCGCGGGCAGCGATCCGCCCGCCTGGCTCACCGCCCGGCAGGATGAGCAGGTACGCGTCCCGGGCTTCGTCGACGATCTCAGCGCGCTGCTCACGGAGACGACCGTGCTGTGCGTTCCCCTGCGCATCGGCGGCGGAATGCGCGTCAAACTGCTGGAGTACTTCGCGGCGGGCAAGGCCGTGGTGTCCACCCGTGTGGGGGCGGAAGGAAATTTTGCGCGGCATGACGAGCACATCCTGCATGCCGACGATCCGGAGGACTTTGCCCGCGCGGTGATTTCCCTGCTTGAAGACACCACGCGCCGGCGCGCACTCGGCGATGCCGGGCGTCGGCTGGCCGAGGAACGGTATTCCTGGGACGCCATCGCCGCGCAGTTCGAGAAGGCGTATCACGACGCGATCGCCGCGCGGGAGACGCACTGACATGCACGGCACAACCGACATCATCCTCCTCACCGTGGCGGGGCTTTCCCTGCTGGCCATCCTGTCGACATACGTCCTGTATCCCATCGTGATGGCGGTGGCGGCACGCATGTCACGTACACCGCGCAAGCGGGACGAAACCCTGCTCCCCGACGTGACGATGGTGGTCGCCGCGTATAACGAAATCGCTGTCATCGAAGAGAAAGTCCGGAATTTCCTCGCCATCGACTATCCGGCGGAGAAGCTGTTTCTCGTGGTCGGGTCGGACGGTTCCTCGGACGGCACGAACGAGGTGCTGGAGCGCTTTGCCGACGGCGAGCGCATCCGCTGGTTCGATTTCGGTCGCGGCGGCAAGATCAGCACGCTCAACAACGTGATGAAGCATGTGCATACGCCGTTCGTGATTTTTTCGGATGCGAACACCATGTACGACGCGGATGCGGTGCGCAAGCTCATGCGGCATTTCGCCGACGAGCGCATCGGGGGAGTGTGCGGGAACCTGCTGCTGCGTCCGTCCACCGAAAGCGTCGGGAGCACGGGCGAAAGTACGTACTGGTCGTACGAGAACCTGCTGAAGCGCTGGGAAGGCGAAGCGGCGAGCGTGCTGGGCGCCACCGGCGGCATTTACGCCATCCGGCGCGAGCTGATACACGAGATGCCGGTACGCGGACAGTTGGCGGACGACCTGCTCGTGCCGTTCGGCGCACTAACGGGCGGCAAGCGTTTTCTTTACGACAGCGAAGCGATTGCCCGCGAGGACACGGAAGATTCCATGCAGCAGGAATTCCGCCGCAAGATCCGTGTCGCGCTCGGGACGTTCAACACCATCCCCGATCTGCGTCCGATGCTGCGGCAGCTGCCCGCATCACTGCGGATCATGTTCTTCATGCACAAGACGCTGCGCTGGCTCGTGCCGTTTTTCCTGCTTCTGATACCCCTCGCCCTGCTCCCGCTGTACGAGCATCAATGGGTCCGCTGCGCGGTCCTGTACCCCACCCTGCTGTTCACGATCATCGGATTGGTCGGCTGGATCGCCGAGTCGCTCGGCCGCCGGCTCGGGCCGTTTTCTCTCCCTTTTTATTTTCTCGCCATCAACCTCGCACTGATCATCGCCTGGGCGAAGCTCGCGTTCCGCTATCGTCCGACCGCCACCTGGGATCGCCCTGCGAGGACGTAGTACTTAGGACTTAGGATGTAGGACTTAGGACATAGGACGTTGGACGTTGGATATCCTAAGTCCTAAGTCGGTTACAAATTGTAACAAAGCGCGGAGCGCTTGTTACAATTTGTAACCCGCCGCCTGTGCGTCGTTGTAGAACATCTTCACGGTGTCGAGCGAGAACTCGTCGAGGTCTTTCCCGAAGAGCTTCATCTTCTTGATGAGGTCGTTCGTGACGGTGATGATGTGGCAGCCGATTTCGTCTGCCTGCCTGATGTTGAGGACTTCGCGCGGACTCGCCCAGATCAGTTCGACCATCGGGTAGTCTTTGAGGTATTCGACGACCTCGCGCATGAGGGGCACGGGATCGACGCCGCTGTCGGCCACGCGACCGGCGAACACCGAAACGTACGCGCCGGGTCCTTTCGCGAGTCCGGGTACGACGCTCTGCACCTGCGCGAGCGTCATCATGGCGGTGACATTCACTTTTACACCCTGCGCAGACAGCCTGTCGACCAGCGGAGCTGCCGATTCGCCCTTCGTGTTGGTAATGGGAATCTTCACGTACACGTTTTCACCCCAGGACGCGATGTTCAGCGCCTGGCGTTCCATTTCGTCGAAGTCGTCGGAAAACACTTCGAGGGAAATCGGTTTGTCCGTGATTTCAGCGAGGATGTCTTTCGAAAACGCTTCGTAATCGCTGATGCCTGCTTTTCGCATCAGTGTGGGATTCGTGGTGAGTCCGGCAATCATCGGGTCGGCCGCCATTTCGAGCATGCCCGCTTTTTCGGCACCGTCGGCGAAGATCTTCACGCGGAGTGTTGAGGCTGAATTCATGCGAGTATTCCTTCTATAGAGTTCTTACTTCGTCGATTCCCATTTCATCGGTGCGACCTGCAGTTCGGGATGCGAGGCCAGCATGTGCCACACCACCGCCTGATAGGCCTCGGTATGCGCCGTCACCAGCGCCGGTTCCACGGTCGGAACCACGACGCACGCGTCGGCAACCTGCGCGGTGTATCCGCCGTCGCGTCCCACGACACCCACGACGCTCGCCCCGACTTCCTGTGCGAGTTTGAGCGCATTGACCAGGTTCATCGAGATGTTCTTTTCCTCGCTGCCGCCGCCCACGGAAAACACGAACACGCAATCGTCCGCCCCGAAACGGCTTCCGCGCAGCCAGTTGGAAATGGATGTGTCCCAGCCTTCGTCGTTGATGCGGGCGGAGAGTTCGGAGACGTTGTCGGTCGGACAATACGCCTCGAAGCCGCAGATCTTGCGGAAATCGCAGGTCGCGTGGGACGAATGTCCAGCGCCGCCGCCCGATCCGATGAGAAACAGCCGTCCGCCGCGTTCGCGCACGCGCTTCAGCACGTCCACCATGGCATCCACGGCCGCGGCATCGATGCTGCGGGCGATTTCAACGGTCTGTTCGAGATAGCTCTGCACGAAAGTCATGCCTGTATTCCTTCAAAGTGAGCGTATATAATCGATGATGTCGCGATGCGAATCGAGGTTCACATCGGCGCTGCCGTGAGCGGAGATGTTGTACCCGGTCTGCAGCAGGACGGTGGTCACGCCCGCTGCGCGTCCGGCGCCGACGTCCTTTGCGCTGTCGCCGATCATGAGGCTGCGCGAGAGGTCGATCCGCAGGTCGCGTGCCGCGTCCTCGAGCATGCCGGGATTGGGTTTGCGCCGTCGATCCGTGTTGTCGGACGCCGTGCAGGCGTCGATGCGGTCCGGAGCCAGGGCATCCTGAAGCCGCGCGTGCATGCGCCCGAGTTCCTGTTCGCTGAGGTGACCGCGCGTCACATCGGGCTGATTGGTGACCACCACCACGAGATAGCCCGCGGCGCGCAGCGATCGTACAAGTTCGCCCGCTTCGGGCAAAAGCACAAATTCGTCCATACTGCGCGGCGAGGCCACGACATCCTCCCGCATGACGATGCGGTTGAGAATGCCGTCGCGGTCGAGAAAGGCGGCCTTCCTTCCCATGGCATCCGCAAGCATGTCGGGCGTGTCGAGCGCGATCAGCGGACGCTCCATCACCGCGCCGTACATCGGGATCCCCTGTTCGAGCAGGGCGGGAAAGATATCCTTCCCGAAATCGGAGAAGCCGTCGGGAAGGTGGTCGAAGATTTCGGGCGAAAGCACGTACAGTCCGCAATTCACCAGGTTGCTCACCGCCTGTTCGGGCGAGGGTTTTTCGATGAATTGCAGGATGCGCATTTCGTCGTCCAGCACCGCGATGCCGCTGTGCGAAACATCCTCCTTTTCATAGAACGCCACCGTGGCCATACCGCCATGCATCCGATGCTGCCCGGCGAGCGCCCCGAGGTCGTAGTCCATCAGGTTGTCACCGTAGATCACGAAGAAATCATCGTCGCCGAGTATCGAACGGAAATTGTGCAGTGCTCCGGCAGTGCCGAGCAATTCCTCTTCATAGGAATAGTGTATGCGCAATCCCGCGGCGCTGCCGTCTCCCATGACGGCGCGAATCTGTTCGGCGAGATGATGGGTATTGATGCAGAGGTCCGTGACGCCATGGCGCGCGCAGAGTTCGGCCAGATGCTGCAGCACGGCTTTTCCCCGCGGTTTGAGCAGGGGCTTGGGAACGCTGTCGGTAATACTGCCGAGCCGCGTGCCTTTTCCCGCGGCGAGGAGGAGTGCTTTCATGCGTGTGGACGGATCCGGGTCATCAGAAATTCACGAGGACTTTACTGCCCTCCCAGTCGAAGCGGAAGTCCATATGCCGCAGTCCGGCCGCTTCGAGGGTTTCGCGCAGATGCCGGCGCTTTCCTTCGGCAGCGCAGAACAGGAGGAAGCCTCCGCCGCCCGCGCCCATGAGCTTGCCGCCCAGCGCGCCGTTCTGCATTGCGAGGTCGTACCAGCCGTCGATCTGCGGGTCGGACATTTTCGTGGAGATGCGTTTCTTTTCGCTCCAGTGTGTATGGAGAAGGCGGCCGAACGCGCTGACGTCGCCGGCTTCGAGCGCCTCGCCGACTTCCACGCCGATCTGCTTGATCGTGTGCATGCTGCCGGTGGCGGTTTCTTCGTCCACCGCGACCTTCTTTCCCTGCTCACTGAGGATGACATTGGCATCGCGCTGGATATTCGTATAGAACATCATGAGACGATGTTCGAGATCGAGTATTGTTTCATGGTCCAGCCCGAGCGGTTCCACGTCGACCTTGCCCTCGGTATCGATATTCATCTGCACGATACCGCCGAAGGCCGCGGCGTACTGGTCCTGTTTGCCGATGGGTTTGCCGGCGCGATCGATTTCGATGCTGCAGGCCTCCTCGGCGAGCTGCTGCGTGGAAATCTCGCGACGGACGAGGGTGTTGAGTCCCTTCCAGAGTCCGACCGTATACGAGCTGGACGAACCCATCCCCGTTCCCGCCGAGAGGTCGGCCATCGAGGAAATCTCGATCGGTCGGCGATAATCGAGCCATTTGAGCGCTTCGCGCACGAGTTCGTGCTGGATATCGTCGAGTTTATCAACGTCCACCGCCTCGGCCCGCGTGTACTTGATGAGGATTTTGTCCACGATCGCCGGCACGTTG
>PKTF01000431.1 GCA_002869275.1 Ignavibacteria bacterium | reverse complement strand
TTGCCTGTGAAATCCTCGAGCGTCACGAATGCCATCGTGCGGCCGCGCTTGTCGATCTTGGTTCGGAGGGCGGATATGATTCCGCAGGCACGGATTACCGAGCCGTCGATGGCCGGATCAAACTCCCCGAGCTTGACCTTGGAAATCGCCTCGACGTCGAGACGCCACGGTTCGAGCGGATGACCGGATACATAAAATCCGAGTACGCTTTTTTCCCGGGCCAGTTTTTCCGCCTCGGTCCAGTCTTCGAACTTCGGAAGAGCCGGAAGCGTCGCCGTATCGCTTTCACTGTTGTCGACGGTGTCGAAAAGACTCGACTGACCGATTTCCCGTTCCTGCTGCTTCTGCAATCCGTGGCTGATGGCGCTCTCGACCGCGGAAAACTGTTCGGCGCGGTTGCCGTCGAGCGAATCAAGGGCTCCGGCCAGGACCAGGCTCTCCATTGTTTTTTTGTTGACCGCACGCGTGTTCACCCGCTCGGTGAAATCGAAGAGACTGGTAAACGAACCACTCTCTCCCCGTGCCTCTACGATGCTTTCCACAGCGCCGATACCCACATTTTTGATGGCAGCCAGTCCGAAACGGATCTTTTGTTTCGCGACGCTGAAATCCACGAAACTCTCGTTGACGTCTGGCGGCAGCACTTCGATGCCCAGTTTCCGGCATTCGTCGATGAGCATGACGATCTTCTCGGTCTTTGCCATTTCCGAGGTCATGAGCGCGGCCATGAACTCGGCCGTGTGATTTGCCTTGAGCCACGCCGTCTGGTAGGCGAGCAGAGAATAGGCGACGGAGTGCGACTTGTTGAAACCGTAGTTGGCGAACTTGTCGATCATGTCGAAGATCTCTTCCGCCACCCGCTTGGCAATGCCGCGCTCTCCGGCACCCTTGACAAACTCCACGCGCTGCTGTGCCATGATGTCGGCTTTTTTCTTTCCCATCGCGCGGCGCATGATGTCGGACTGCGCGAGAGTGAAACCGGCGATCTTGTTGGCGAGCTGCATCACCTGCTCCTGGAAGACGATGATGCCGTAGGTCGATTTGAGAATCGGCTCCATGCTCGGATGCAGGTATTCGATCTGGCTGCGCCCGAATTTGCGGTCGATGAATTCGCCGATAAATTCCATCGGTCCCGGACGGTACAGTGCGTTCATGGCGGCGAGATCGTCGATGGACCGCGGCTTGAGCTTTGAGAGGTACTCTCGCATGCCGCTGGATTCGAACTGAAACACGCCCACGGTGTGTCCCTCGCCGACCATCTCGAAGGTCTTCTCATCGTCCAGCGGAATATCGTCGATATCGATGTCGATGCCCTTGGTCTGCTTGACCAGCTTGACGGCCCGGTCTATGACACTGAGAGTGATCAGACCGAGGAAGTCCATTTTCAGCAATCCCGCTTCCTCGAGATCTCCCATGTTGAACTGCGTCATCAGTTCGGTGTTGGGTGTCTTGTACAGCGGCACGTAGTCGCTGGTATCGCTCGGCGCGATGACCACGCCCGCCGCGTGCATCCCGACGTTGCGGTTCAGTCCCTCGAGAATGACCGAGTACTCGACGAGCTGACGGATCTTCGGATCGTCGCTTTTCTTGACCCAGTCCAGCTCCTTGATGGGTGACCACTTCTTGGAATCGTCCTTTTCCAGTCCAAACGCGTACCGCAGCGGCTGCACCTTGCCCATTTTCACGGGGATGTGCTTGGTGATCGATTCCACGATGTTCAGAGGAATGCCGAGCACGCGTCCCACATCCTTGATCACCGCACGCGCACTGAGCTTGCCGAAGGTGACGATCTGGGAAACCGAATCCTCACCATATTTGTCGCGCGTGTACGCGATGACTTCCTCGCGCCGGTCATCCTGGAAATCGACATCGATATCGGGCATGGAGACGCGGTCGGGATTCAGGAAGCGTTCGAACAGCAGGTCATAGCGCAGCGGATCGACGTTGGTGATGCCGAGAGAATATGCCACCAGGCTCCCGGCGGCGGAACCGCGTCCGGGACCCACGCGAATTTGCTTCTCCCGCGCGGCATTGATGAAATCCTGCACGATCAGGAAGTACCCTGAATACCCCATCGACGTGATGACATCGATTTCGAATTCCAGCCGGTCGCGGACTTCCTGCGAGAGCTTGCTGTAGCGCTTCTCCGCACCCAGGTAGGTCAGCTCGCGCATGTAGCCATCCAGCGTATCGGCCGAGGACTCAGGCGGAATCGGAAACTCGGGCATATGGTTGACACCGAGTTCGATGTCGAAATCGATTTTCTCCATCACTTCGACAGTGGATTCGATCGCCTGCGGGTAATCCTTGAACAGTTCGAGCATTTCGCGCTCGGACTTGTAGTAATACTCCCGCGTTTCATAGCGGAGGCGTTCGATATTCTCTGCCTCGCGCACATCGGCGATATGCAGGTAGACGTTGTGGGCGACCGAGTGCTTCTTATCCACGTAGTGAATGTCGTTGGTGCAGATCAGCCGCATTCCCAGCTCCTGCGACAGCTTCTGCATGCCGTCGCGGATGATGGCCTCGCGCTCGAGTCCATGATTCTGGATTTCGAGGTACACGTCTTCACCAAAAATTTCGCGCAGCTCGATGGCTGTCTCGCGGGCAGAATCGTAGTCACCTACCGCGAGATAGGTCGACACCACACCACCGGCGCAGGCGGTCGTGGCGATCAGTCCCTCTGAATGCTTGCGCAGCAGCTCCCAGTCAATACGCGGCTTGTAGTAGAAGCCCTCGGTGTGTCCATAGGTAGTGAGCTTGATGAGGTTCCGGTAACCGGTCTCGTTTTTTGCCAGCAGCACGAGGTGATTATACCCGTGCCGTTTTCCTTCGGGGTGGGATTCGCTTGCGTTGCGGTCGAAGCGTGATCCGCGCGTGACCATGTACATCTCGTTCCCGATGATGGGCTTGATTCCCGCCTTGCGCGCTTTCTTATAGAACTCGACAGCCCCGAACATTACGCCGTGATCGGTCAGGGCGAATGCGGGCATGTTGTGTTCGACCGTGGCGTCGACAAGGCTGTTGATCGTGCTCGCGGCATCCAGCAGCGAGTAGTGGGAATGGTTATGGAGATGTATGAAGTCGGACATGGGCTCTCGGTGAAATCGATCAGTGAATCTAAAATATATGCGTCACACGGCGAAAGGCAATTTCAGTGAAACTTCCTCAGATGAGCCGCGCGCGGTTGTTCCTTGTCTGGTCGTCACTTGCAGGATTGTGGTCCTTCGTATTTTTCTCTGAGCACCGCGAACGGATTTCGTATATTGGCCATGAAGTATCATGAAACACACGTCTGGAACATGCAGGATTTGATGGAGCAGGGCCTTCAGGCCTATGAAAACAAGGACTTTGAGACCGCGGTCCGCTTGCTGCAGCAGGCGCTTCCGCTGGTGACGGACAGCGCGGAGCGAGAGCGTATACGCATACGGCTGGCCTCGGCGTACGACGAGCTGAAACGGTACCCGGAAGCACTGGCGGTGTTGAAGGAGGCCCTGGAAGAGAATCCCGATTCCGCTCCTGCGTGGAACAACATCGGTGTAGTCTGCCGCCGGCTGGGTAAGCTCGATGATGCCCGTAACGCCTATGAGCGCGCGTTCAAGCTGGATCCGGAGAATGCGGACCACCTGATCAACCTCGGATCAACCTGTCTCAAGCTCAGCGATCCGGGCAACGCCCTGCAGTACCTGAAGCTGGCCATAGAGCTGGTGCCCGGCCACCCCGTGGCCCATGCCAATCTGGCGTTGACCTACGCGGTGTTCGGCAGACTCGAAGAGGCAGAAGACGCCCTGCGCCTCGCCATCCTCTACGGTTTCGAACAGTCTGAGGTCATTCAGAAGAACATCGATGCGTTGAAAAAGCTTCGTGACGACATGAAGACGTCGGCGCCGTCCGAATCCGGCGCGGATGCCGAAGGAACGGAGGCACCGCCGGCATCGGGAGAAATCGAACTCCTTGTCCAGCTTGAGAAGGATATGTTCACACTGGCGGAATCGCGTTATGGTGAAGAAGAACTTCCCGAGGAGAAACGTAAGGAGAGGGACATGCGCATGATCGGACTTCGAAAACAGATCCGATCGCTGCGCCGCAAGCTGGGTATGGAGGAAGTCTCGGAAAGCGATGTCGTCGGGGGTGTCAACTACATGCGCGACGACGAGGAAACGGGATGACGGCCTCGGTTATCTTGCCTTTCTATATACCGCGCCGTACTTTCCTTTTTATTCTGGGCACGCATCCATCTATGTTCACAACCTCGAAATTGCTGTGAATCCTTCCAGTTTCGGTATCGGCTTCGTCATGCTCGCGGCGGCGGCGGCGTTCATCTATTTCGACGAACCCCTCTACATCCGCATCATCGCAGCGGTCATCTTTGTCTTCGGTGCGGTGCTTCTCTACCAGACTCTTTCGAAGTCCGTTTCAGAAGAGGAACTGCCGGAGGGTGAGGACGACGCTTCCACTGAGGAAGAGAAGCCGGAGATTCCGGCAAAGCAGGCTTCAGCGGCAGCACCGCCGGAACAGCGCAGCATGCCGCATCCTCCGGAGACCTCATCACCGAATGAGATACCTCCGGAACTGTACCGCTTTGATGCCGAGGAACTGCCGCACGACGATCCCAGAGCGGAATTCGATTATCTGACAAACAAGCTGCTCCAGGTTCTCAAGGAACATGTGCTTGCGCATACGGTCGGACTTTTCTGGATCAACATGGATCGGGAGCAGGTCATCATCGGCGAATTCACCACCGATACAGGAAATTTCACCACAGCCCGGCGCCTCAATCTTGGCAGCGATCTTATCAGCCGTATTGCTCTCGAGGGCAAACCGGAGGTCGTCTCCGATATTTCCACCGCCAGCGAATCGGATCTCGTGATGTATTATGACGTGGGCGAAGGGATCAAATCTTTCGTCGGCGTGCCCATGTACTTCAACGGTGAGGTGATCGCCGTACTCGCTGCCGACAGCAGGGCACAGGATGCCTTCGGTCTGGAAACGGTGACCTCGCTCGGACGTTTTTCCTCCCTGATCAACCTCCTCCTGGGCAGTTATAATCAGAAATTTGATCTCGCCGCCGATGCCCGTCTTCTGCACGTGCTGGATTCCCTGCAAGACGGCATCAACAGCAATCACGACGCCTATGGTATCTCTACCGCTGCCGCCAGGGCCGCAGGTACGATCATGGACTGGGACTACATCGCGGTCGTGCTGCACAGTCCCGAGCGGAAGTCCTGGGTTGTCGTCAAGAGCCTCGCCAAGGCAGCCAATCTGCCGTACATCTCGGAAGGAGTGACCGTGGATATGGACGGTTCAGTACTCCGCGACGTACTGGATTCCTCGCAGGGCATCATCATCGACGCGCCTTCGCCGCCTGCATATCGCTTCCACGAAAAGGAAGCGATCAATTCTTTCGGACAGCTTTGCGTGGTGCCGATTGTGACGTCGCGCGCGTATTACGGCCTGCTTATCGTGGAGTACCGGGAAAACCATCAGTACGCCGCGCAGGACCTCGCGATCATGCGCCGCATCGCCGGACAGACTGCCATCTCCCTGGAGAATGCCCGTCTGAACGAACATAACCGGAAAAATCTGCTCGTGGATGAAGCAACGCAGACAGCCAGTCGCACGCTGCTTCTCAAGCGACTTCAGGAGGAACAGGAGCGCATCAAGATCAAGGGCGAATCGGCGGTGTTTTTTCTCGTCAAGCTCGACGGCGTAGAGGAGCTCGAACAGAAACACGGGCTCCATTCCATTGAAGAAATCCTGTTCAAGATCGGCAGTACGCTGCACGAGCATATCAACGCCTTCGATATCGTCGGGCGTTTTGATGCGACCACGTTCGGTGTACTCCTGCTGTATTCCTCTCCGGAGGACGCCTATCTGCGCGGTGAAAAAATCCGGAAGATGGTTTCCGGAAACGTCATGTCACAGGGTGGCAGCAGCTATTCCATTTCCATCAGCATAGCTGGATGCACAGTCAGCCAGTCGTCGGACACAGACCACGTGCTGAAGCTCTCCCAGCAAGCCCTTGATCGTGCGGTTTCGGATGGCGGTAATTGTGTAAAAGTCGTCTGATACGGCTCCCGAATCTCCGCTGAGTCCCCTTTTCCACCCCTTCAGATCGGGGAAAAACTGTTGATACTGTAATGCATTTGTTGCATATTTAAGCTTGCCCTTTCCGTTCACTCGGAAACGGCAGACAGGTTGTGCCCCGCGATGCTCGAATAAAGGGCAGACAAAACTGAGGCCGGAATCCCGGAGATGAAACACAATGTTCCTTTTGTGCATCTAACGGATATCCCGGGCGTATACTTTTGCCCCTATGGTAAAGGAATTTCAGCAGAAGACTTTGTGTTGTGCTGTTACGTCGTGCTTCAGGAACCGGAAGAGAATGACCGTCGTACACTGCGACGGAACAACGACAGCGGTAACCGAACGATCATGCGTTTTATCACATATCACAATCAGGTGATAGATTGAGAATTTCGAAACAGTATACCAACCGGGAAAGCCAGTCGCTGGACAAGTATCTCCAGGAGATCGGCAAGGTCGACCTGCTCACGCCCGATGAAGAAATCGAGCTGGCGAAGAAGATCAAGGCCGGTGGTGGTGGCGCACAGTCTGCGCTGGAGAAGCTGACCAAGGCAAATCTCCGCTTCGTGGTTTCCGTCGCGAAGCAGTACCAGAACCAGGGTCTTTCGCTCGGTGATCTGATCAATGAGGGTAACCTCGGATTGATCAAGGCGGCCAAGCGCTTCGATGAGACCCGCGGCTTCAAGTTCATTTCCTACGCGGTGTGGTGGATCCGGCAGTCGATTCTGCAGGCGCTCGCCGAGCAGTCGCGTATCGTACGCCTCCCGCTCAACCGCGTGGGTGCGCTGAACAAGATCGGAAAGAAGTTCAGCGAACTCGAACAGAGCTACGAGCGCGAACCCAGTGCGAGCGAACTCGCGCAGGAACTGGACATGACGTTATTCGAAGTGGCCGACACCCTGAAAATCTCCGGACGCCACATTTCCGTGGACGCTCCTTTTGCGCAGGGTGAAGATAACAGGCTTCTCGACGTCATCCAGGATGACCGCCAGCCCAATCCCGACAACACGCTGATGTCCGAATCACTCAAGGTGGAAGTCCGCCGCGCCCTTGCCACGCTGAGCGAGCGCGAAGCCGAAGTCATTCGCCTCTATTTCGGACTGGATCGTGAGCACTCCCTGACGCTCGAGGAAATTGGCGAAAAATTCAACCTGACCCGCGAACGCGTCCGTCAGATCAAGGAAAAGGCCATCCGCCGTTTACGCCACGCCTCACGCAGCAAGCAGCTCCGTTCGTACCTCGGTTGACAACACGATACGATAGAATTTTTGAAAACGCCTCTGGAAACGGAGGCGTTTTTTTTGGTCACGAATTCTTCCATGCACGGAATTGGGGATTGAGACTTTGCTCCGTGTTGTCTATACTATGCCCCTGTGGATCGTGGATGTTTCACCGTGGAGACCTAAATGAGGAAAGTTGCGTTACCGTTGTCTGAACGTTTTACTGTCCATGCTACCGGTCTGCTGAACAAAGTACACCACCCGCATAAACCCAAACAACGGGATGTGCAGGTAGACGCCATTCGTGTGGCACGGACAGAAAACTTTACGCTGAGACTGGCCGATGAAAAGATGCTGATGAGGCGCATCGGCCTGTAATTCCCTTCAATGGATATTCGCCGTCCCTTCCCTACCGGGCAGGGACGGCGTTTTCTATTGAAGGAACAGAAGCATTGCCGATAGAGTAAGACCGGTATGGTTTCACCTTTCACGAGTCAATCATGACACCTTCGAATTTCGCGTTGCTGATCAGCTTAAGCTTCGGAGCTCTGATGGTATTTCCCGAATCGGCCTCACAAAACCGTCCTTCGACAGACAAGCCCGAAGTGCGGCTGAAGGAAGGCAATGTCCATTTCAACGACCGTTTCAGCCTGAACCTCCAGCGCACGCTGCGTATTCCCGACGACGGCAGGCAGTACCCGCT
>PKTF01000173.1 GCA_002869275.1 Ignavibacteria bacterium | reverse complement strand
GGCGATTGATACTGTGAGTATTTCCGTCGCGCCCCTGCCTACCGTGGATGCCGGGGAGGACCGCGCTCTCTGTCCGGGTTCCTCCGTCACGATGAACGTGACGGCGCGCGGCGGCCGTGGACCGTACCGCTTCCTCTGGGAGCCTGCAGCCGGATTGAACAATCCCGAGGCCGCGAATCCCATAGCGCAGCCCGAGCGTACAACACGGTATGTCGTGCAGGTGATCGACGCGCTCGGTTGTTCCTCGTCTGACTCGGTTCTCGTCCGGGTGCACCCCGATCTCGCGGTGGAAACCAGCGGCAATATGACCGCCTGCGCGAATGCTCCCACGCAGTTGCAGGCGATAGTCGCGGGCGGAAGGGCTCCGTTCCGATTCCAGTGGCAGCCCGCGACCGGACTGGATAATCCATCCTCAGGTACGCCGGTGCTCACTCCTCGATCCAATGCGACATATTTCGTAACGGTCACGGACGCTAACGGCTGTGTCGCGAAAGACACTCTCACCGTGCGCGTGCATCAGCCTCCCGTCGTCGATGCCGGTGACGGACTTTCGCTCTGCTACGGCGAAAGCGGGAAACTCAAGGCGCGCATCAGCGGTGGAAAGAAGCCGTATGCCTATCAGTGGCAGCCTCGCACCGGACTCAGTTCCGCAGTGGTTGCGAATCCCGTGGTGCGTCCGGAAATGACGGCCCTGTACGTTTTGAGCGTGACGGATGGGAACGGCTGCACCGTGCGAGATTCCGTGCTCGTGGCCGTGCATCCGCAGCCCTTGCTTGCGATCGCGAAGGACGTGGACGTCTGCACTGGCGCACAGGTGCAGATCGGTGCTGATGCGTCCGGCGGTACACCACCATTCCGTTACCAATGGAAACCGGCAACCGGCTTGAGCGATGCCAATGCCGCGCAGCCCCTCGCGTCACCAAGGCGCAGCACGACGTATTCGGTGACTGCTACCGATGCGAACGGCTGTTCCATCAGCGGGTCTGTCCGCGTGAACACGAAGCCCCGCCCGACCGTTCGTATGCGTGATCGCCACCGTATCTGTTACGGGTCATCGGTTTCCCTCGCCGCAGCAGTGAAGGGTGGATCACCACCGTACATGTATGCGTGGACCCCGGTTACCGGATTGAGCGCGCCCAACATTGCGAATCCTGCAGCCACTCCGATGGCGTCCACGACATATACCCTGCGGGTAACCGATGCAGTCGGCTGTGTGGTGGAGTCGAAAGTGGATGTCGATGTGCTGACACCTCCGGTGGTCAATGCGGGGATGGATATTACGTTGTGTACCGGCACGCCGGCCACCCTGGATGCACGTGTCACGGGCGGAAAACGGCCATACCGCGCTGTCTGGAGCCCGTCGACCGGACTCAACTCCGTCAGTCGCCTCGATCCAGTCGTGCGCACCTCGACCTCGCGCACATACATGCTCACCATCACGGATGCCAATGGCTGCGTGGCGCGTGACTCCATTACTGTGTTCGTCGCTCCGCCGCCGCGTGTGAATGCCGGGGCGGACGTCAGCATGTGTGCGGGTTCATCAACTGCCCTGAATGCGACCGTCGGAGGCGGCACTCCGCCGTTTACGTTCAGCTGGTCGCCGGCAGTGGGCATGACCAATGCCACAAGTCCGACACCATCGGTGCGTCCTGAACGGACGACCACCTACACGATCACCGTGACCGATAGCCGCGGCTGTATGGACACCGACGAAGTGCAAGTCAACGTGTACCCGGCGCCGCGCATCACCGCACCGAGGGAGATTTCCATCTGCCGGGATCAGGGTCGACAGCTCGAAGTCACAGCGACGGGTGGGAAGAAGCCCTATCGATACGAATGGACGCCGGCTTCCGGACTGAGCAGCAGCAACAGCGCACGACCGGTGGCGAATCCGATCCAGACGACCACATACACGGTCGCGGTGATCGATGCGAACGGCTGCCGTGCGTTTACCACGATCACGGTCACTGTGCTGCCCTGTAACAAGGCCGATGCCGGCGAGGACAGCGATATGTGCCAGGGTGATGACCACCGGCTTGGTCCGGCGATTATCGACACCCTGTACGGTGCGACGTATCGCTGGACGCCTGCTGTCGGTCTCAGCAGTTCGCGCGCCGCGGCACCTGTCGCCCGGCCGGTGAAATCTACACGCTATGTCGTCAGCAAGACGAATCGCTATGATTGCATCACCCGTGATACGGTGTTTCTGCGGGTGCATCCACGGCCGACAATCAAGGCCGGGAAGGACCTGCAGCTGTGTTCGGGTGGCCTGGGGGAATTAAGCGCCACCGTGAAAGGTGGCACTCCTCCGTATCGATATGACTGGTCTCCCTCGACCGGACTCAGCAGCACGGATGGACGCAGCGTGCGAGTCACACCAGATCGCAGTACATCGTATCGGATCACGGCCACTGATGCACATGGCTGCAGCAGCACCGATTCCGTCATGGTGCATGTCGCTGAGCCGCTCAGCATCGCCATGGATCGCGATGTGACTATTTGTGAAGGAACGCGTCAACCCATTGGTGGAGAAATCACAGGCGGATCCGCACCGTATACGGTGTTTTGGAGCCCGGCCAGGGGACTCGATAACAGGAAGACCGCATCACCACAGTTTACGGCTTCTTCGTCTACCCGCTTCAATGTCACCATAACCGATGCCAATGGCTGCCAGCTGCAGGACACGGTACGAATCGAGGTCCTGCCCGCACCGATGGCCGAGGTGCGGATCGAAGGTAAGACCGTTCTTTGTGCAGGAGAACAGGTCAATCTGTCTGCGCCCGAGGGGTATGCCGGGTATCGCTGGTCGCACGGTCCCACCACGCCGGCGGTTACCATCGTCGAAAAGGGCGAGTATACGGTCACCATAACCGATGGTCGTGGATGCAGTGCGACCTCGGAGACTGTCGCTATTGATGTTCTTCCTCTGCCGAACGCGACGATCACAGCACTGGGGCCCACAACGTTTTGTGAAGGCGACAGCGTGGTGTTGGACGCGGGCAAGGGTTTTTCCGGCTATTCATGGAGCAATGGCGGCAGCGGACGGCGCATTGCCGTGCGTCAGAGCGGGAGCTACCACGTGGAGGTTACGACGAAGGAGGGGTGTTCGGCGGTGTCGCGTAATGTAAGTGTTACCGCGCGGCCTGTTCCCGTTGCATCGTTTCTTCGGCGGCAGGATTCTCTGATCGCATATCCTGCACCGCGCTACCAGTGGCTGCGCAACGGCAAACCCATTTCCGGAGCACGCGAACGTATGCTCATTGTTGAGCGCAGCGGAAGCTACACGTTGCGCACCGAGAACGAGGAAGACTGTTCCACGGATTCACGGACCATGGATTTGAGCTTTGCCAGTGCCACTCTGCGTCTCCCTCGCATGACGGTACGGAGAGGGGATACGATTGAGATCGCCGTTCAGCTTTCCAGTTCGCGTGGGCTTGACGAAGCCGGCGCTGCGGATGCAGTTGCGGTGATCGATGTGAAAAAAAAAACACTGCGCGTGATCTCCGGCGGCAGCATGCTGTCTGACGAAGATGGCAGGGATCATATACGCATCCCAACCCGCTACGAACGCGGCAGAAAAACTCTGGCGGTTCTCAAAGCCGAGGTCACAGCTGAGAGCGGCCGCGTCCCGATGATCCTGGAATCTGTGCGCTGGATGGACGCACTGGTTCATACTGTACGCCATGACGGCCAGCTGACCATTCGGAAGTGACCGTACAGGCTTTTCGCAAAGAGCGATCGAATAATGACATAGCATGAGGTGTTCGAGTGAAAACGATGATATCGACACTTATCTGCCTGCTGCTGCTGAGCCTCACGGGGCTGGCACAGCAGAACGGCGATGAAACCGGCGACAGAGCGCGGTACGGTGTCTTCGGCGATTTCTCGCTGAATTACCACACGGCGGATTTCCAGAAACTTCCGGGCGTGCCGAATTGCTGTCCGCGCTTCGAAGAGGGAGACGGTACCGGATTTTCGCTCGGCGTACTGTACGAGCTTCCGTTGGCTGACCGCCTGGCCCTGGTGCTGCGTCTCGGGTACACGAATTACAGCGGTTTGCTTTCTGACGAAGAAAAGGAAGTGCTTTTCATTTCACCGGGGTATTACGAAGGGACGTTCGAACACACCGTCGATGCCTCGCTCGCTGCAGTCATGTTTGAACCGCTGTTCGCGTACAGGCTCGCTGCCGGGCTTTCCCTGCTCGGCGGACTGCAGGCAGGCCTGGTGACGACTTCGGATTACGATCAGGTGGAAACCATCATTGATCCCGCCGATCGCGGAGTCTTCGTCGATACACAACAGCGCACGAGAAATGCCTCGGCAGGGGAGATACCGGATGCATCCGGCATTACGGCCTCACTTGTCGGCGGGCTGCGATATGAGCTTCCGATGAACGAGAGCGGAACCTTGACGCTGGCTCCTGAAGCGCTGTATGCGCTGGGTCTCACGCAGGTGGTAAGCGATCTTGACTGGTCTGTCAACACCCTGCGCTTCGGGGTGAGTATTCTGTATCGTCCGCCGGTGGAGAAAGAACTTCCCCCGCCGCCTCCGCCACCACCACCACCGCCCCCGCCACCACCCGCACCGCCTGAGCTGGCCGTCAGCGTTGCCGCAACCGGTGTGACGGAAGACGGGAAAGAGCTTCCTCTCGCGATGATCAGTATCGAGGAGTTCATCTTCTCAGAACTCCGGCCCTTGCTCAATTATGTGTTTTTCGACGAATCGAAGTCCACGCTGCCGAAACGCTACCGTGTCCTCAGCACAGAGCAGACAGGATCGTTCTCGATGCGTGAGCTGCAGAACCTCGACAATCTCGGGACGTACCATCATGTGCTGAATATCATCGGCTATCGCATGGGTGAACATCCCGAAGCAGCTCTGCGCCTTGTCGGAACTAACAGCGACGAGGGGATGGAAGCAGGGAACACCGATCTTTCACGTGCACGTGCTGAGGAAGTGAAATCATACTTCGTCAACGTGTGGGGAATTGATGAAAAGCGGATAACTGTTGAAGTCCGTGATCTCCCCGCGAAGCCATCCAACGTCAATGAGATTGATGGAATCATCGAGAACCGGCGAGTCGAAATGTACTCCGATGTACCGGAGATCACCGATCCGGTCATGATCGAGGACACGCTGCGTTCGGTGAACCCTCCGTACATCCGTTTCCGTCCTGACATCGTCAGCGACGCCGGAATCGCTGACTGGTCGCTGACGGTCGAGCAGGGAAGCCGCATCTTGAAATCATTCAGCGGACGCAATGAAATCGGAGAAATCCTCGATTGGGATGTGCAGACCGACCGTGCGAATATTCCTCGTTCCGACGAAGATCTGCGCTACCGGCTCCAGGTTTCGGATCTCGCGGCGCAGGAGGCCTCCTCGGAAATCGGGCGCCTGGCGGTCGAACAGATCACCGTACAGAAAAAACGGAGTGAGCGCCTGGGCGACAAGATGATCGACCGCTATAATCTCATTCTTTTCGATTTCAACTCAGAGAGACTTGGACCGCGAAATGAAAGGATCATCAACATGATCCGTCCCCGCATCGCGGACAATGCCGAAGTCACCATTACCGGGTACACCGACCGCATCGGTGATGTGTCCGTGAATCAACCCCTCTCCGAAGGACGGGCGCGTTCAGCCGCAGCCGCACTCAGAGTTCCGCAGGAGAATGCGGCCGGCAGGGGAGAGACGACGATGTATACGAACGACCTCCCCGAGGGCCGGTTCTACTGCCGAACCGTGACGATTCTTGTCGAGACTCCGGTGAAATAACGCCGGCCACAGTACTCTTTTTACCGCAGGCCTCCTTCTCGGGGGCCTGCATTCTAACACGCTCTACTGTCGCTTATGGAAAATGCACTCTTCTTTTTCCCGGATATCAGCGGTTTCACGTCGTTCGTGACTTCGACGGAACGTATTCACAGCAGTCATCTGATCACTGAACTGCTGGAAAGCGTCCTCGCTGAGAACGAACTGAATTTGGAACTTCGCGAGGTCGAAGGAGATGCGATCTTTTTCCTGCGCACAGGTGCTCCACCGTCTGTCTCCGAGCTGCTCGCGCAGGTGAAACGCATGTTTCTCGCCTTCCATACGCATTTGCAGATTATCGAGCGTGACAACGTCTGCCAGTGTGGCGCCTGCAGGAACGCGAGCAATCTGACATTGAAGTTTATCGCGCATTACGGGACCGTGGAAACCACCACGATTGCCGGACAGCGCAAAGTCACGGGCAGTGACGTCATCCTCGCGCATCGTCTTCTGAAGAGCGGTATCCCGGAACGCGAATACCTCGTTTTCCCTGAGTCGTACCCCTCCAGCATCGATTCCACGGCCGAATCCGCTTGGGCGCAGTGGCAGGAATTCGAGACGGAATTCGAGCACTTCGGCCGACTCAGGCTGCGCTACCTTTCCTGCTCTCCGCTGTTGCGCGAGGTCCCGGAGGTCGCATCCATTCCTGATCCCACGCCACGGGGACGCGCAAAGAACGTTCGGATGCATATCGAAGCGCCGCTCCTGCTGGTTCATGCCGTTCTGATCGATCCGGAATCCAAAAAGGCTTACACACCGGGTCTGAAAGACAGCGTGACTCCAACACCGATAAACCGCGTGAACTCCACCCATACCTGCGTGTTCGAGGATTTCGAGGTGCATTTCGTGACGAGACAGAACACTGTGCAAAAGGAGAGTATCACCTACAAGGAAACGGCTGACATCAGCGCCGGCTTCAGTTTTATCGCGGACTATCGTCTGCGTGAGGTCGAAGGGGGTACCGATGTGCTGCTCCGGGTATTCCCGCAATCCGGCGAGCAGATCGGGTCAGGCGGTGTGCCGGCAGTACTGCGGCGGATGAAAGCACGGGTGCTGCAATTCGCGGCCCTGAGAGGGACGAAGTCCGGGCTGCAGCGTTTCAAGGATTATTGCGAGGAACTGGCGCAGACGGAGGAGGGGAGGTCCTATCGGCGCGGGGATACGGCCGGGTGACCGCACGGTTGCGTCCCTGATTTTGAATTGACTGGAGACTTCCACCGGGCGTTGCGATACTGCTGTGGGAATTGCCTTTGAAAGGAGTATCGCAATGGCAGTCATTATATCAATAGTTTTCCTGCTGGTCTGTTTCGGGACGATCGTCCTCGCCCTCGGCATTTGCCGTGCTTCCTCACAGGCTGACGCGCTGTTTCGACGTATTGCGGACACAGGCATCTCCGGGCCACATTCAACGTGACCGCTCGCGCTGGTGCAGTCCGAGCATCTCCCTGATACGTTCAATCGTGAGCGGGGCCGATCCTTCGTAGTGATTGTTGACGTTCAGAAAGACATCCACGCCCTGCTCGAGCAGGGCGTTCGTCATTTTGAGCACCCCGTGCAATTCATCGTCACGCGCTTCGATGATGCGGCTCCATTCACCTCCGCTCTTTTCCTCGATCCCCTTTCTGTCTGGTCCGTGCAGTCGCAGCACCGTGTTTTCCGCCTGAGGCGCACCACTCTTTGCGAACACCTCAGCGATCGGGGGCATGTAGTAGCCCTGGAGAAACACATGGTGCGCGTGATGAGCATTCAGCAGGTCGAAGTATTCCTTCTTCAGATAGTTCGGATTCCGTGATTCCACTCCGAGCGAAAATCCTGCTGGAACGTTTCCCAGAAAATCATCGAGTTTATCCAGGAACAGACTTGCCGTGGGCATCTTCTCGCGGTTCAGGTATTCGAATTGCAGCATGAGCGGACCGAGCAGGTGGTGCATGGGCACAAGCGCTTCAAGGAAGCGTGCGAAAAGATCCACCGAAAGAAAGTCAGGGTTTTCCACAAGCGGTTGTGTACGTGCCTTGCGGTAAAAATGCGAGAGTGTCACACTGTTTGGCACCTTCACCGAGAAGCGGAAACCATCAGGAACACTCGATGCATACTCCCTGACGGTATCCTCTCGTGGAAGGGAGATTTTGCCTGGTCCGTGCAGCGACCAGAACCACTGGTCGATCTCCACGGTGTCGTACACGCGGGCATACTCCTCGAGGTAGTTGATTCCTTTCGGGGCGGAGTAGACGATCCCTT
>PKTF01000104.1 GCA_002869275.1 Ignavibacteria bacterium | reverse complement strand
GGATTGGGCTCGATCTTCGCCACTTCGATATGGGCGAGTAATTCCGTGGAGACGCCGTCGTCCAGCGTTTCCGGAGTGGGCTCGATGCTGACTTCGTTCTCAACGGGTGCCGTTGAGGGGATGAGCGCTCCGAGGCCTTTACCCAATACGTTTTTCTTCTTCGCCACGATGTGCCGCTATTGTTGCTGAGCTTCCATGTTCTCGGGATCTGCTTGCGGGGATGTCGGCTGAGTCGCGCCGGCCGCATCAGTTTTTCCGGCGCGCAGGGCTTCCTTGCCGCCGGTGATCTCCTGGGCGAGGTCGATATAATTCTGCGTGCCCACCGACAGTGCATCATACAGGATGACCGGTTTTCCGAAACTCGGTGCTTCGCTGAGACGGACGTTTCTGTTGATGATCGTGTCGAAGACCTTTTCGCCGAAATAATTGCGTACTTCCTCGGCCACCTGCTTCGAGAGGCGCAGGCGAATGTCGTACATCGTCAGGAGGACGCCTTCGATGTCGAGTGCGCCGTTGAGATGCTGCCGTACGATATTGATGGTGTTGAGCAGTTTGCCGAGCCCTTCGAGAGCGTAGTATTCGCACTGCACGGGAATGAGCACCGAATCCGCCGCCGTAAGGGAATTGAGCGTGAGCAGTCCGAGCGAGGGCGGACAGTCGATCACGATGTATTCATAGTTTTCACGCAGTGCGTGAACGGCCTGTTTGAGGACGTGTTCGCGCTGCGGCCGGTCGATCAGCTCGATTTCCGCACCGACGAGATTGATATGCGAGGGAATGACATCGAGAAAGGGCAGCATGCTCTTCTGGATGCCCTGTGCAGCGGGAGTGCTGTCGATGAGAATCTCATAGATCGAGACCGGCGATTCCGCGACGTCTATCCCGACGCCACTGGAGGCGTTCGCCTGCGGATCGATATCGATCAGCAGCGTTTTGTGTTCGGCGACCGCGAGACTGGCCGCGAGGTTGACCGAGGTCGTGGTTTTTCCGACCCCGCCTTTCTGATTTGCTACGGCAATGATTTTCGACATAACCTGTGTGTACCGTCCGGGAAACACGTCTGTCAGGAGCGTCCGGACACTGTTTCGTCAATCCAGTTGAGATATGGCTGCGATCCCCGAGTGATGGGCAGCTGAATGATTTCCGGGACATCGTACGAGTGCATTTCGCGAACCCGCTCTGCAAGCCGTGCAAAATGATCCGTCCGTGTCTTACAGAGCAGCAGTTGCTCCGTGTCGTCGTGGATCTCTTCCTGCCACCGATACACCGACCGGATGCCGGGTATGATACTGCAGCAGGCTGCGAGATGCTCTTCCACCAGGGCGGTTGCGATGCGCTTCGCCTCCTCGGGAGAAGGTGCCGTGATATGGACCACGCAATATTCTGCGGTCTCATTCGCCATATTCTACAAATATGGCTTCGTGCGAGCTGAGAAGCAATGCAGATGCGAATAACACGGGAAAATGCTGTCGGCACAGCGGGGTCAGTCACGGAAAGTCCATATAAATCAACAGCTTATATGGCCACGTGCTATTCTCTTGCATTTGGCGTGCCGTTGGGATAAGTTTTCTGTGTAACAGAAGCGTTATGCGCTAGACGAGAAGGAATGAATTACTACGACTTTGACGATTATCGCGATGACTGGGACGATCCCGACGGGGGTCGCGGGAGCCGTTTCTCCGACATGGATGCCGGGGAATTGCTCGATGCTGCCCGCAAGGGAACTCTCAGCAGCGAAACCATAGAAGAAATCGCCGGTTTTTTTCTTGATAAGGCCAGTTTCGAGGAGGCCCTGGGTTTTCTCGAGGTGCTGACCGAGCGCACCCCGTACAGTGCCGAAGCCTGGGAACGCAAAGGCATGGCGCTCAATAACCTCGGTCGATACGAACAGGCGCTCGAGTCCTTCGAACAGGCTGAGAGCCTCAACCCTGCCGATACGGAACTGCTCATCAACAAAGGCATCACCCTGGACAACCTCGGTGATTCCAGCGGTGCACTGAACTGCTTCGACACGGCGCTGTCGATGGAGCCGGAAAACGACGAAGCGCTGTTCAGCAAAGGAATCGCGCTTGAGCATACCGGTGCATACAATGAGGCGATTCCGCTGTTCCAGGAATTGATCGACCGGCAGCCTGAGCACAAGGATGCCTGGTATGAGCTGGGCTACTGCTATGATTTCACCGATCAGCTGCAGGACTCCCTCCGGTGCTACGACCGTGCGATCGATATATCGCCGTTCAACCAGAACGCCTGGTATAATCGTGGCATCATCCTCAACCGTATGGGAGCCTATCGCCGCGCTATCGAGAGCTACGATTATGCTCTGGCGATCGAAGAGGATTTCAGTTCGGCCTGGTACAATCGCGGCAACAGCTGCGCCAATCTGAAGTGGTTCTCGGAAGCCATCGACTGCTTCCAGAAAACCACGGAACTGGAAGCCAACGACATGCACGCCTGGCACAATCTCGGTAATGCGCTGGAGGAGGCCGATCGTTACGACGAGGCGCTGCACGCCTACACGCGCGCCATCGAGATTGCGCCGCACAATGCGGAATCATATTTCGGACGTGGCAGCAGCTACGAGGCGAAGCGGGATTACATCAGCGCCCTGCGCGATTACGCCACCGCTGTGCGGATCTCCCCGGAGACCATGGAACTCTGGTATGCCAAGGCGGATATCGAATTCGAACTCGGGCGGCTTGACGATGCTATCGCGAGCCTGAGCAACGTACTGCGCCTCGATCCACGGAACGCTACCGCGTGGATCGATTTTGCAGAACTCAATCTCGAGGTGGGGAAGTATGACGAAGGCATGCTCGCAGCCGGAAAGGCCATCGAACTCGGTGACCGGCTTCCCGAAGCCTACTTCTTCCTTGCGCGTGCACAGCTGCTGCGCAGGGACAGGTCTGCCGCGCTCGAGGCCATGAAGCACCTTGCCGTGATCGCTCCCGACGGACGTGATTCAAACGGCAATCCGATGCCGGACCTGTCGACGTTCAAGGAGTTTCAGCGGATCCTGGGCCGGACGGGTGACAGGCACTAGAGCGGGGTTCATGCCCTGGTCCCGTGCCGGGTACATCGTGCTGCTGGGAATCGCCCTGCTCTGGACGGTGGGAATCGCAGCCGCGCCGCTGCTGCACCAGGGAGGATGCGGCCGGGAGGCCGTTTTCGCACGCTGGTTTTTTTCCCCGATCTGCCACCAGGACGTCGCCCGTTCATTCGCTCTTTTCGACTGGCCGCTTTCGGTATGCCAGCGTTGTTCGGCCATTTATTCGGCCTTCACGCTGACCGTCCTGGCCTTTCCCTGGCTTCGCCGTCTTCGCTTTTTTCATACCCTCGCATTGCCGCGGCTTGCTATATTTATACTTCCGATGCTGCTCGACTACATGCTTGATGTCGCGGGTGTATGGAATAATTCACCGGTATCGCGCGCCGTATCGGGAAGCATCGCCGGAGCAGGGCTCGCATGTTTCGTCGTCCCGGCGTGGATGGAACTCTGGACTTCACGGAAACGCCGTTTCTCACATCCCATAGAGAGGTGAACGCATGACAGAATTTGGTGCAGCGACAAAGCCGAGCAAACTTGTGCCCGTGCTCATCGGCGGGGGCGCCATGACCGTGATCAGTATCACCCCGTATCTCAATTTCATCAACTGTGCCTGCTGCGCGGGCATCATGGGGGCCGCCGTGCTCGGCGTCTGGTTCTACAAAAAAAGTTTTCCCATGGACATGCCGTTCTCCATCGGCGACGGAGCGGCCATCGGGGCGCTCTCGGGGGTGGTCGGAGCGTTTTTCACGACCATTCTGCAGTTCCTCATGCTGAGCGGTGGTTCGGTCGACCTCACCACTCAGCTCGAGAATGCTTTCGATGAAGCGGAAATGCAGGCGACGGATCCTGCGGCGGTCGAAGCCGCACGTGAACTCATCATGCAGATTGCTGCACAGCCGATGATGCTGTTTCTCATCGGATTGCTGTTTGCTCTGGTGCTGTACGTGGGCTTCGGAGCCCTCGGCGGACTGATCGGCGGCAATATTTTCAAAACAAAGGTGCTTCCGCAGACGCCGGTCGAGAACTGATTTGCATTTTCCCGCGTATACCAACGGTATGCTTCGTTGCGGATTCACGATATCGGAATATTCATGAAACGATACTGCCTTTTACTTCTCCTACTCGTACTGCTGCCGTGTACGCTGCACGCACAGGGCGAACCTGTCGCCGGCAAGACGTATACCGTGGTGTATCATCCGCCGACGGGTTCCCCGCTGGAACAGGCTTCTGCGTTGAAGCTCATCTACGTGTTCGATTTCTGGAACACACGTTTCGGCACGAGGCTGGCGCTCTGGCAAAATGTCGTCAGCGCTGACACCAGTCGCCTGCACGTCGCTGAACTGAAGAAAGGCCGTGAGGGCTGGACGGCCGACATCGCAATTCCGGCTGATGCCGCACTGCTGTCGTACGTCGTTGCGGGAGGGGGCGTTGTGGATGGCAACCATCAGAAGACCTTCGTCCGCTACGTGGTGAACGACAGGGGCGAGCCGGTGAAAAACGCACGATTCTTCAACCTGTCCTTTCTGCAGCTCGCCCGGGAGGAGATCGGTGTGCAGATTCGCGAGGCGGAGCGAGAGATCGTCACATATCCGGAGAATTTTTCAGCCTATCACAAGTACTTCAAACTCGTGCTCGAGCAGGCGAAAGGGAATCCACGCGTGCAACAGCGCATCGTTTCACGTCTCGAGGAGCTGGAGAAGCGGTATGGACGCGACGACGGCTTCCTGAACATGGCGGCGGAAACCTGGTTCTACATTCTGCAGAATCCCGAGCGCGCACTTGAATACCGGAAAAGGATCACGCCCTCGAATATGTGGCCGCAGGTATTCCGCATGTTCAATAAGGAAGAGCAGCAGGAGAACGAACTTCAGCGCATGGCCGCGAGCGAGAAACGTCGCAAGGAACTTCAGGACGCAGAATTTCCGAGCTTCAACCTGCTGGACCTCAACGGACTGAAGACCTCATACCCTCTCGGAACCGGGAAACCGGCCATCTACGCCTTCTGGGCTTCGGTGTCTGAGAAATCAGGCAGCCTGCTCCTGGCATTGAAGGCGGCGCTCTCAGATCGTGCTGCTGGTGATATCGATGTCGTGGCAGTGAATCTCGACCTGGAGAAGGAAAGGGGAGAGGCCTGGTTCGACGAGCACCAGCTGCCGTTCAGGCTGTCGTTCAACCAGGGTAACGTCCTCATGCAGCTTGGTGTGGACAGCATTCCCATCGTGTACTTCGTGGACAGTGAGAATGTCGTCCGCCATATCCTTGTCGGTTACACCGAGGAACAGAACGCCGCGCTTCGCTCGGCACTCGATTCCATCATGCCGTAAGCACAGTCAAAGGCCCGGAATGGCAGCATCAAAAATCATTGATATCAGCACTCCCCTCGACGATGATACTCCGGCCTATCCGGGCGACATCCGTTTTCATCGTGAGGTGATTGCCTCGTTCGACGAGTCCGGTGAAGGCTACCAGCTTTCGAAACTCGCACTCAGCGCTCACAGCGGCACACATATTGACGCCCCGGCGCATTTTCTGCCGAAGGGGAAAACCATAGACCAGATTCCCGCGCGTCGCTGGCTTTCGACGGCAGTGGTGATCGACCTGACGCAGGTCGATGAAGTTACAGCGGGAGACCTGGAAGGGCAGGGTATTCGTACCGGGGACGCGGTTCTGCTGAAGGCGAACACTCACCGCTCCGCGGACAGCGATCCCGATGACTTTTGCGCGATCACACTCGACGCCGCGAACTACCTTGCGTCGCGGAAAGTCAATCTGGTTGGAATCGACGCCCTTTCGATTGAAACGTACAGTGATCCCGCCTGGCCGGTGCACAAAAAACTGCTGCGAAATAACATCCTGATCATGGAAGGTCTGCGGCTCGCGCACGTCAAGCCCGGCCGTTATACCCTCATCGCCACGCCGCTGTTCATCACGGGAGGGGACGGTGCTCCGGCCCGCGCCCTGCTCGTTCAACGCGGGTGATGCGTGCGCGCTGCGTCGCACCATCTCGGTGAAGATGAGGCGTTGATCAAAAGACCGCCACGTACTTTTCCGATTTTTCCGTATTATAGATACTGACCCCGATACCGGCATCCGCCGGCACTCAATTCATGGACATCAATGATGAGGTAGAATCGATGATGTTTGCTTCGATTATGACCCGTAACAGGGTGATCGCCGTTACTCTGTTCCTTCTCGTTTTCATGGCTGTGCCGGCTTCCGCCGTTATCGCACAGTCCTCGCAGTCCGCGGATGCCGTCACGGTAATTTCCGCCGACGACCTCTTCGTTCCCATCACGAAGAACAGCCTGCGCAAGGCCGTTCCCATCGCATCGCCGCAGGCGCTGACAATGGAAGTGCCCCTGGCGTCCTTCCCGAAGATGCGCGCTGCGGATCACGTATTGCTGTCACGATTCCCGATGCCCGACGGATCGACTGTGGATCTCGACCTGCGCTCCTTCAAGATTTTTAGCGACGACGCGGTTATCCTGTCGCACGGTGTGAACGGCGAAGTGCGCCGTCCGCTTCCCGATGTGCGCGCGTATCGCGGGCGCATCGCTGATGATGAGCATTCCTTTGCTTTCATGACGGTGGAATCCGCCGGTGTGACAGGGAGCATTACCCGCGGCGGTGTGGAATACAGTTTCACCACGAGGCTGAACGGTGCACCGCAGACGGGCGACCGCATGCTGACTATTTACCTGGCCACTGAAGAAATGAAGGCTTTCCATCCCGAGGAACATGATGCTCGCATCATCGAAGGTGCGCTTCAGGGAATGGAATCGGCACCGATGTCGGTGCCCCTTGATGCGGATACCCTCCTTGCCAAACTGGCCGTGGAAGTTGATTTCGAAGCGTTCCAGCATTACGGCAGCGTGGAAGCTTCCGAAAATTACATCGCATCCCTCTTGACGGGTGTGGCCTCGATATACGAACGTGATGTCGCGGTCACATTTGAAATCTCCTATATGAAGACCTGGGAGACGGAAGATCCGTATAGTCCGGCCAGCGATGACGCTGCCCTGGACACCTTTACGAAATACTGGCGTGAGAACATGGACCATGTGGACCGCACGCTGGCCTCGCTGATCTCGCGCAAGCCTATTTCTTCGGACCGCGTCACACAGGGTCTCGCCTGGGTGAACCAGCTCTGCAGCCGCACGCATGGATACGCCTATGTGAAGCTTTCGTCAAACAATGCCAATATCCAAGGCCATTACGGCGTCTGGGCGCATGAGCTCGGCCACAACTTCGGTTCTCCCCATACACATTCCTGCGTCTGGAATCCCCCTATCGATTCCTGCTACACCGCCGAACCCATACGAAATCAGGCGCGCTGTTTTTCCGCGAACGATATCCATCTCATCCAGGGTGGCGGTGAGTTGATGAGTTACTGCCACATGCGTTTTGGCAACAAGAACGTGCACAAGGTCTTCCGCGACCGTACAGGCGCCCTCGTGCGCAGCAATGCCGAAAAGGCGCTGTGCATGAATGTCACGAGCGTCGTTCGCAGTCTCGAACTTCTGGCACCGTCCGGCGGTGAGGAAATCTGCGCCGGCACGCCGCTGACCATCACCTGGTCGGCAACCGGCAACAACGATTTCTCCATTTATCTGTCCACGAACGATGGCCAGAGCTGGGATGAACTGCTGGTCGATGATCTGGCCCGCCTTGAGCGTTCATGGGCCTGGATGATTCCGTCCGGTTTCCCCGTGGGCGACACCTACCGCATTCGCATCATCGACAACAAGAATGTGGACCTCGAGGACGAGATGGAGGCGAGCTTCACGATCAAGGAAGGAACAGTCATTACCGACCAGGTGTACTGGCGAAACGTGTGCGTGGGTGAAGGTGCCTGGTTCTACGTGCGTGCCACGGGCGCAGGCGAACTGACCTACCAGTGGAAGAAGGACGGGGAGGATATCCCTGGTGAAACCACTGACGAACTGCAGCTCGAAAACCTTCAGGAAGCGGATAATCTCACGCAGTACACCTGCGCGATTTCCGGTGAATGCGGCGTCACGGAATCCGAGCCCGCGTTGCTGAAAGTGTTCACATC
>PKTF01000124.1 GCA_002869275.1 Ignavibacteria bacterium | reverse complement strand
TACGCGGCGGAATTCAGCGCCACCGGACAGCTGCTCTGGTCCTCCTACCTCGGTGGAGACGGTTTCGACGCCGCGCGCAGCATGACGGCAGACGATGCGGGCGCCCTGTATATCGCATCCCGCTGCCAGAGCACGGACATGGTTACCGTGAATCCGATGCAGGCATCGCTGGCAGGAAGCCAGGACATCCATATCATCAAGTACGCGGCCACGCCCACGCCGCAAAACGGACGCAACATCGAGTGGGCCTCATATCTCGGCGGAAGTGCATATGACGATGTGAATCGCGGAACCATCGGTGTAAACAGCCAGGGGAATATTGTCCTGGTTGGAGGGACCTCGAGTACAGATTTCCCCATAAAGGACGCACTGCAGCCGACGATCACCGGCGGTGAGGACCTCTATGTCACCGTGCTCTCACAATACGGCACCATTCACTGGTCCACATTCTACGGCGGCAGCGGTGGTGATGATGCCTACCAGGGGGTCTTTACGCCTGCGAATGATATCGTCGTCGCCGGTTTCACGTCAAGCACCGATTTCCCGCTGGAGGCTCCGGCCCAGCCGACCTACGGTGGTGGTACCGATGGCTTCATCCTGCAACTCTCATCACAGGGACTGGTGGTAACTCCTCCCATCGCCCCGGCAGGGCTGATGGCCACCGCTGTGTCTCCGACGCGTGTTTCGCTGTCGTGGACCGATAACTCCAACAATGAGACCTGGTTCGTTATCGAGTATGAGAATGCCTCGAGCCAATGGGTCCCGATTGACTCCGCGGCGGCCAATGTCGCGATCCATGTCGTCGTCGACCTCCTGCCGGAAATGGAACACCGTTTCCGGATCCGCGCGGTGAACTCCAAGTACACTTCCGATCCCACGAATGTGGCGTCCGCCACAACACCCCCGTTCATCGCCCCTGATGAATTGCAGGCGCAGGCCGTTTCCTCGGACGCGGTAGAGCTTTCATGGAAAGACAATTCGGACAATGAATCGGGCTTCGTGGTCGAGGTAAACCGGAATCCCGGAGTCTGGGAGGAGGTAGACCGGACCGAAGCAAATCATACCACGCACACGGTACTGGAACTGCAGCCCAGCACGGACTATACGTTTCGATTGAAGGCCATCGAAGGGCGTATCACCTCTCCCTGCTCGAATGAAGCCACGGCAACAACGTGGAAGTTTCTGCATGCACCGACGAACCTCACTGGAACAGTGATCACGGAAACCACGGTCATGCTGCGATGGGAAGACAATGCCGATGGCGAAAGCAACTACGAGGTCCAGCAGAAACACGAATCCGGCGATTGGACCATCGTCGCAACACTGCCTGCGAATGCCGTGGAGCACACCCTGCAGGGACTGGTCCCACGCACGCACTACTGGTTCAGAGTACGGGCCACCGGTGAGAAAGCGGCGTCCTCCTGGTCAAACGTCGTGGACGTATTGACCAAAACGAAGCCTTCGGTGCCGCTGGAATTCTTCTGCACTGCCACCGATCACCGGACCGTTTCTCTGTCCTGGCTCAGGGGATCCGAAAACGAGGACGGATACGAAATCGAGCGAAAAACCGTTTCGGATGACTGGGGGATCGTCCATACCTCCGGTCCTGGAGACGGCAATATCCTCGATGAACACCTCGAGGCCTCGACCACCTACTGGTATCGCCTCCGGGCGGTCAATGATGTCGGAGCATCCGCATGGACCGAGGATACGGCTTCGACATACCCCATGCCCGTCCCCAATCAGCCCTTCGGACTGATGGCGACGGCGAGCAGTCCATTCAGTATCCATGTGAGCTGGCTCATGCCCGATCCCTCGTTCGAAGACTCGTTCGAGCTCGAATGGTCTCTGACCGGGGAAGAGGCGGATTTCACTTCGCTGCTTCCATCACCCCGGGTGGGTGACCGTTCGTATGAGCATACGGGCCTCAATCCCGCGACAGAGTATTTCTATCGGATCCGCGCTGTGAACATCTCCGGCGTATCGTCCTGGTCGAAAATCGCGAGCGCCACGACTCTGCGTGAGGAGCAGAAGATCCCTGTCACGCCGTTCAATGTCACAGCAGCGGCACTCAGCGATACGGAGATCCGCATTGACTGGTCCATGCCTGATCCGACGATCGCGGCAGGATTTGAAATCGAGCGTTCGCTTACCGGTGATCCCTCGCAGTTCGCACGCCTGTCACCCGATCCGGAATTTGATGTGCGCTCCCACACTGACGACGGGCTTCAATCGAAAACGACCTACTGGTATCGTCTCCGGGCATACAACGAGCACGGCAAGTCACCGTACTCGGATATCGTATCAGCGACAACCCTGACGGAACCGCTTTCACCTGAATTCATCGCGGCAATGAACACGAAGGAGGAGCGAATTCTCCAGCTCGAGCAGCTGAGAATCGCCGGGGACCATAAGCTCGGAGCACTGCGAACAGCACTCGGTGACTACTCCCGTGGCTACGATGAAACCGACGCGCGCGACCTGCTGAAAACATGGCGCGCGGAACAGCCGAACGGTGTGCAGAATGCAATCAGCGCCCTGGAGCGGTACACGCTTCTCGAGCAGGCCATGCTCGACGCAGTTGGCTCAGACGAAATGACGCCGCCGGTACCGGGTGCGAGAGAAACCGCCCGTCAGGCAGTCCTGGCTCCCGCAATTTGCGCAAAGGACGTTCTGGCCCTCGGTATCGCATGGCATGACGTACGCGCGTTGCTGCAGGCAAATGAGTATCCCTATCTCGACAAAGTGATGCAGGATTTGAGCTGGTCCATGTTTGATGCAGCGCAGACACTGTTCGCCCTGACCGGAACAGAGCAGGGGACTGGATTGGCGGCAGCCTTTTCAGCCATGCAGCGCGAATGCTGCAGTCCGGTTGAACTCACGACGAATACAATTCCCCTGACCGGCACGTATTACCAGGAACTCATGCTGATGGACGGGTATGTCAGCGCGACACAGTCGCTCATTCCGGACTACGCCATGCAGACGCAGAACATCTGGTACAGCGGCAGCTATACCGAGGCGCAGCAGAATCATGTGGCATTTGTCGAAGATGTGCGCAAGGCGACACAGGGCTTCGTGGATGGATTCGATGCCTACAAGAGTATCTGCTACGGTCTCGACCGGGGTTACACGATTTCCTCTTCGGTCACGGGCGACCTGAATGTGTTCATGCGCAAGATGACCGTCCTCAAACCTGATCTCGTGCGCAATGTCCGCCGTGCCACGGAAAAGGCGGATATCCCCGCGGAGAGGGCACAGTACCTGACCCGCCTGCTCCCCGACGACCTGGCGGCGGTTGCCGTGTCGATTTTTGATCCGTCATCGGGATTCACAAAAAGCGGCTCGCGGAGCGGTGTCGCACAGGCAATCACCGCGGATGTCAGGCGCGAGGTGCTCGATGCGGACCGCGCTGCGCTTGAAGCACTGCGCGCGAAGGTCCTGGCTGAGGACGCCGTCTATATCGAGGAGAAATACGATACCCTCCGCAGCCTCGGACGCGCGTCGATCGCGATGCTCGACCGTGCACAACGCCCTCTGCTGGGCATCGCTCCGGAAACGATGCTCGAGCAGGATGTCGATACACGCGGTGACTACTACCGCACGATCGGCCAGGTGCAGCGGACGAAGCTGCTCCGATCCGTGCTCTCGGTTTCGCTGGCGGACTACGTTCTGGATGCACAGAACTACAAGGTCGATCCGCTCGTTGCAGAGATCGACACCATCATCGGAGCGCTGTACGGGGCAGCAGATGGAATCGATGCCCAGCTCGGCAAAAGCGGGTCACTCATTTCCTTGCCCGTGCTGGCGCTGGAGGCGGCCAGCCTCGAGGGGCGTGTGCAGGACGGACCGAAGCGTTACAGGCTGAGCTTCTCCGTGAAGAACATCGGCGGCGGAGAGGCCACGGATGCGAAGCTGCGCGTCGCGCTGCTCAGCAGCGGGACAGCGGCAGTGGATTCACCGGAATTCGAAGTCGAGACCATCCTGCCGAACACACTGCATCCCGCGGAGATGGATCTCGATATCGATCCCGGGGTGACCGTGATGACCATATCGGTAACCATGAATACGGCGGATGGCGGTACATGGACCGATATTCGTGTCCTGCGCGTTCCCGATATCACTACGACATCAGAGCGTCCACCGACGGCCGGCATGATGCTGCTCCATCAGAACTATCCGAATCCGTTCAACCCCACGACCACGATCCGTTTCACCATGAACACACCCGCACCGATCTCGATCGTGATTGTGGATGCGCTGGGCCGTGAGGTCGCATGGCTTGCGAGGGCGCAGTCATATCCGAGCGGAACACATCAGCTGCTGTTCGATGCCGGCGACCTTCCGTCCGGGATGTATTCCTATCGACTCAGCACGGGAGATGTGATCCATGTACGGAAGATGATTCTTGCACGATAAGAAAGAGGTCGGCACGCAAAGCAGAGAGGGCGAGAAAGGGCGAGATTCTTCTCGCCCTTCCTGCATTGTGATGCTCACGCGCTGTTTCTATTCGCTCCGTGAACCGCGGCGCCCCATCTCCGGGCATGGGAACAGCGATAACGCAGTTTCCGATCCTTGACTCTCTTCATGCGGGTCAGTAGGTTTCGGGATACGAGGAAAACGCGACTCGGTGCCCACAGGCCATCTGGAGCAGGAATTGAAAAAAAATGCTCCGGTAGGTCCGTTTTGGTGTAACCTGAGATGCCATGCTCTTGTCATTCTTCTTGAGCCTCATCCACCTTCATATAAGTGAGCAGGAGCCTCTATGATTTCAAAACTGCTACGACGTTTCATTCCGATCCTTCTGTTATTCCCATTCATGGTCGCGCACGCGCAATGGAGTTCCGATCCGGCGGTGAACAACAAGATCTGCCAGGCGGGAAACAACCAGGTATCGCCCCGGCTCATCAGCGACGGGAAAGGTGGTTCCATCATCTGCTGGTACGATGAACGCGCGGCACAGAACACCTTCGATATTTATGCACAGCGCATCGACAAGGATGGTTTCATCCGCTGGACAGTCAACGGCAACGTGATCTGCAATGAGTGGGGGTCGCAGCTGGAGCCGGAAATCGTGACCGACAATGCCGGAGGCGCGATCATCATCTGGACGGACACCAGGGATGGGAACAATGATATTTACGCCCAGCGCATCGACTCAACGGGCCAGGTGCTCTGGGCCACGAATGGGGTGCCTGTCACGCAGGAGCTGACCGATGAGTCCAGCCCGAGCCTTACTACCGACGGCCATAACGGCGCCATCATCACGTGGAACGACGACAGCGGCGGCTTCCCGCCGACGAGCAAGATCCGTGCTCAGCGAATCAACGGAGACGGGTCCCTGGCCTGGTCAACGACGAGCCTCGTCTCGGGCACCCTGCGCTTTTCAAACGCTCCCAGCATCGTCAGCGACGGTGAAGGTGGCGCGTACATCGCCTATGCCTACTATCCGCGTCCCGAATATGACGTGTACGCCCAGCGTATCGATTCCTCCGGCGCAGTTCTCTGGGCGAGCAAGGGCGTAGGGATCGCGACGAACAGCGGTTCGCAGGATTCTCCCGAGATCGTGGCGGACGGTACCGGCAACGCGGTCATCGGCTACCTGGACTGGGGTACCGGATCGACGCCCGACCTGAATATTGTCGTTCTGAAACCTGACGGCTCGCAGGCGGCGTCCATGCGCGCGACGTCGACAAGCGGCGGACAGGAACGCTTCCACGTGGCAAATATCGGCACGGGGCTGGTCGGCATCGTCTGGGATGACGGACGTGCGGGCGCCAGGAAGCAGGCGTTTGCGCAGGTCATCGACAACGTCGGCACCAAGCAATGGGCGGCCGACGGTGTGGCGGTGTCCAACCGCACCGGAATACAGAAAGCGCCGAATCTCGTCGGCGATGGAAGCGGCGGCATGATCGTTGCCTGGGAAGATCAGACACTGGGTGCGACACAGGGCGATATCTACGCGCAGCGGCTCTCTGCTGCCGGCGCACTGCAGTGGACGAACGCCGGTGTGCCGATTTCTACCGCGGACAAAATCCAGCAATTCCCGTATATGGTCAGTGACGGCCGAAACGGCGCCATCCTAACCTGGGAGGATTATCGCCCCTCGTATACGAACGTGGAAGTGTATGCCGCAAGAGTCCTCCCCGACGGCACCCTGCCGATCGGTCCGCCCGTGATCACGTTCTCCTCGAAGGACCTGAAATTCGGGACGGTAGCCCTGGGCAAGTCCAAGTCGTTCGACGTCACCCTCTCCAACACCGGCGGCGTGCCGGTGACGATCGCTTCCATCACGTCGAGTGATCCGCAGTTTACGTTCACGCCGGATGACAACACCATCGCTCCGAGCGGCAGCGTCACTGCAGAGGCCACGTTCACGCCGGTCGCGAAGGACGCGCAGAACGGCTTCATCGTTATTGAAAGCAATTCCATCTTTGGTCCCGACACGGTCTTCGTCACCGGAAAGGGCACGGCCTCGGCAGTGATCGAAATCGACAGGATAATGCTGGCTTTCGGCGATATCCCGACGGGGACGACCAAGGCCATGGCCCTCAATATCTCGAATACCGGCAATGACACGCTCACCATCTCCGACATCACGACGTCCAATGCGAAGTTCACCGTGGATATTTCTTCCATGGTCCTCGAGCCGGGCGGCTCGTTTACCGATACCGTACGCTTCTCGCCGACAGCTCATGGACCGGTCTCGGGCGATCTCACGCTGACACATAATGCGCCGGGTTCCCCGACAGCCATTCCTCTTTCGGGACGCGGTATCGCCGAGGTGAGCATGACCATCGATCCCGCGAGCATATCCTTCGGAAACGTCCCCGTCGGTACGCAGAAAGATACCACGGTCACCATCACGAACACCGGGAACGACCCGCTGCGCATCTCGGATTTCACGGCGGATGACGCGCGCTTCACCCTGGAAACTCCGATTGAAACCATCGGACAGGGCAGCAGCAAAACCTTCACGCTCCGTTTCGCACCGGATGCCGTGGGTCCGGTCAATGCCGTATTCACGATCACAAGCAACGCCGGCTCATCGCCGAACACGATCGCCGTCGACGGCACAGGCGCACTCGATCCCGCAATCTCCTTCGGGTCTCCGCAGCTTTCCTTCGACTCAGTCGACGTCGGCGGGTCGAAAGACCAGGTGCTGACCATCAGCAGCACGGGCAGCAAAAACCTGAGCGTCTCCGCCATCACGTCGAGCAACGCGGACTTCACGCCGCTGAGCACGCAGTTCGAAATCCCGGGCGGCAGTTCCCAGGATGCGACGATCCGCTTCGAGCCGAGTGTTATCGGTGAGCGCAGTGGCGTTCTCGTCATCGTGAGCAACGCCGCGACGTCACCTGACACGGTTCTCGTCAGCGGCATCGGAAGGGACGTCTCCGCGGTGCATCAGCTGCAGGCCATGCCGGATGCGTTCACCCTGTACCAGAACTACCCGAACCCGTTCAATCCCTCCACCACCATCCGCTACGACCTGCAGAAGTCCTCACCGGTGCGCGTCACCGTGCGGAACGCGCTCGGACAGGTGGTGGCGACCCTGGTCGACGAAGCCCAGAATCCCGGCAGCCACACGGTCCGCTGGAATTCAGCCGGCAATCCGCCGGGCCTGTACTTCTACGTCCTGCGCGTCGGAGAATTCGAATCGTTCGGAACCATGGTGCTCGTGAAATAACAGGAAACGGCGCTTTTGCGCCGCGGCGAATATTAATTCGGCCGGCGTTCGGTACATGCGACCGACGCCGGCCGTTTGTTGTTTCGGCGTTGGATTCAGGGATTGCCGTAAGTCCAGCACCTTAAAATATGTTGTGAATATCAGTATACAAGCTGAAATATGACTTGACTTTATATGTAGATAAGCTTAAAATGGGCTAATCGATATCAGTATAAAAGCTGATAATCGGCGCCCCTACAGGCGCTCGAGTTGTAAGCATAACCAATGTCAGGAGTACGCCGTGGACAGCACCAGCAGAAGATTAGCCCTCGAGCAACTGGACCGCAAGCTGGGGAAAGCGAAGTCTTTCGCGCGGCTGGTTACGCCGCCGCGGGGGTGGATTCACGTCATCCGGGTGTCGCTGAACATGACGCTGAGGCAGCTGGCCTCGCGCCTGGATGTGACGCCACAGAGCATCAAGGGTTTCGAGGAGCGGGAAGCGGACGGCTCGATCACGCTCCGATCGCTGCGTGAGGTCGCCGGCGCACTCGACATGAAACTCGTCTATGCGCTGG
>PKTF01000430.1 GCA_002869275.1 Ignavibacteria bacterium | reverse complement strand
ATGGATCTTGATGTTCTTTTTCTCTCCCGCTTCCAGTTTGCTCTCACCATCATGTTTCACTACCTGTTTCCGCCGCTGTCTATCGGACTCGGAGTGATACTTGCCGTTACCGAGGGCATCTATCTCAAAACCCGTAACCGGCAGTATGAAAGCCTGGCACGCTTCTGGACGAAGATCTTCGCCGTGGTCTTCGCCATGGGCGTGGCCACCGGCATCGTCATGGAATTCGAGTTCGGTACGAACTGGGCAACCTATTCGCGCTACGTGGGCGATGTGTTCGGTTCGCCCCTCGCGGCCGAAGGCGTTTTCGCCTTCTTCCTCGAGTCGGGCTTCCTCGCGGTACTCGTGTTTGGATGGGACCGCGTCTCTCCGCGCATGCATTTCTTCTCCACCATCATGGTCGCTCTGGGATCGATGTTTTCAGCGGTATGGATCGTGGTCGCCAACTCGTGGCAGCAGACGCCGACCGGATTCCATATCGTCGGCGAAGGTATGAAAGCCCGCGCCGAGATCACGGATTTCTGGGCCATGGTATTCAATCCCTCCAGCGTCGACCGCCTGCTGCATACGCTGATCGGGGCGTTTATTCTCGGGGCCTTCTTCGTGATGAGTATCACGGCATGGTATCTGCTCAAGCGACGCCATGTGGAACCGGCAAAAAAATCCTTCACCATCGCCCTCGTGATCGGTACGATCGCCTCGCTTGCGGCGTTGTTCAGCGGACATCACCAGGCAAACACCGTCGCGGTGACTCAGCCGGCAAAGCTCGCTGCATTCGAAGGACATTTCCATACCGGTCCGGGCGATATGTGGCTCTTCGGCGTTCCGGACGAAATGGAGGAGCGCGTAGACATGGGAATCTCGATTCCGGGCGGACTGAGTTTCCTCCTGCACGGCGACTTCGAAGCTGAGGTCACCGGCCTCGACGCCTACGCGCCGGAGGACCGTCCACCGGTGCAGATCCCTTTCCAGATGTACCATATCATGATCGCCCTGGGAATGTACTTCATCGGCATCACCCTGCTGGCATCATACTTCCGATGGCGCGGCACGCTGTTCGAAAAGCGATGGATGCTCTGGATATTCGTCTTCTCCATCATCGGTCCCTACATCGCCAACCAGGCAGGCTGGGTTGCCGCCGAAGTCGGACGCCAGCCATGGATCGTCTACGGTCTGCTGCGCACAAGTGATGCGCTGTCGAAAGCCGTATCGGCCGAGGAAGTGCTGACCTCCATCATTCTGTTCAGCATCATCTACCTCTTCCTCTTCGCAATCTGGCTGTACATCATGCACGACAAGATCACCAAGGGGCCGGAGGAAGTCACCGTGGATGCCGACGGCAGCGCTGCGCTGCTGGATGCCGTGAGTTCACGGACCGATGCAGGCGGACCTTCGATGACAGATGCCCGCAGCACCAGCAGCAGCAAGGAGGACTGACATGGATCTCAATATCTTCTGGTTCATTCTGCTTGGTGTCCTACTCACGGGATACGCCATTCTCGATGGTTTCGATCTGGGTGTGGGTATCCTCCATCTCTTCGTGAAAGAGGACGAGGAGCGCCGCCTGCTCATGAATTCCATCGGTCCCCTCTGGGACGGCAACGAAGTCTGGCTCGTTACGTTTGGTGGCGCGTTGTTCGCGGCCTTTCCACATGCCTATGCGACGGCATTTTCCGGGTTCTACCTTCCCTTCATGTTTCTGCTGTTCGCCCTGATTTTCCGTGCAGTATCCATGGAATTCCGCAGCAAGCAGCAGCAGCGCTGGTGGCGTCAGGGTTGGGATGTCGCCTTCAGCGTCGCAAGCACGCTGGCGACCTTCCTGTTCGGCGTGGCGGTGGGCAACATGATGATCGGACTGCCGATCGGGTCGGACATGGAGTTCCAGGGGCGGCTGCTCGATCTGCTCGGGCCTTTCCCCCTGCTCATCGGGGTCTTCGCCGTGGCAACCTTCGCCATGCACGGATCGATTTACCTGTACCTGAAAACCGAAGGGGACCTGCAGGAACGCATTCATCGCTGGATGTGGAGCACCTTCGGGTTTTTCCTCGTCATGTACATCTTCGTCACCATGGCGACCCTGGTGAGCCTCCCGAGTGCCGTGACAAACTTCCGCGAAATTCCGTGGGCCTGGGTTGTCGTGGTACTGAACGTGCTCGCCATCGCCAACATCCCTCGCGCGATCTATCTCGGCAAACCCCTGTACGCCTTTCTGTCATCCGTCGCCACCATCGCGGCGCTGACCTTCCTGTTCGGATTCTCGCTGTTCCCGAACATGATCGTCTCGAGCCTCGATCCGGCCTGGAACCTGACCATCTACAACGCGGCCAGTTCGCAGAAAACCCTCGGGATCATGCGCTGGATCGCACTGCTGGGCATGCCTTTCGTCCTGAGCTACACCATCGCCATCTACTGGATCTTCCGTGGCAAGACGAAGCTCGGGAAATTCAGCTACTGAATCGCAGAATACCACAGCGCGAAGTACGAAGGCTCCCTGTCGGGGGCCTTCTCCGTTCTGGGGCCCTACAAGCATTATCCGACTGTTTTTTTTGTCGGCGGGATTTATTTCAAGCTTAAACGTTGTTCTTAGACTATGAACGACGTACAACATAACGGCGAAATCCCTCCGGTGAGAAGCGCGCAGGACCTTGTGCACATGGAACATGTTTCGCGAACGTACATGCAGTCCGGCACTCCGCAGCCTGTTCTCGACCGCTGCACCCTTTCGTTCGCCGAAGGGCGCGTCCATGTGCTCCTTGGCCGCAGCGGCTCCGGAAAGAGCACACTGCTGAATCTCCTCGGCGGGATCGACGCGGCGGACAGTGGGACAATCACCGTGGCGGGACGAGACATCACCTCGATGACGGAGTCGGAACTCACACTGTACCGGAGACGTGACATCGGGACCGTGTTTCAGTTCTTTCATCTGATCCCGACATTGACAGTCCTCGAAAATGTGACGCTGCCCCGCGAACTGGACGGCGCTGATCTCGCGGCATCACGACAAAGCGCTCTCGCGCTTCTGCAACGGGTGGGTCTGGACGACAAAGCCGATAGCCTGCCGGAAACCCTTTCCGGAGGTGAACAGCAGCGGGTGGCGATCGTACGCGCGCTCGCGCACGACCCTCTCCTGGTGCTCGCCGATGAACCCACGGGCAACCTCGACGGGACCACGGGTGAAACCGTACTGCGCCTCCTTCTCGAACTGACATTGGATGCGGGAAAGACGCTCATCGTGGCAACTCACAGCCATGACATCCTACCCTACGCAGACCATGTATACGAAGTCGGAGACGGTTCGGTACGCGAAATCAGCATCGACGAAGTACTGCAGCACGAACAGGAATTACAGCGGAAGACACGTCGTAAACAGCAGGAGCTTCGCCGATCATGAATCGCGCTCTGCTGCGGTCCGGCCTGCGCTATCATCGCCGGCACCCCCTCCAGGCGGCCCTGCTCGTTCTGGGAGTCGCGCTGGGTGTCGCCGTTGTTGTCGGGATTGATATCGCCAATGTAAGTGCGGACCGAAGTTTCCGTTCCTCGACCAACAGCCTCACTGGTGCGGCCACGCATCAGATCATCGGGAACGCACAGGGCATTCCCGACAGTGTGTTTTTTCGCTTACGATCCGAGGAAGGCGTGCGCCCCTCCGCACCGGTGATCGAGGGGATCGTACAGACTGATCGCGAGGGGGGCCGCACGCTGCGTCTGCTCGGTATCGATCCTTTTTCCGAGGCGCCGTTTCGCAGTTATGTGGCCGAGGGGGTCGACTTCACCGTGCTGCAGCGTCTGCTCACGCAGCCACACACGATTCTTCTCTCGGCAGACCTCGCTAAAGATCTGCAGCTGAACGCGGGCGATACCCTGGCGCTCACCCGCCCTCCGCTCCGCTTTGCTGCTGTCGTCGCCGGCATCCTGCAGCCGGAGGAAGAATTCACCAGGCGTTCTCTCGGCGGGATGCTCGTAACGGATATCGCATCCGCCCAGGAAATGCTTGGCATGCAGGGATACCTGTCGCGGATTGACCTGCTCCTCGATGGCGCCGCCACCCATGACGCTCCGGAGATCGAGGCGATGCTCCCGGCCGGCCTCCTGCTGCAGAGACCGGAGTCTCGCAGTTCGGCGATCATGTCGATGACTGATGCCTTCTCCTTGAACCTCACCGCCCTGAGCCTGCTCGCGCTGATTGTCGGGATGTTTCTGATCTATGACACCGTTTCATTTTCCGTGGTGCGACGGCGGGAACAGTTCGGCATCCTGCGGGCGATCGGTGCGTCACGGAAGCAGATAGCGGCGATGGTGCTGACAGAGACCGCCGTGCTCGCCACCGTCGGCTCCGCTGCGGGACTCATCCTCGGTATCCTCCTGGGGTACGGCGCATTGAACATGGTCTCGCAGACGATTTCCGACCTCTATACAACAATGACGGTAACGGACGTTACGGTCTCTGCCGGAAGCCTCGCCAAAGGAATTTTTCTCGGGATCGGCGCCTCGCTCCTCGCAGCCATGGCGCCGGCGCGCGAAGCGATGAGCAGCAATCCCGCGGGCGTGATGCGCCGCATGGGACTCGAAGACAGGCTGCAGCACATTCTGCCGGCACTGACAATGACCGGACTCGGTCTACTGGTGCTCAGCTCCTTACTCCTCCTCCTGCCTCACAAGCGCGTGGACCTGAGTTTCGCTTCTGTTCTTCTGTTCCTTCTGGGTGTCTCCCTGCTTATTCCAGCAACCCTGCGCATCGTCATGCGCCGATCCCTGCCGTTGCTTCGATTTCTCTTCGGCACGATAGGCGCGATGGCCGCACGCAGCATTTCGCGCGCTCTGAGCAGGACGACGGTTGCGATCGCTGCATTGATGATCGCGGTATCCGTGATCGTCGGCGTCAATACCATGATCGGATCATTTCGTCACACTGTCGTGAACTGGCTATCCACCACACTCGGTGCCGACGTGTTCGTTACCATACCGTTTACAGGTGCGGGACAGAATGAAGGCACGGACGTCGCGCTGGAGCAGCGTATCCTATCGCATCCCGACGTCAGCCGCACAGCAACAGCTCGCACACTCTCTCTCATCTCCGACAGATACGGAATGCATCAGCTCGTGGCGGTCTCCGATGACATCGCCTCCGAACGGCCGTACAAATGGACGCGTGACGGTGCGGAAAACACCTGGGAGGCACTCAGGAACGGTGCGGTTCTGCTTTCCGAGCCGTTCGCCTATCGCAACGGCATTCCTGCGGAACCCGGACAGAGTGTCTCCCTGCATACAGATAGTGGACTACGACAATTTCCCGTCGCAGGGATCTACCTTGATTACTCCAGCGACAAGGGCACAGTGCTGATTGATGATGCCGTCTATCGGCGGTATTGGAGTGACAGGAAGATTTCTTCCGTGGCGGCATTCCTGCACCCTTCGGCCAACCCGGATCGCGTAGCGGAGGAACTCCGGGCGCAGCTGGGTACCGAAGGGCTGTTCGTGGTGCAGTCGAATCGCGGGCTGCGTGACGCCGCACTGGACATCTTCGACAGGACTTTCACCATCACTATCGCCCTGCAGCTGCTTGCCGTCATCGTTGCCTTTACCGGCGTATTCAGTACACTCATGGCTCTGCAGCTCGAACGCAGCCGCGAAATCGGCACACTGCGCGCGACCGGCATGTCGCGAAGCCAGATGATTCGCTACATCCTGACCGAAACGGGCGTCCTCGGTATCTGGTCGGGCTTGCTCGCTCTGCCGGTCGGACTGATCATGGCGCTGATCCTGATCTTTGTCATCAACCTTCGGTCGTTCGGGTGGACGCTGCAGCTGCATGTTCAGCCTGTTCAACTGCTGGAGGCCTTTCTGGTCGCCGTTCTCGCAGCGCTTCTTGCCGGGCTCTATCCCGCAATCCGCTACGGCCGCGTCAAACCGTCGGAGGCACTCCGTGTTGAGTAACAGAAACATCTTCCCGTTCCGCGGCATCGTGCTCATACTGATCATGGCCATCGGCACAGGGTGTGCCACCAACAGCGAGGACGACGAGAGCGCATCCACCGCACTTGCGGCGCTCTCAGGTGCAGACACCACAGGGTACGCCCGCGCCCATGAGCCCCGTTCGTTTGCCTTCCCAGCAGACGATGGTCCGCATCCGGAATTCAAAACGGAGTGGTGGTACTGGACAGGAAATCTATTCACGGAGGAAGGACGACGGTTCGGCTACCAGTTCACCGTTTTTCGCAATGCCCTCGCTCCCGATACCGTTCTGCAGACGAATGCATGGCGCAGCAATCAGCTTTACTTCGCACACATGGCAATCAGTGACATACAGTCAGAAAGCTTCCACGCTTTCGAACGCTTCAGCAGAGGTTCACCTGCACTCGCCGGAGCTCAGGCGCATCCGTTCCGCGTGTGGGTGGAAGACTGGATTGCCGGTGGCGCATCCGACAGCGTGCGCATTGTTGCCGCGGATGGAAGCAGCAAGCTGGATCTTCTGCTCCACGCTGAAAAACCGGCTGTGCTGCAGGGGAACGACGGGCTCAGCCGCAAAAGCTCCGCCCCGGGGAACGCATCGTATTACTACAGCCGGACACGTCTCGGTACAACGGGGCAGCTTATTGTCGACGGAAAGACCTTCTCCGTCAGCGGCACGAGCTGGCTCGACCGGGAATGGAGCACGAGCGTGCTGGCAGAATATCAGGAAGGCTGGGACTGGTTTGCCCTGCAGTTCGATGACGAAAGCGAGCTCATGCTGTACCAGCTGCGTTTGAAGGATGGTACCATCGATTCACTTTCCTCGGGCATGCTCGTCGAGCCGGATGGCCGGACTCGAACCTTGCACAGCTCCGATTTTCGCATTGAGCCCACCGGCGACTGGACATCACCGGAGACAGGCATTCGCTGGCCGTCGGGTTGGTTGCTCCACGTACATCCCTGGGACGTGACATTGCGTGTCACACCGGCGCAGAAGAACCAGGAAATGCCGACGAGTATTCGCTACTGGGAAGGCGCTGTGGATGTCGACGGAGGATCAAAGAACGGCGTCGGCTACGTAGAACTGACGGGGTACGGGACCAACTAAAAAAAACGCGCCCCAGTATACGGGGCGCGTGCTGCATTTCAACGCATCGGGATCAGCGTGAATGCTGCCTGTTACGCGATAGTCACATCCTCACAGAGATACACGTCCTGGATCGCATTGAGCAGGGCAGCGCCTTCGTTCATCGGGCGTTGGAAGGCCTTGCGACCGGAGATCAGACCCTGGCCGCCGGCACGCTTATTGATCACGGCCGTCTCAACCGCCTCGGCGAGATCACCTGCACCCGAACTTGCGCCACCGCTGTTGATCAGTCCCGCGCGCCCCATGTAGCAGTTGGCGACCTGATACCGTGTCAGATCGATCGGATGGTCAGAGCTGAGCTGCTCATAGACGAGTTTATGCGTCTTGGCGAAGTTCACCGCCTTGAAGCCGCCGTTGTTCGTCGGCAGTTTCTGCTTGATGATGTCCGCTTCAATGGTGACGCCAAGGTGGTTGGCCTGTCCGGTGAGATCCGCCGCCGTATGGTAATCCTTGTCCTGCTTGAAATCCGGATTGCGCAGGTAGCACCACAGGATGGTCGCCATGCCCAGTTCGTGCGCGTATTCGAATGCTTCCGAAATTTCGACGATCTGGCGATTGGACTCCTCGGAACCGAAATAGATGGTCGCGCCGACGGCAGCAGCCCCCATGTCGAAAGCCTGGTCGATGCTTCCAAAGAGGATCTGGTCATACTTGTTCGGGTACGTCATCAGTTCGTTATGGTTGATCTTGACGACGAAGGGAATCTGATGCGCGTAACGCCGCGCAACCGAACCCAGGACACCGAGCGTACTCGCCACGGCGTTACAGCCGCCTTCGATCGCCAGTTTCACGATGTTTTCCGGATCGAAATAGATGGGATTGGGAGCAAACGATGCACCCGCCGTGTGTTCGATTCCCTGGTCGACGGGGAGGATCGACATGTAGCCGCTTCCGGCAAGTCGGCCATGGCCGTAGATGCGCTGCATGTTGACCAGCACGCGGGGATTGCGGTCGCTGTCTTTCCAGACGCGGTCGATAAAATCGCCACCCGGCAAATGCAGGGCATCTTTCGGAATGGTGGTACATGTGTGATTCAGCAGCTCATCAGCTTTGCTGCCGAGCAGTTCCTGGATGTTCTCGATCATGGCAGATATATGGTTACTGTTGGGACAATACGTATTAGTTAATGTAGCACTTGGGAAAATGACGGGCAAGGATGCTGTATGCTGTATGCCTTAT
>PKTF01000005.1 GCA_002869275.1 Ignavibacteria bacterium | reverse complement strand
CCGGCGAATACGAGTCCGGGCGTGCCGGCACCGCCTCCGGGTACGGAATGGAGCGAATTCGTGTACGTGATCGGTGGTTACGGCTGGAAAGCACGTTTCATCAAGAGCGATGGCAAGATCTTCACAGCCACCGAGGAAGCACAGTACAATCTTGAGACCAAGGGCTGGGTGGCGTATCACTATCAGGAAGATAAGGCCTACAACCAGGGTTGCTTCACCTGCCACACCACCGGCGGCGTGCAGGAAGGATCGTGGAATGCGCAGACGGCCGGACTTGGCAACTTCAGTGAGCCGGGTGTCCGCTGCGAGGGTTGTCACGGTCCGGGCGGCGACCATGTGAGCAGTCCTTCCACCGTCAAGCTGCCGAACCAGGGTCGCGATCTGACCCACGAGCGCTGCGGTGACTGCCATCAGCGCGGCGGACGCACCAACGCCATACCGGCGTCAGGTGGATACATCAAGCATCACGAACAGTTCAATGAAATGATGGCGTCGAAGCATGGCACTGGGCTGATCTGCGGTACCTGCCACGACACGCATATTGCCGGCCGCTATCCTGGAGCCGCCGGTGAAGGCTTGAAAGCCATCACCAAGGAATGTTCCACCTGTCATGCCGATCGCGCGATCACGATTAACGGCGAAGTGAAAAACATCGACTGCATCGACTGCCATATGCCGATGGCAAGCAAGTCGGCTGTGGGCAAGCAGAAGGGGAACGGCTGGGAAGGTGATGTGAAGACGCACATCTTCAAGATCAACACCGATGCCGTGACCAAGGATGCGATGTTTACCGAGGACGGTAGTGCTGTCGCTCTGGACAATGATGGTATGGCTGCGGTGACACTCGATTTCGCCTGCCTTGCCTGCCACCAGTCGAAGGACGTGACATGGGCCTCCAGCTACGCCAAGAACATCCATGATGGTATCACTACCGATGTGGATCCAATGGCGGCAAGCCTCGCGCACTTCGCCCTCGAGCAGAACTATCCGAATCCATTCAATCCGGAAACCTCGATCCGTTACATTGTTCCCCGTTTCGCACATGTACAGATCGACATTCTGGATGCATACGGACGCGTGCTGGAGACGATCGTCAACCAGCCACGCGAGGCGGGCAGCTACACCGCCAATTTCAATGGAGACAACCACGTCAGCGGCGTGTACTTCTACCGCATGACCGCCGGCGACGTAACCCTCGTCAGGAAAATGATCCTGATGAAGTAACGACAGAGAAAAATGCGACTCTCTCCTGTTGCGGGACGTATCCTCACCGGATGCGTCCCGCTTTTGTTACAGGGGTTTCTGTTTGTCCTGCACCGGCGATGTGGGTATATTTCGCTGATAATGCAGACCTTGAAATCTCGTATGAACCGAACTTCGAAAGCCTTATTTCTGACCCTCTTTCTGGCGCTTCTGCTGGGCGGATGCGGTCCGTCGGTGTATTACGTCAAACCGACGGTGTGGAAAGACGGTTTCAAGCGTGACAGCACGATCGCCTCGTACCGGGCAGTGCTCAAGGATGTGACAATTTTCCTTGATCCCGGTCATGGCGGTGAGGATAGGGACGGCATCGGTCCGGCTGAGGACGTGGTCGAAGCGGATGTGAATCTGCGCGTAGCGCTTGCCCTGCGCGACTACCTGAAGCAGGCCGGGGCCAACGTCATGCTTTCGCGCGAAACGGATAAAACCGTGCCGCTGGAAGCGCGCGCGCAGCAGGCGAATGCCAACAGGGCGGACATATTCATTTCCATTCACCATAACGCCGCTCGCAACAGCTATACCAACTACACAACCACGTTTTATCATTCACGTCCGGGCGAGTTCGGCTACGCGGCCTCGAGCCACGATCTCGCAAAATACATTCAACGTGATCTGTCGTACGCGATGGGCAATCCGGGTCCGCTGGCTTCGTTTGATGGCACGATGTCGGATTACCTGCTGTATGCGGGAAAGGGTTTCTCGGTACTGCGCAACACGCAGATGACGGCTGTCCTGGCAGAATGCGCTTTCTTCACCAGCGCTTACGAAGAGCAGCGGCTGAAGCTTGCCGAATTCAACAATATCCAGGCCTGGGGCATGTTTCTCGGCATCGGGAAGTATTTTCAGGCCGGGATCCCGCGATTGACCTATTCTTCTCCTCTCGTTTTCGAGGACGCGACACCGCGTATCGAGCTTCAGGTCAGCCAGCCGGGCAGCATCGTGGATGAAAGCATCCGCGTGTATATCGACGGAAAAGAACAGGGGTATGCATTCAACCGGCAGACCGGACAGATTGCCGTCAGTCCCTTTGCCGAGTTGTCGCAGGGCTATCATCATCTGACAGCGCAGGTACGGAACCGCAACGGGAATTCTTCCGGTCCGTTCGAACTGCATTTTGCTGTGGGGAATCCGCCGGTGAAACTGCGCTCGAACGCTGATCCGGCAATCATTCCGCCCGACCGCAGCGCCTTCAGCATGGTGACCATCCTCGCGCTCGACAGCACTGGCAGCTCCGTACCCGACGGCCTGCCCATCCGTTTCCGCACCTCCACGGGCATGGACACAATGCTGACGCTGGAAGAGGGCATGGCGCGCATCAACGTGTATCCCGGACGCAACGACCGCGTGACCTTCGAGGCCACGAACGGTCCAGTGCGCACCGAAGGTCTGATCACCACGTCCACCGATGTAAACTACTCACGCGGCATCGTCATGAGCACCGACGGCAAGGCCGTCGCGGGTGCCGAAGTGCAGCTTCCCGGTGGAAGTATGGTGAAGACCAATGACCGCGGTGAATACATTATCGCCGGAAAGAACACCGGCAGCATGAACGTTGTCATTGCCGCTCCCGGGTATTTCGGGCGGACCGAGACGCTTACCGACCAGCCCATACAGGATCCGGTGCTGCTTTCACCCGTGGCGCATGCGCGCCTTCACGAAAAGGTGTACATTCTCGACCTTGTCGACGATCGAGGCGACGTGCACGAACGGGTAGATTATCTGGCACTCCGGCATCTGCAGCATCTGCTTGCGGCATCAGGGGCGACGGCCGTTGTTCCTGCCGGAGATACGACCATGTCTCTCAAGGACGCTCGCGCACTGTATCCGAAAGCACCGGTGTTTCAATTCGCCGCAAGCGGCGACCGCACGATTACGCTGCGTTCCAACAACCTGGCCGAAAGCCGGAGCTTCGGCGTACGCATGCAGAGAATCTTCCCGCAGTTCACTGGCATCGGACTCAACCGTTTCGTTCTGCGAGTGCCCTGGCGCAGCGAACTCAAGAACGTGCGGCAGATCAGCGTAACGCTGCCATCACCCTCGGGCAGGACCTATGTGCCGCAGCTCGTGCCGCTGTTCTCCTGGAACGTTGCCTGGGCGATGTACGCTTCGATTCTTGCCGGCGAAGGCTACGGTACCAGCGGAACCAAGAAAGTTGAAGTCACAGTGCACGACGCCGACAACAATCCGGCACCCTACGTGCTTGTGCGACTCAACCACGTGCTCACAGCCATGACGGACAACGAGGGCGTATGCAGTTTCGTCGGCGTCAGCGTTGACGAAGACGAAGTGCGGGTGCTTGACGACGGTGACTACGTCATCAAGGGCGTACGAACGGAAATCATGCAGTAATTCAACAATCAGTCACGGGTTTCATGCTCAACCACATCTGGCTGGCTCTCATCGTGATCGGTATCCTGACGGCTGCAGGACGCGATATCTATGAGGTTACCCAGAACGCCTATGGAAACGATATTCCCTGGCAGGTGAGCATCGATGAGCTGGAGCAGTCCCCCGCGGGCACCGAACGTACGGTCAGCCTGCGTGTGACTCAGAGCGAGCTGCGTCGCCATTTTGTGACAGACAGCTTCGACGACGGCTGCGAAATTAAGGCCCGGGTTTCGATGTCCGGAGCAGATGCAGGGACGCTGATACTCACTGTTGACAAAGGACTGCCCGCACGGTTCGCCACCATGGCCGAAGCGCTGGGCAGCGAAGGGACGCTCACCGCACAATTGCGGCGCAGCGGAGAGCAGTGGAGGATGACGCTCGAGCCGGTGTCGCTGGTGTATTTGAAGCGCGTCACGAACGCGGCTTTTGATATCGCCGGTGTGGCTGTGCAGATCGCGATCGGGCTCATCGGTATCATGGCGCTGTGGCTGGGTGTGATGAAAGTGGCCGAGCAGGCCGGACTCATCACGCATCTCGCACGCCTGGTACGTCCGATCACCGTGCGGCTGTTTCCCGACGTGCCGGCCGACCATCCCGCCGTGGGATCGATGATCATGAACATTTCGGCGAACATGCTCGGCCTGGGTAACGCGGCGACGCCGTTCGGACTCAAGGCCATGGAAGAGCTGGACAAGCTGAATCCCAAGCACGGTGTGGCCACCGACTCCATGGTGACCTTCCTGGCGTTGAACACATCCTGCGTCACGCTTATTCCGGCGACTGCGATCGCCGTGCGGTCGGCCGCGGGTTCCTCGGATCCTGCGTTCATCATTGGCACGTCCTTCCTCGCATCGCTGACGGCGACCATTTTTGCCGTGACGATTTCGAAGCTGCTGGCGCGCGTGAAAATGTTCCGCTGGGACAGGGCGGAGGCTGAGTGATGGACGTTTTCCGCAGCATTGTATCCATTCTTTCGGCCGTGGCCATTCCGGCGCTCATGCTGTTTTTCCTCAGCTACGGCGCGTTCAAGAAGGTCAAGGTGTACGAAGTCGCCGTGGAAGGAGCCAAGGAAGGCTTCAACATCGCGGTGCGCATCATTCCCTACCTCGTGCTGATGCTGGTGTCGATTGCCATCTTCCGCGCAAGTGGCGCGATGGACGTGTTCATCACCGTCGTGCGTCCGCTGACCGACCTGGTTGGCATTCCGCCTGAGGCATTGCCGATGGCCATCATGCGTCCGCTCTCGGGAAGCGGTTCGCTGGGCATCATGACCGAGACCATGCAGGCCTACGGCACCGACGGCTTCATCGGGGTGCTCGTGTCCACCCTTTACGGCAGCACCGAAACCACCTTCTACGTGCTGGCGGTGTACTTCGGGGCAGTTGGCATTCGCAACACGCGCCACGCATTGCCAACGGGCCTCCTCGCCGACTTCGTGGCTTTCCTGGCGGCGGTGTTTTTCGTCGGCCTTGTTCTGTAGGCTTCACCCCTTCCTCTCCCATCTCCACAACCATTCCTCCGGCTTGCCGACGAGTCCGGCGCGGACGGGATCACGTTGAATATATCGCTGCACGCTGTCCACTTCACGCGCACTGCGGAGGATGCGGTGATAGTCTTCCTTTTGCCAGAACGCGCCGCGCAGGTCGAGCACTCGCGAGGCGAAATGCGCTACGGGTGTTTTGAGCGCATCGGCCACGTGCATGGGTGCCGGACCGCGGTTCAGCTCAAGCTGCTGCGAGTATAGCACGTGTACATGTGTCGGCATGATAGCGTAGCCTTCGAGACGACACAAAATGCCCTCCATCGCGTGCAGCGTGACCTGCGTGAATTCCGCCACGGCGGGATGTACGAGCCAGGCTGGACCAGGCGAGGTATCGAGTATTGTATCCCAGAATCGGAAGAGCTGTGCTGCGAAGGCCTCCGTGCGTTCGGCGGGAAACGGATCCAGTCCGTGAGCACTGCCAGATCCAGATCGCAACCCCGGTGAGGAGGCTGAACGTTCAGCCGCGGGTACCGGTGCGATTCTGCGCAACCCATCCGGGGAACGGTCTTCCGTTGCGAATGGATCCTGGCTGGGCTCATGCAGCGTGCGATCGCAGCCCAGGCGGTAGCCCATGAGTTCGCTGCGCGCCGAAAAAGGAATCGAGTGCGCCAGGCGGCAGGTGAGAAAGGAATAGATGCGATGGCCCTGCTCAGCCGCATCCGTGCGGAAATACCGCTCGTCGAGTGAGTGCATGGTGTTCTCCCTAATATGTGCGTGTCCTGCCTTGTACAGGACTGCCCCAATCTACTCAGGACTCCCGATGCGGGAAATGGAAAAATCCGGGCAGGAAAAAAGAATGCCCGGTCCTCAGCGAGAACCGGGCATCACTAATCTCGTTTCATTCAGTCTATCGCGCCGTCTTCTTCTGCAGATCCGCAAACTTCCGGCGCGTGATGGCCAGCACGGCATCGACGTCTGCTCTACGACTGAGGTTGAACGTGATCCACTTCATCTTCGCCGAGAGCTGAAAATATTCAAAGGCCGTGCGCGTCGTGTTGGTATGCTCCTTCATCGCCAGGTATTCTTCCTCTTCGGTCTGGGGAATGGAGATCGTGACCGAAAAGAAGCCCTTGTAAAAATGCAGCACGCAGAGCACGCGCGCGCGGTAGGAAGCGCGGTAGCCCCAGCCCTCGTCGTTCTCATACCATTGCATGGACCAGTTGATCAGCGGCTCCATCAATTCGAGCTGATGCTCAAAGTGGCGGAGTTCGGCCGAGGGCACGACACCCAGCAGCAGGTCGATCTCGGGCCGCGTGGGCGAATGCTTCGCATCGTTGAAGGGCAGTTTGGGGGTGAACTCTGACATTGTTGCTCGCTAGACTGAAAGTTCCTTACCGGTGACGAGCTTGTAGGCCTCGATATACTTCTCTGTGGTCTTCGCGATGACGTCGGACGGCAGTTCGGGTGCAGGCGGATTCTTGTCCCACTTGACTGCCTCGAGATGATCGCGCACGTACTGCTTGTCGAAGCTCGGCTGCGCCTGTCCCGGCTTGTACAGGTCCATCGGCCAGAAGCGCGAACTGTCGGGCGTCAGCGCCTCGTCGATGAGAATGATTTCACCGCTGTCGTCGACGCCGAATTCGAATTTCGTATCGGCGATGATAATGCCGCGCTCACGCGCGAAATCACGCGCATAGCTGTACAGCGCGATACTCAGGTCGCGTACCTTTTCGGCGGCTTCGCGTCCGACGATGTCTGCAGCCTGGTCGAAATCGATGTTTTCGTCATGTCCCTCTTCGGCCTTGGTCGACGGCGTGAACAGCGGCTCGGGCAGCATTGAACCGTCCACGAGTCCTTCGGGCAGACCGATGCCGCAGACAGACTGCGTCTTGCGGTATTCCTTGAGTCCGCTGCCGGTCAGGTAGCCACGAACTACGCATTCGATCGCCAGCGGCTTCGTCTTCTTGACGTACATGGAGCGTCCGCGCAGTTCCTCGGCGTAAGGCTTTGTGATCTCGGGATACTCCTCGACCTTGCTCGAGATGCAGTGGTTGGGAGTGATGTGTCCGGTGCGGTCAAACCAGAACTGCGAAATCTGCGTCAGCACCGTGCCTTTCATCGGAATGGGATCGGGAAGAACGACGTCGAATGCGGATAGGCGGTCGGTAGCCACGATGATGAGTGCGTCGCCCATGTCATACACATCGCGCACCTTACCGCGGCGGAAAAGGTTCAGCTGGTCGAAGTTGGTCTGGGAAATGGCCGTCATGGTCGTCCTCCAGTTCCGATGGCAGGTTGAACAAGTATGGGAAATGATAAATCCCTCATCGGTGAGGGATTTATCAGTGGCGCGCCCGCAGGGACTCGAACCCCGAACCTCCTGATCCGTAGTCAGGTGCTCTATCCAATTAAGCTACAGGCGCAGCTAGTACAGAGAACAAATATACGAAGGGTGGGCTGAATTTTGCAAGTGTTTCCGGTTTCGCGGTCTCTACGGGATCTATGGATTGCAGGAAGCCATACGCTTTACGCGGTACGCCGTAAGCAGGAATACTCATCGATACAAGGCTTGCTTGTCACGCCGTAGCCCAGAGGACGAAGGCGGAAATCGAGTAACGAGGAAGGGGCGCAGAAAACCCGTCAGCCCCGGACGCTGATCCGGGGTTGGGAACGGTATCTACCCCCGAAACAATCTCTGTTGCAAAATCGTCTGCATATCGCGGCGGCCGTCGGTGATGAGGAGCACGTAGACGCGGGTATCGAGAACGCGGTAGATAATGCGGTAGGGTTTGAATGAAATCTCCCGGAACTCACGCAATCCCGTGACGAGCAGTTCCTTCGGGAAGCGTCCACGTTGCGGATGATCGGAGAGATTTCTGAATGCGTCTTCAATGCGTTGCAGCACATGTTCCGCGTTTGCCGGGGAATCATGTCCGGCGATGAAATCATGGATCTCAGCCAGATCTCGCGCGGCGTCATCCGTGAGATAGACCGTGTACGGCATCAGCGCTTCCCGCTGCGGATGCTTTCGACTGCGGCGCTCGCTTTCTGTGTTTTCCCTTCTTCGATCTGCTTCGTCCCGAGTGCGAGGACTTTCAGCAGGGCCAGCGTCTCCTGTGTTTGCTCGTAGCTTTCTATATCCTGAATCACCGCTTTCGCCTCACCGTTCTGCGTGATGACATATGGTTGTCCATCCTCCTTGAGCGTGCGCACGATGTCCGCGGCGTTCGCCTTCAGATAACTGATCGATTTGACCTG
>PKTF01000399.1 GCA_002869275.1 Ignavibacteria bacterium | reverse complement strand
TTCGGTAGTTGTCTGCGATTGTCTGATCGCTGCGAGGCGTGCTCCATATGCGCAGTTCGTCGATCAGTCCGTTATATCCCATGATCGTTGTCGAATGGGTCGTCGTCGAACTGGAGCCAAGGATGATCGAGGCGGCATTATTCGGACCCGCTGATGTATAGACCTTCTCGCCGCGTTTGAGTCCGTTCACGAACAACGTCGCAGTGTACTTGCCCGACGCACCGGAAAAGCGCGCTGCGACATGAGACCACTGCGCCGTGGGAAGGCTCGCCGTACTTTCAAAATATCCCGGCAGATCACCGTTCGGCACGAAGCGCAAGCGTCCGTTGTTCTTGTTGATGCCCAGCCATACGGGATAGGCCTGAGCCGTTGCGAGGACCTTGCAGAACAAGGTTTGATACTGTCCGTGTCCGCCCACGCTCGAGGGCTTGACCCACATCTCGATGGTGTAGTTATTCGTCAGTTCGAGACCTTTTTGGAATGGGATCTCGAGATAGTCCACAAAATTCGGTGTCGTTGAGGAATTCTGGAATCGCACGCCGATCCGCGAATAGTGCGGTGGATCAGGCGTCGCAGGATACGAAACGGTTCCGACGGCCGAGGCGTTCAGTCCACGCGCCAGTTCCGTTCCATTCCCATTCATCCGCCAGGCCCCGACAAGGTTTTGCCCGTACAGTCCACCTACGACGGTATGGGGAATGCGGTGGAGACTTCCGAGAGCAGTGGCGAAATTGATCATCTGACGAAAGATGCGTACTTCATCGAGGGCACCTCGCCAGTAGTAATTCGGACCGCTTTTGGTGCGGTCCGCACCGATGCGCAGGTCCGTGGAGTTGCTTCCGACCCAGCCCTGCATCGCCGTGAGGCTGCGATCAAGCGTGCCGTTGATATAGAAGCGCACAACCGCGGCTTCCACACCGTATTCCACCGCGACATGGGTCCACACGCCCGAACTGATGGCGCCGCTGCCCTCGTATGACTGGCTGGGATTGGGTTCGAAGCGCAGTTTGCCGGTGGTGGTCACACCGAACCAGTACCCGTCGTCGCGATTGTTCCCGACGATCGTCATGACGGATCCGAGCGAAGATGGTTTCACCCAGGCATCAATCGTGACCGAAGACATGTCGTTGAAAAGTCCGCTATTCGGCACGGAGAGATAGCTGCTTCCTCCCAGGTTCAAATAGCGGTTCACGCTGCTGTACTGCGCCATTAAAGTGCAGGGCAGCAGCAGGAGAACCAGAGCTGCCATTGCGCGTTTCATTACATGCTCCTTTGCAGTGATGAAATAAACGCCGTTCCGCCCCGCGAAGGACGGAACGGCCAGAAAAGGTATCAGTGCAGGAGCAGCATGCTCCGCGTAAAGGTGCCTTGCGCTGTTTCCAGCTGGCAATTATACAGGCCTGGCGGCAGCACACCCGCATCGAAGCGAATAAGCTGCAGATCGACCCGCTGTTCGAGTTTTTCACTGAGATCAGCGACCACGCGTCCGAGCGCATCGTAAATGCGCAGAGTCGCGTCGCCCGCTGCATCCGATCCGAGAGACAGGCGCACCGAGGTGCTCTGCCTGAACGGGTTCGGATAGTTGCCGAGAAGTTGCGGTGACCTGGCATGAGGAGGGTCGCCCGCGCCGAGCACGATGGACATCGTAACGGGAATGTCCAGCCGGGCATCGTAGACAGGAGACCGGATGGCAATGCTGCCCTGGTAATCTCCGTTCGGCATGTCTACTGTCGTCACTGCGACGCTCAACGTCGTGTTGCCGTTGCCGCTGCCGGGAGTCACGGTCAGCCAGGGTGCATCGCTGGTCGCGGACCAGGAAGCATCAGGATCGTTTTCCGTTACCAGAGCAACCTCTTGCGATGGGAGGCTCTGCCTGTCGTCGACATCGAATGACACACTGGCGGGAGTCGCCTTGAACTCCAGAGGAGCGTAGTTGAATGTCACACGTACCGTGGCCTGTCCCTGTGCAAAAGACGAAGTCCATTCCGTCTCTCCGGCCATGTCCTCACCCTCGATGGTCATTTTCTGGATACGTGCCGGGTAGGGAGACTCCCACGTTACGAGTGGCGCCGTACTTCCTTCCCCGACCTGCCAGGAGATGGTATACACAACGGTGAAAGGCGCTGTGGTACTTTCGACAGGACGATAATCCCGGATCCCGCCGAGTCCGAGCTGCGACTGTCCCGGCGTACTGATCAAGCGGGCATCAAAGATTTCATTCGGCGGAACAGGAGGCAGCTCATATTCCTCCATCGTCTGATCGAGGCCCGTGGTCGCACCTTCGCGGATACCAAGGACGAGTGAGGTCGAGCGGTCTACCTGGTTGGAAACCGTGAGGCCGATTTCCGCGCCTCTGAATTCCTGCGCTTGAAGCGAGGAGAACAGGATGACGCACAGAGCAAAGAACAATGATAATGTTTTCATGGCGTCCTCCTTACCTCACTATCGTGCAACGTCGTGTCAAAGTGTTTCCGTCGGCTTCCAGACGGTACATGTACAGACCGGAAGGCAGTAATGAGCCGTTGTCGTCACGACCGTCCCACATCGCTGAATAGCGTCCTGGACGGCGTGCGGCGTTGACCAGGGTGGTCACGCGACGGCCCAGAAGATCGTAGACCTCGAGACGGACGGGTTTGTCGGTATTTACCGTGTATCGGATTGCAGTAGTCGATCCCGCCCGCAGGGGATTGGGATAGTTTTGCTCGAGAGCGAACGTGAGCTCGGCAGGTTTGACGATGTCATAACGCATCAGTACGGTACGGCTGCCCTTGACGTTCAGAGCGAACACCGAAGACTGGTCCGTCCTGAACCGGTGCAGCACAGCCCCACTCACATCCGTGAGAAGCACCTCGGTCAAGGCGCCCTCCTGTGGCGTGAACGAGAGTTGCAGAACACCGTCGTGCTGCAGCTTCAACGTGTTGGTCCCCGGAGACAGGAACAACGTACTGTTGTCAACACGCGCATCGAAGAGTGAGCCCGGTGGCGTCATTGGCAGCATGAGGTCGTCCTTCTCCTCTGACAGAAGCTGACGATCAGCGAGCAGCAGCATCTGTCCGCTGCCTGTACCAGGCAGCACACGCAGCATTCCTGCGGTGGTGATTGCAGCCGCTGTCTTTTCGTAGGCCGTTTTGCCTCCTGACTGCACCGTTGTCACGGCAAGTGTCAGAGCGGCTCCAGGTTCGGTCCGCACCCAGTAGCCGATGCTCGGATCGACGCTGGTCGGAATGATATATCCGCTGGCCGGATCCCATCCGAAGATGGACTTCATGCAATTGGCAGGATTCTGGGTGATGGACGCCACGGAAACGCTATGTGAAATGCCACCGACCATGTTCCAGCCATACGCCGGCGGATTTCCAATACCGCTGAGTCCGGTGAGTCTGTTCGACTTCACCTCGTTTCCGAGGAAAAGCGTTCTTCGCGTCGCCGTCTTGAGCCAGTATCCCTCGCCGAAGCGCATCAGTGCGACATTCGCGTACGCACCTGTCGTGATGTCGAAGCGATACAGCTGCGTACCTGGATCAGGATACAGGGAAGAGATGACAGCACTGTCCATTTTCACAGGAAGCGAAACCATCTCCCAGTCTCCGGAATTGTCATGCACAAACTGGAAGAGATCGCCTGTTGGATCGGGTACAGGCGGCGTGAATGGAACTCGTGTGGTGTCTTTCTTCTTGTCGGGATCATCTTCATCCGGTACGATGACGATTTCACGTTCCGGATCCTTGTTCTCCGGATCCGTGCACAATCTGACGAGAAGGGTGGAATCGAGTTGATGCATCTCCGACACGCGGGTCGGAACGAACGCGCCCTGTGTCGATTTTTCATAGAATTTGAGTCGGAAAGGATTGAAATGCGGGAGCACGGACCGCGTATTGGGATCTCGAAGCAGAAGCTCCAGCTCCACGCACGGGAAATCACCCGGATCGTAGCGCGTGATCGTAATGTCTACATCCGGTTCCTCGGTCGGCGGCGGACAATCGGGCTCCTCGACATCCACGTATATGATGTACTTGCCTTCGTCCAGCAGCTCATAGCTTGCATTGTCATGCATATCGAGCTCGACCGCCAGTGCCGGAATGCGCAGCTTCATCGTGAACGACGGCGGCAGGGGCGGCGTGCTCCACTGCAGGATAACCGGCGTGGTGCCATTGCCTGTCTGAATGCTGCCCTGATACGTATGCTGTTCCTTGATCGCACGGAGGTCGGTCGGGCTGCCCTGTGATCCAGGGATGTTGATCCAGCGCACGTCAAAGGTACCCGGCGGGGGAACCGGCGGCAGGTCTGTCTGGCCGGCTTCGAGCCCGTCGCCCGCACCTGCCCGCATACCGTATTGCAGCGTCACTTCACCCTGCTTGGAATTCATCACGTTGATCTGATGGTCCCAACGCGGCATGTCATCTTCCTGGCAGGGTTTCGGCCGATAGTACGCGATCAGTGTCTTGTGCTTCCACATGACCACCGGCAGCGGATTGGTAACCGCCGACGTATCGCCGCTCCATGCGACAAAGAGGTAGCCTTCCGGAGGTTTGGCCTCCGCCATGACATTGTCGCCATAGGCATGTGTTGTACGCAAGTCTATCGGGCCACCCGGTCCTTCCGGATGGATGATCACCAGTTCTGCGACGTTCCCGTTCAACTTTGTGTATTTCGGTGTAACGACATGCTCGCCCGGTGCCGTTTGTGCATTGACTTCCACCTGGGCGGGATTCTGCATGCCGCTCACAAATCCTTCAAATCCAGCGAAGATCAATCCAGCAGGAGCGATATACTGCATCTTGAAGGAAACGGGACCGATAGGATCCCAGCCTGGCCAGGTCGGGAGGATCAGTTCCGGAGGCGGAGGCGGATCCATCAGCACCAGTCCGGGATAGGGACGTGGAACAAGTACACGAACACAGGAAGGACAGATGGGACGCAGCTCCGGTGCAAATGTCATCTGCTCGAGTTTCATAGTGTACTCGCCAAAACCGAAGTTCCCGTTCCACCGGTCGGCAAAGTCATGCATCCCGCCGGCGTTGGTGATTTTGGCCGTCACCTTGATAAGGTACTCACCATCGTTCGGGATGTTCATCGACCAGACCTTGTCTATCGGGATGTACACGGCCTGTTGTTCGGTCGTCGTCCCGACACGCTGGTAGGTCATGATCGGCTCGAAGTCCGAACCATCACGGACTCTCAAGGCTACATTGAGTTTTTTTCCGAACAATCCACCGGTCAGCCCGATTGTGGTGACGCGGTAATAATCGGCTTTCGGACGGAACCAGCTGAACTCCGTTGTCTGACCGGTAACCGTCACGGCTCCGCGAATTGTATACGGATCGATTCCCGGCCCCATCGACGGTAACACTTTCGGCGAGCTCTGTGAATTCGTCTCGTTCACATCATAACAGAATGCCGAATCGGCCGGACTCGCCGGTCGCGTTGTCACCGTTGCCACCGGAGAAGGCGAACCTTCGACGGTGTTGAACACACCCTTGAGTCGGAACTGATACTGGCGGTTCATCTGAATATCTTCATCCCCCGAAACTCCGGGTACGGAATGGACAAGACAACCTGTCCAGCGATAGGCCCCAACCGGCATCGGATGATACAGATAGATATTGGATGTCTTCACCTCTACCCATGAAGAGCCACGCTTGTATTCGATCTTCGTACCGGCCTTCGTCATATCAAATTTCGAGCGCCAGCGAAGACCAATGCACTGATCAGGTGACACATTGTGGTTGAAGTGCGAAAGCCAGGCACTGAACGTCGGGTTGCTTTCTTCGTAATTCGGTGGCGTGGAGGTGAAATGTGCAATGACGTCCACGATCGGATCGAAGCGCGAAGAAAGCAAAGCACTCGACGGCAGCTGTGTACCATAATGATTGTACGTCGTGGAACCGCCGCCTTTTCGCTTGACTTCCCAATTGCTCAGGTAGTATTTCGTACCGCTGACGGTACGCTCTGCATACGTGTCTACTTTCATGCAGTAGTCGTGCGCCACGGGAATATAGATCGGTGCGTAAAACGTGCGATCACCCGCGTCGCAGTTACGTACGGTGAAAGGGATGTCCACCGGTTCGGTCCTGAAACGCCGAATCGGAACTGCTGATGAGGCCGATATCAACCCGGTATGTACCGGGGTGCACAGGCTGGTTCCGCCCATGTAGTTCCCCTTCATCATACCATCGAAACCTCGCATGTTATATCCCGGGTGCCCCGGTGCAGGCTGTGTTTTCTGGCAGTTGTAATTCTTCTGCCCGCGGTAGGTCCAATCGCAGGAAGACTGCGAGGAGTAGTACTCGTCCGGGCATCCCAGCAGGTGGCCGATTTCATGGGCGATCACGTTGCGATACGGGTTCGCCAGCGGATCGGGAACCGCCTGCCAGTACTGGTTGTCGAGGGCATAGTAAATCCCTTCCTTGCTGCCGTCCTTCCAGTAGCTGACAGCGTGTGGCCAGATCGCCTCACCTGATGTCTGCTTGTAGCCGATGAATCCGATAATCGATTCATCAGCGGAGAACTGGTTGCGGATAATCCGGTTGTAATGAAGGCCCCATTCCGCAGCGCGATCAATACCGGAAACATATGCCGCTGTTCCAGTTGTTACACGGTCGATCACGGTGGGAATAAATGAGTCCTCACCGATGACCGTGGGCTCACCGTTTACCTGACACGCCCAGTGTGTGCGCCCGTAGAGCCGCCAAACGGTTGTCATCGAGCGGCCATACTTGGAGGCCTCTGCAGCCCAGAAGGCCATCCCCTCGACATGCAGCGTTTTATACTGGTTGTACACCGTCGTTGGCCAGTTCCATGAACCGGTCCCACTCTGGCTTTCCAGGAAAAAGGTCGTGTGATAAAACAGGCCGTAGGATTTCGTTCCGTGGCCATCAATACCGACATCACCGCCTCCCGTGAGGTTATCCGGAGCATTATACACGATCTCCGGTCCGTCATTTGGGAGCACGTCCTTCAGGGTCTGGTATTTCAACTCCGCTTCTTCCATGGCTCTCTGGCGTTCGGGAGTCATCGGAAGGCGTACCCATTCAAGGAATTCAGCGAGGGCCTCGTCGGCTTCGTTCAGCGCACGCTTCTGCAGCATCTGACCCTGGTCGAGCGCGTCAGTGTCGTACGCGACAGCGACCACTCCGATCTCACCTTGCGCTGTGGTGATTCGCGTATTGAGAATCCGGTTTTTCGCCTCCGGGGGCACCCAGGCCAGCATGCGACCTGGAGATGTGACCACCGCGACGAGGGCGCCGTTCTCGGTCAAGGCCCTCCAGAGAGGCATGATTTCTGCGTCAGTTTGACAATCGGTTTCAATGATCGCCATATGTTCGTAATGGCTGTTGACACCCGCGGAAGCAATATCCGGCGGGACATAAAGCGGTGTGGGGGAATTGCTTTGCGCCTGCAGCGATGCGAATACCAGCAAGGGCAGGAGGAGCAGCACCCCAATCAGTCGATGTGCTTTCATAATGGCATCCTCAATCAATGGACATGGGACTGCGCAACCAGCCGAAGCCGGCGCAGCCGGAGGTCGATGATGTGCGGTTGACGTGTCGATGTTCGATGCCGGCAATCAGGCGACGGCAGACTTTTCACAGCATCAGGTTATCGGGGTCAATGGAAGTATATCGCGGACGCCCTCACACACATGTGTGCGCCAATTCACCTGTCCACTCCCCATGGGCGGATGATTGGGGATATCTCTGTCAAGTATTGTTGATTAAGTTAGATATAGGAAATTTGGAGCTGGAAGTCAAGTACATGCCCATTATGGAAGCCCTTCCGGGGCAGATTTTCACAGAATCAGTAGTGAAAAAAGTCCAGCCGAAGAAGTAACTGCAGTGTCACCACTGCATCTCCCATTTCAGTCGCTCTGTACCACCCCACTCGTGTACCCATGCCCGATGATGCACCCGAAAATGCTTCCCATGACACGCCTGCCGCCCACCCCTGGCTAAACGTCGTGACATCGGTGGTGGAAGCGAACGACGTCGCATGCGACCGTACGAAATATCCTCCGGTACCGGCATACAGTTCCAGTGACCGCATAATGGGCATGGAAAACACGACCAGTAACGGAACCGCAGTTACGCGAAGGTCTGCATCCGTCTTCCCGAAGCTGGTTTCGATGTCCGTCAAGTGGTATGAATACAAGGTCGTCCACCCCGTTTCGAGTCCGATTCTCAATCGGTGCTCCGGACGCCAATTCAACTGCAGACTCATCGCGGCCCCCGCGCGATCTATCGATATCGGTACCCCGTAGGGTGCGATATAATGTGCATAGCCTCCGGCAATCACAGCTTCGAAAGCGCGCTGAGGCGTCGTGACGTCTTGCGACCGCAGCGAGGGTGCGGCGCAGAACAGGAGCAGGGTCAGAGTGATGAATTTGCCGGTCATTGCGAATAGTAGTAGAAAGCGACTAGTGTGGGAT
>PKTF01000241.1 GCA_002869275.1 Ignavibacteria bacterium | reverse complement strand
TGAAAATGCTATATTTTCAAGGATATTCTCGACCACTGTTACAATACGTATGACTTCGAAAGCACAGACAACACGACATGAGGACGGCGAACAGTCCCTCCTCGCACAATACACATTTACGAGCGCTCAGCGCATCTTTCTGAGCATCATCTTTCTCCTGCTCGCAGTTGCGGCCGGACTGCTGTACGCCTATCCCATGGGCGCGACTGTTGGGGAAATCGGTTTTGCGACGGACGAAGCGTACATCCCGCTCACCTTCGCACGCAATCTCATCGAGCACGTCGCGTGGTCCTTCCACGGCACCGACATGGTGGTCAGCGGCACCGCGGCTCCCCTGCAGGTGCTGCTGCTTGTGCTTATCGGCATCTTTGTGTCCGATGGCATCGTGGCGAGCATGGTGGTCGGCATTCTCAGTTTCGCGGCCGTCGTGCTGCTGACGTTTCGTCTCGGCATCCTGCTGTTTCCGAAACAGCAGTGGCTCGCCGCCATGGCGGCGCTGCTCATCGTCTTCGCTCCGCGGCTCGCAGCGTCCACCGTCGGTGGAGATCCCGCACTGCTCTTCACAGCGCTCATCCTCGCATCCGCCACGGCGTATTTCGCCCGGAGGTCGGTGCTGTTTTTCCTCTTTGCCGGACTCGCTTTCTGGGTGCGTCCCGACGCCATCATTTTCTTCCTTGCGGCGATACTGCACCTGGTGTACCATCACGCTCTGGTACCTGCACGCAAGGTCGCTGATCCGGACGCAAAGCCCGTCACTGGAAAACAGACGGCCATCGGCGGTGTGGTCTTTCTCGTGATCGTTGCCGGCTACCTGTTGATGAACCTGATCGTGGGCGGGACCTTGCTTCCTAACGCCGTGCATGCTGAACTGGCGTACTACAGCGGCAGCTTCGGCACGTTCCTCGAGGAGGTCCTGCGTTTCTATACCTATTCGTGGACCACGCTGCTCCTTCTGTTCGCGTTGAATGCTCTCATTACGCTGGCCGTTCTCGTCAGTCGCCGGCAGGGGGCTTCGCTCGTACTGGCCGCGGCATACGTGCTCGGGACCATACTGGTGTACGCCCTGTTTCACCCGGTCCTGCGCGACCATCACCTGCTGCTGCCGACACTGCCCTTCCTGGTGCTGCTTGGGGTATGGGGACTGCTGAACCTGACAGGGCTCATCACGTGGTTCAGTTCCTCGGTGTTTACTCGTACCCTGGCCACCGTGCTGGTGTTCGTAGGAGTGATCATTGCCGTGGCGATGGAAGTTGTGGAATGGGAATTCCACCGCACGATGCATTACCAGTCCGTGCGCTACCTGCTCGACCGCCAGGCCAACATGGGCAAATGGCTGGCAGAGAATACCGCACCCGAGGCCCGCGTTGCCACCCACGCCGTCGGTACGGCGGGGTATTACGGCGACCGCTACCTGGTGGACATGAAAGGCACGGTCACGCCCGAGGTGGTTCCGCTCATCGGCGACCTGCCGGCACTGGTGAAGCACATCGAGGCAGAGAGCGTGCAGTACATTGCGATCTCGCGCAACGAATTCGAAGTCGTCAATGTCAATCCGCTCGTGACTTCAGACCGTGCGAAAAGCGGCATCACGGAGATTTTCCCGTACGTGCCGACACGGACGCATATCATGTCGCAGCAGGCAAGTCTGCTCAACCTGCAGGCCACGCAATTGATGAAACAGGATGTGGACGCGTCTATTCGACTGCTGAAGCAATCGCTGGTGGCGGACCCCTATTCCTCACGTACGAATACCCTTCTTGGTATCGCGCTGCTGCAGAAACAGGATTCACTAACGGCTGAAACGGCGTTCCGCAACGCCCTCGAGCTGCATCCCCATTATGCTCCGGCCATGGTGCCGCTGGGTGACCTGCTCACTGCCCGCAAAGAGTACTGGGAAGCCCTGCGTACACTGGAACTCGCGATGAAGCTCAATCCGGAGTCCCAGGTCGCGCAGAAATCGCTCGACGCCGCGAGCCGGGCCCATCGCGGTGATTCTCTCGGCGGTACGATTACGTTCTCGGTTACCAAGACGCTTCCTACGCTACCAAGACGCTCCGGCCAATGAAATCCCCGATCGCGGCGCTGATTCTCTTTCTCCTGCTCGGCCAGGCACTTCCGGCCCAGCAGGCGCGGAGGGAATTGCGCGGCGTGTGGCTCACGACGCTGCTCGGGCTCGACTGGCCCGCCGCATCACTGCGCGGCAAGCCGCAGGAGCAGCAGGAAGCCCTGCGCCGAAAGCTCGACGATCTCCAGGGACGCAATTTCAACGCCGTGTTTTTTCAGGTGCGCTCGCGCGGAAACGCGATGTACCGCTCGACCCTCGAGCCCTGGGCCTCTGAGCTGACCGGTCGCCTGGGCAAGGACCCCGGCTGGGATCCGCTCGCCTTTGTCATTCGCGAAGCGCATCAGCGCGGCATGACGCTGCACGCCTGGTTCAACGTTTGCCGCGTGTGGAGCAAGGGACAGCCGCCTTCGAGCAGGCCCGAACACATCGTGCGTGCGCATCCGGAGTGGATACAGCGCTACGGCGACGATCTCTGGATCGATGCGGGCATCCCCGCGGCACGGGAATACACCGTGAAGGTGATGGAAGACCTCGTCCGCCGCTACCCGATTGACGGCATTCATTTCGATTACATTCGTTACCCCGACCGCGACTTCAAGGATGCCGAGACCTACGAGCGCTACGGCGGCGGACGGCCGAAAGCCGACTGGCGTCGCGGCAACATCAATTCGCTCGTGCGCGATGCCTACCGGCGTCTGACCGCCATTCGTCCCTCGCTGCAGGTGGGATCGGCGCCCATCGGTATTTACCGCAACCTGCCCACCGCACGCGGATGGGAAGGACGCAACGCCATCTTCCAGGACTCCAGGCAGTGGATGAAGGACGGCTATCACGATTACGTCGTGCCGCAGATTTACTGGGGACTCAAGCGTCGCGGCAGCCGCATCGATTTCGAAGCCCTGGTCAGCGACTGGAAACAGAACGCCTCTGGCCGGCACGTGTATGCCGGTATCGCCGCGTACAAGGACCACGTCCACCCCTGGCTGCACGAGCACGTGGACGCCTGCCGTGATCGCCGGGCCGACGGCGTGGTGTTTTTTCGCGAAGAGCATATCAGGGACAACAGCTTTGCCGGACGCTTCGACGACCTCGCACTGCTGCCCGCCATGACCTGGCGCGACCACGTGCGTCCGAATCCGCCGCTCAATGTGCGCTTCGAGGCAGGCACGGTCAGCTGGGAAGCACCAGTGCGTGCGGCCGACGGCGACGTCGCGTCGTGGTTTGCGCTTTATGGCTTTTCCGGTACGCAGGATCAGCGCGGCACGTTGCTGCTGGTGCTGCCAGGGGAAGCGCGGTCGGCACAGCTGCCTGCCGGTTACGATCGCTACGCCCTTACGGCACTCGACGCCTTCAACAACGAGAGCGGGACAGCCGATGAAGCCGCCGTCCTTGCCCAGGCCGAAGAGCTGACCGCTCCTTCCATCACCGTGCCGGGTCCGCGCATCTCCACCCCACAGTATGCCGGCGACGACATCATCCTGCTCGGGTACGAAATTCACGAAGCGCTGCACGTCCGGATTCGTCTCATGGATTCGAAAGGCGCCGAGGTGATGGTGCTCGTCGATGGGGAACAAGAAGCGGGCACCCATGTCATTGGCATGGAACGCGGGCGCCTGCCCGTGGACATCGCGCGCTACATCTTCGAAGCGGGCGATCTGCGCAGCATCATGGACTTCGAACCGGCGCAGGCCGACTGAATTCGCATCTGGCCTGTGGATTCCCGTATCTTTTCACTGTGATTCAACCTTCGCATACGGAAAAACAGCTGCTCGACTCGCTGCGGAATGCGCGTCCTGCCGCCGACACCCTGCACCGCTGTGCCGATGAGGAGCGCTGCATGCAGCTCTTCCGCGCCATACTCGTGCGTGCCGCCCGCTACCTGCGCAACGGCGCCACCGTCATGGATGCCATGCTGCAGAAAGCCATGCTCGACGTGCCCGATCCGGAACGCCTGCTCGTGCAGCTCGACCGTCTGCTGGAAGCGTCCTTCAGTCCGGCTGGACTCCTCGAACACTTCCACCGCACTCCCGAACTCCTCTTTCGCTTTGCCCACCTGACCGCCGCCTCGCAGTGGATAGCCGACACCCTCGTGCGCGATGCCGGACTTTTTCGCTGGCTGCTCACTGCCGATGTGCTCGAGGAGCGTCCCACGCGCTACGACCTGGCAGAACGCGGAAGCGAGGCCGTCGAGCGCTTTGACCACCCGACGAAACGCATGAATGCGCTCCGCCGTTTTCAACGCCGAGAACTGCTGCGCATCGCCGCCGCGGATATTCTCGGCTACAAGGACATCCACCGCGTGATGGAAGAGCTGAGCGCTCTGGCAGATGCTGTGGTGGCTCTCGCATGGCGGGAAGCACGCAGCATCGTGGAACAGCGCACGGGCAAACCGCTTGAAGCGCGAACGGCTATTCTGGCACTCGGGAAACTCGGTGGCAACGAACTGAACTACAGCTCCGACATCGACCTGATGTGGATCTACGATGAAGGCGGCGAAAGCACTCATGAACACGTCGTCGCTGCCGTGAAGGAATGCGTGCGCATCCTTACCGAAGTCACACCCGAGGGCATGCTGTATCGCACGGACCTGCGGCTGCGTCCCGACGGTGGGGCGGGAGCGCTGGCACTGTCTCTGTCGGCAACACTGGCGTATTACGAAAGCCGCGGCGCACTGTGGGAACGGCAGATGCTGCTGCGTGCGCGCATCTGCACCGATGAAGACGACTTCGGAACGCGGGCACTGGATGCGCTGGCGCCGTTCGTATACCCGCGCACTTCGATGCTGCTTCCCAGCGAACTCGCCGCTGACGTCCTGCAGCGGCTCGCGGAGCGCTGGAACGAAGTGCGCAACGTCAAGCACATGCAGGGCGGGATTCGTCAGATCGAATTCAGCCTGCAGATCCTGCAGCGGATTCACGCGCCGCGACAGACGGAGCTGCGGACACCGTCCACGCTCGAGAGTATCGACAGACTGACCACGGCCGGTCTCCTGACACTCGAAGAGGAAGCGCTGCTCCGGCAGGCGTACCTTTTCCTGCGACGGGTGGAGCATGCGCTGCAGCTCGAAAGCTTTGAGCAGACGCATACATTGTCCGAGAAAGAAGATGAGCTGCGACGCATCGCATGGACCATGAAGTATGACGGCCCGGAATCGTTCACTCAGAAGCTTGACGGCATCCGTGCCGACGTCCACCGCATTTGTTCGGCAATGCTCGGCCAGGAAGAGGGAGGGGCAGCGCCGAAGGATCAGATCGGAGACATGTTCCGGAATGAAGAGTCCGCACGCCGTCTGCTGCGAGATCTGATGGAAGGACGGGGGAGTCGACCGCATACCGCGGTGCTGCGCACACATCTCGCGGAGCTGAAAAACAGTCTTCTTTCGGACCTGTCACGCGCATTCCTCCCGGATGACGCGCTGCCGGCACTCGAACACCTCATGCACCGCGCCGCGGTGCCCGCTGCCGTCCATGGCTTGCTGCAGCAGACAGCATCTCGACAGATGCTTCTCCAGCTCGCCGACAGGGCGCCTGCGGCACTCCGAATGCTCGAGAGCGACCCCCTGGCTCTCGAACTCGTCTTCAGCGGGTATGATGCCGCTGGTCTTTCCTCGCAGCGACTGCAGCGCGTGTCCACGGTCGGTGCGCTGGGAGCCTGGCTCCGTGGTGACACGGACCTCGAAACCTGCTCGGCCCTGCTGACGGATACCGCGGACACCATCCTCGAGCGCAGCCTGGGCGAACGCAGCGACGAAGCCCCGGAATTTGTCGTCATCGCGATGGGTAAATACGGTGGACGCGAATTGATTCCGGGCAGCGACCTCGACGTGGTATTCCTTTTCGAAGGAGAGACGGATGACGCGCAGGAAATCGCCCAGCGCCTGGCGCGCAGGGTGATCGCCGCCGGACAGGAAGAAGGAGACGCCCTGCGCCTCTACGAAGTTGATGCCCGTTTACGCCCCGAAGGACGCAATGCACCGCTGGCCATTTCACGGCAGAGCTGGCAGCGCTATTTCGCGGAGCGTGCATCGTTCTGGGAAAGGCAGTCACTCCTCCGAGCACGCATCGCTGCGGGCAGCGCTGATCTCGGAACGCGCATCATGGAGGACATCCGCGGTATCCATGCCGCCATCAGTGTGGATGGGCCGACCGTGCAGACCGTACGCGACATGCGCCAGAGTATGGAACCGCGCAGCCGCTTCCAGCAGGATGATGTGTTCGATATCAAACGGTCGGCGGGCGGACTCATCGATATCGAGTTCGCCGTGCAGCTTCTCTGCCTGGCGCGTGGGTGGAGCGAGATGGGTGCGACCACCCAGGCGATTGTGCGGCTGAAAACTGTGGAAACAGGCCTGGCGCCGCAGCTCGACAGGATGCATGACGCGTATGAACTGCTGCGATGCCTTCAGCTGTTTTACCGTGTGCTGCTCGATGTGCCGGGAAACATGTTCCCGACCGACGAAGAGCAGCGTCGCAGGCTGGCCCGTGTCATGGGCCATGCGACAGGGGAGGACCTGCTGGAGGATGTGTATTCGCGCATGCGGCAGATCCGGAAGGATTTCGATTCCGTGTGCGATCACCTATCTTCACAAAACGACTGATGTTCACTAACAGACGCGACCATGAGTGAATCCCGACCGCAGCGCTTCAAGATCCTGATCGAATTCGATGGTACGGACTTCGTGGGATGGCAGATACAGCCCAACGGACGCTCGGTGCAGGGCGAGATCGAAGCTGCATTGCACAAGCTGTTCGGCGTGGAACCGCGCGTTCACGGAGCGGGACGCACGGACGCAGGCGTGCATGCCACGGGAATGACGGCGCATTTCGATCTCGATAAGCAGATCGATGCGTACACGCTGCGCCGGGCGCTGAATGCCGAACTGAAGGCCGACATCACGATTCGCGAGGCCGACATTGTCGATGGCGACTTCCACGCGCGCTTTTCCGCCTCGTCACGTTCCTACGTCTATTCCGTAGCGCATGAACGCATTTCTCTCGACCGGCGGCAGCAGTGGATCCTCTTTGCGCGCCTTGACCATGACCGCCTCGAAGAAGCTGTCGGCAGGCTCGCCGGTACGCATGATTTTAAAAGTTTTTCCAAGTACGTCCCCGATCAGACACACCATTACTGTCATGTGTTCGAGATTACCTGGCAGCGCGGAGACGACGTGAGCCGGCTGCATATTCGTGCCAACCGTTTTCTGCAGGGCATGGTACGCTGCATCGTGGGGGGGCTGGTACAGGTGGGACGCGGCAAGCTCAGCCCCGACGATCTTTCGAACATTCTGGCGGCACGCGACCGCAGCCGCGCCCCGATGCTGGCTCCGCCGCACGGACTTGTCCTCACCGCGGTAGGCTACGACCAGGGTGACAGGACGACGATCAGCCGCATCATTGATGAGTTACAACTCGGTACATAAGTCACTCCCTGGCCTCATTTCTCCACAGGCAGTTTTTCCACACGCCTTCCATCACTGAGAAACATGATGGCGCCTTCAATATCGGTGCGGCTGATATGCGCCCCTGCGAGGCGCAGGCGATCGAGGACTTCCTGTCGCGGATGATTGAAGTGATTGTTGCGGCCCGCGCTGATCACTGCGTGCCGGGGACGCACTTTCACGACGAAGCCGGGCGAGGAACTCGTCGTGCTTCCATGATGCCCGACTTTCAATACATCAGCATGAAGGAAACTGTCGTATCGCGCGACCATGCGGCGTTCAGCTTCGGCATCGGCATCACCGGTGAAGAGAAAGCGCGTCGTTCCATACCGCAGGAGTACTACGACAGAATGTTCATTCGACGCTTCGCAGTCGATGTCCGGCGGTGGAGAGAGCACGTACAGCATTGCTTCACCGGGCAGGGGAATTCGCAGCCCGGCACGCACGTCGCGCACGCTGTCGGTACGCGCCGTCATGACGTCCATCAATTCTTTTCCTGCACCGGATTCCGGCCAGCGACCGCCCACGAGCACCTGTCCGACCGGCAGCTCTTCGACGACGGCCTGTGCGCCGCCGGCATGATCGTTGTCTGGATGCGTGATGATCATCATGTGCAGACGGCGGATTCCGCGAGCGCGGAGGAAGGGAAGAATGATCGCCGATCCCGCGTTCCAGTTTCTGCTTCCCGGTCCCGTATCGATCAGCAGCGCGGACCCATCGGGCAACTCGACCACGGCGGCATCGCCCTGTCCTACGTCCAGGAAGGTGACCCGAATGATGTTGCCGGAATCGGGTGCGATTGCCGGGGCGGCGGTCAGCACCGCGATCAGGGTGATGGAGAGGACAAGGAGTTTCTGTCGCACGCGGCCCTGCGAAATGGTGAGATAGGCGATACCGGTAAAGTACAGAATCACGATCAGCGACGGTAGAGGCGGCAGGGAAACACTCGCGCCGGGCAGACGCGCCAGCAGTTCCGA
>PKTF01000239.1 GCA_002869275.1 Ignavibacteria bacterium | reverse complement strand
TTCAAAAATCCCCTCCGGACCCCTTGCAGAGAAATGGGACAAGCACCGTTTCGAAATGAAGCTGGTCAATCCCGCGAACAAGAGAAAGTACAGTGCCATAGTCGTCGGTACCGGCCTGGCAGGAGCCTCGGCCGCGGCGACCATGGCTGAGCTGGGCTATGAAGTGACGGCGATCTGCTACAATGACAGCGCGCGACGCGCCCACAGCATCGCGGCGCAGGGCGGCATCAACGCGGCGAAAAACTACCAGAACGACGGCGACAGCATCTACCGTCTGTTTTACGACACCATCAAGGGCGGCGACTATCGTTCGCGTGAAGCCAACGTGTACCGCCTCGCCCAGGTGAGCAACAACATCATTGACCAGTGCGTGGCGCAGGGCGTGCCGTTCGCCCGCGAATACGGCGGCTATCTCGACAACCGCTCCTTCGGCGGTGCGCAGGTATCGCGTACGTTTTACGCGCGCGGACAGACGGGCCAGCAGCTGCTACTTGGCGCGTATTCGGCGTTGATGCGTCAGGTGGGACTTGGCAAGGTCAAGCTGCACGTGCGGCATGAGATGATGGACATCGTGCTGGTCGACGGACACGCACGCGGCATCGTGGCGCGCGACCTGGTGTCCGGCGAGATCAAGAGCTTCGCTGCCGACGCGGTCATCCTGGCCACGGGCGGTTACAGCAACGTGTTCTTCCTTTCCACGAATGCCATCGCCTGCAACGTCACCGCGGCGTATCGCGGGTACAAGAAGGGTGCCGCGTTCGCGAATCCCTGTTACACGCAGATTCACCCGACATGCATTCCGGTTTCTGGTGACCATCAATCCAAGCTGACACTGATGTCGGAGTCGCTGCGCAACGACGGCCGCATCTGGGTACCGAAGGGGAAGGGCGAGACACGCTCGGCCAACGATATACCGGAAGACGAGCGCGACTACTATCTCGAGCGCAAGTATCCGAGTTTCGGTAACCTGTCGCCGCGTGACATCAGTTCGCGCAGCGCCAAGGAAGCCTGCGATGACGGCCGCGGCATCGGATCGACGGGCTACGGCGTGTACCTCGATTTCAAGGATTCCATCGCCCGGCTGGGCAAGGACACGATCGAGGCGCGTTACGGCAATCTCTTCCAGATGTATGAGCGCATCACCGGCGAGGACCCGTACAGTGTGCCGATGCGTATTTATCCCGCCGCGCATTACACCATGGGCGGTCTCTGGGTCGACTACAACCTCATGAGCAACATTCCCGGACTGCACGTGCTTGGCGAGGCCAACTTCTCCGATCACGGAGCGAACCGTCTCGGCGCCAGTGCGCTGATGCAGGGTCTGGCGGACGGGTATTTCGTCATCCCTTATACGATCGGGCATTATTTCGCCACGGCGAACACCGACAAGGTCACGACCGAGCACCCCGAGTTTCGCAAGGCCGAAGAAGAGGTACGCGGCCGCATCACGAAGCTTCTCGATCTCAACGGCAGCCGTACGGTGGTATCCATTCACCGCGAGCTGGGGCAGATCATGTGGGATCACTGTGGCATGGGCCGGAACGAGTCTGGATTGAAAAAGGCGCTCGAACTGATTCCCGCCCTCCGCGAGGAGTTCTGGGAGAACGCAAAGGTTGTGGGCGACGGCGAAAACCTGAACAGCGCGCTCGAGCGTGCGGGCCGGGTGGCGGATTTCCTCGAGTTCAGTGAAATGATGTGCTACGATGCGCTGAGCCGCAATGAAAGCTGTGGCGGTCATTTCCGTGAGGAATACCAGTCCGAGGAAGGAGAAGCTGTGCGCAACGACGACGACTACGCATACGTGGCAGCATGGGAGTACACCGGTGTGGGCAATACCCCCAACCTGCACAGGGAACCGCTGGTGTTCGAGAATGTGACGCTTCAGACAAGGAGTTACAAATAATGAAACTCAAACTGCACATATGGCGACAGAAGAACGCCGGCGACAAGGGAAAGATGGTCACGTACGAAGTGGACGAGATTCCTTCGGAGATGTCTTTTCTGGAAATGCTGGACGTTCTCAATGAAAAGCTGATCATCAACGGCGAGGAGCCCGTGGCTTTCGACCACGACTGCCGCGAAGGTATCTGCGGCGCGTGCTCGCTGACCATCAACGGCATTCCCCAGGGTTTCGAGACCGAAGCGACAATCTGTCAGCTGCACATGCGGCATTTTCACGACGGTGACGAGATTTATGTCGAGCCGTTCCGGGCCAGGGCGTTTCCGGTGATCAAGGACCTCGTGGTCGATCGCGGCGCCTTTGACCGCATCATGCAGGCGGGTGGGTTCGTTTCGGCGAACACCGGCGGCGTGCCGGATGCGAATGCCATCCCCATCAGCAAGAAAGAGGCCGACATTGCCATGGATAACGCGGCATGCATCGGCTGCGGAGCCTGCGTGGCGTCCTGCAAGAACGCTTCCGCCATGCTCTTCGTCGCGGCGAAGGTCGCCCAGTACGCACACCTCCCGCAGGGACAGACCGAGCGCAAGCGCCGCGTCCTCAACATGGTAGCGCAGATGGACCGCGAAGGCTTCGGCAACTGCACCAACTATTACGAGTGCGAGGCGGTATGTCCCAAGGGTATCAGCGTTGCAAGCATCGCTCTGATGAATCGCGACTTCCTGAAAGCAACCCTCACGGATGCCTGACCGCACATAATTTCACCGCATTTTGAAAACGGACCCTTTCCACACTGGAAATGGGTCCGTTTTCGTATCGTAAATATCCCTGATCAGGCTTTACATGCGCATCCATGGAAGCATGGGTTAGATTTTTGTGCATCCCTTGCTTCCTGTCAATATTCTTCTATTTTTTAGATGCTACGCTTCACTATTTGACATAATGTCTACGGGAAGCATAAAAGAGCGATAAACAGCGTTATCTTTTACAATATCGGTGTCTCCCACCGGAAAGGAGGATATCATGGATATGAAGTCGATTTCTCCGCCTGGCAGGGCAAGACCTCACGTCTTCGCACCGCGGGACGTGGAACCGTTCACGTACTTCACGTAACGGAATTTTGAGAATATCACTCAGGTCAGCGAATTACCCCCCGAACTTCGCTTCGACATGCAGGTCGTGTCGAGCGTTCTCCCCTTCAAAGTAAACTCCTACGTCGTCAATCAGCTTATTGACTGGTCGGACATCCCGGATGACCCGATTTTCCAGCTGACGTTTCCGCAGCGCGGCATGCTGTCGGAAGATCATTATGACCGCATGGCCAAACTGATTGCTTCCGATGCGCCGAGGAACGAAATCAAGGAGGAAGCCAACCGCATCCGCCTCGAACTGAATCCGCATCCCGCGGGACAGACGACGCTCAACGTCCCGAAGCTGGATGGCGAAGTGGTGCCGGGACTCCAGCACAAGTACCGCGAGACGGTACTGTTCTTCCCGGCAGCGGGACAAACCTGCCATTCGTACTGCACGTTCTGCTTCCGCTGGGCGCAGTTCGTGGGAATGAGCGATCTGCGCTTTGCCGCCAAGGAAGCGAATACCGTACGCGAATACATCGCGCGGCATCCCGAAGTGACCAACGTGCTGATCACCGGTGGTGATCCGATGGTCATGAAGACGCACAAGCTCGAGCAGTACGTAGAGCCGATGCTGGATCCATCAGTCGAACATTTGCAGACCATCCGCTTCGGAACCAAGGCGGTGGCCTACTGGCCGCAGCGCTTCGTTACTGATCCCGACGCCGATGATCTCCTCCGCCTTTTTGACCGCATTGTCGGCTCGGGCCGATCGGTCGCCATCATGGCACATTACAACCATCATCGCGAACTGGAAACTCCCATCGCACGAGAAGCGGTACGCCGTATTCGCGATACAGGAGCCGTCATTCGCTCCCAGTCACCGATTCTGGGCCACATTAATGATTCTCCGGGAGTGTGGGAGCTGATGTGGCGCGAGCAGGTGCGCCTGGGCATCATTCCGTATTACATGTTTGTCGAACGCGACACAGGCGCGGAGCATTATTTCAAGATTCCGCTCGTACGCGCAGTGAAAATCTTCCGCGAAGCCTTCCGCCACGTCAACGGACTGGCCCGCACCGTGCGAGGTCCGTCGATGTCCGCCACCCCGGGCAAGGTCGAAGTCACCGGTATTTCGGAAGTCAACGGCGAGAAGGTGCTGGCCCTGCGTTTCCTCCAGGGACGCAATCCCGACTGGGTTGGCAAGCCGTTCTTCGCGAAATACGACACGGAAGCATCGTGGCTGCATCATCTCAAACCGGCATTCGGCCAGGAGAAGTTCTTCTTCGAGGATGAACTCGAGGTGATGACGGAGAAAAAAATGAGCGAGCACTCAGCCAGCTGAGTCTCCCCGGTTGATCCCATCGGCGGCTGCAGTTTTCTGCTGCCGCCGATGTGTTTTCTGGGCGTCGGACACCTTGTTTCTTCCATGGAAAAGCCCCATTTTTTGCAGGCACTACGAGGCATACCCCCGTGCTGAAACATTTCCAGGATCTTGCGACCGATAATACCTCCGGAGCGACCGAGCTGATTCATAAGCTGCTGGCGCTCTGCGAGAACTGCGCCATCGGCTACCAGCTGGATGAATTGCGCGAGGGCTTTGACCTGCTCGAGAATGCCCAGCAGAGCATGCCGTCGCTGCATGCGGTGCTCCATATCCTGAAGTCGGACTTTCTTCCCCGGCTGCGCGAAAACGAGGAAACGGCGGACGCCATCGCCTACCTCTCGCAGCTCGACAAAATCCTTTCTGAATCCGGCGTGGCGATTGCTGCCATCTTCGCCGAAAAATTCTCCTCTCCACAGTGCGTCGCCACGATTTCACGCAGTTCCACCGTTCTTGCCTCCCTGCTGCGCATGCATGAACATGGCATGTTGAAGGACGCCTTCGTACTGGAGGCACGTCCGATGACCGAAGGGCACCGCAGCATCCGGGACCTGCATGAGCGAGGAGTGAATGCCACGCTCATGGTGGATGCCGCGATGGCCGTTGCCGTGGCGCAGGCGGATTTCGCCGTCGTGGGTGCGGACAGCATCAGCGCGGACGGCTATCTCCTCAATAAGACCGGCACCCTGCCGCTCGCGATATGCTGCAAGGAGTTTGGAATTCCGCTCTACGTGGTCTGTGATTCGCTGAAATTCTCACCGCAGCTGCGGGGTGATATTCTGGTGGAAGATCGTCCGGGTGAAGAACTCCTGACACCGGAGGAGGAGGACGGCTTCGCGATCTGGAACCGTTACTTCGAGTGGACATCCGTTGACTACGTGAAGGAATTTATCACCGAGCGTGGCTGCTTCACACCCGATCAGCTCAGCGCTCTCGTCGGGGAGGAAGGCGGCTGATTCCGCCGAGCATCATGTTACGCTTCGCCGCAGCGCAGTTTTTCGCAGCATCCCTTCTGTTATTCGTTTTTCCCTGTTTCGGACAAAACGCTGCTCGCGAATCCGGCGTGCATTCGTATCCGCCACCGACCTCGCCACATGCTCTGCACTCCATACAACGTCCACAGCCACGGCTGCATCTCTCGGGCAGTGAGGAGAACCTGCAGGGGAAACCGCCTCAGGCTGAGCCGGACCGCAGTCTCACGCACACCGTCTTTGGATATCACCCGTACTGGATCGACGATTCCGTCGCAGCGTATTACCGCTTTGAGCTGCTCTCTCACCTGGCCTATTTCTCGGCTGAGGTGGATGCTCCCACCGGAGAGCTGAGCACGATTCGAGGCTGGCTGACCTCTCCGGTGGTGGACCGCGCCCTTGCCGCCGGAATAGAAGTGCAGCTTGCCGTGACCAACTTTGGATCGGCCAACAACCGCAGTCTTCTGCAATCCACCGCGGCGCGTGATACGCTGATCGCACGGCTGATCGAACTGGTGCGCCTGCGCGGGGCCGACGGTCTGGCCATCGATTTCGAGGGCGTACCCGGTGATCAGCGTGAAAACCTCACGGCGTTTTTTGCCGCACTGCGGGGACGGCTCCGTGCCGCAGTTCCTGGAGCGACCATCAGCGCCGCGGTACCCGCGGTCGACTGGAGCGACGCCTGGGATGCGGAAGCCCTCGCACAGTACATCGATCTCGTTTTCGTCATGTGTTACGACTATTCCTGGTCCGGCAGCAGTGCCGCCGGACCCGTGTCGCCTGTGCAGGGGATGAGTTACAACGTCCGCCGCAGCCTGGAAACCTGGCTGCAGAACGGCATTCCACCCGAGCGCCTGCTGATGGGCGTCCCCTACTACGGCTACGATTGGCCGGTTACATCGGAATTGCCGCGCGCGGCGACGACGGGACGGGCGACGGCGCGGACGTATTCCTACGTCAGCGGCATGCTGCAGCGCTATGAGAGGCAATGGAATGCGGAGTTTCAGAATCCCTGGTTCCCCTACCAGGTGGTGGACTGGCGGCAGGTCTGGTATGACGATGCGGAGAGCCTGGATTACAAGTATCGGCTGGTACCCGAGCTGCAGCTGGCGGGAGTCGGGATGTGGGCCCTGGGGTATGACGCAGACCTTCCTGACCTGTGGATGGAGATCGAGGAGCATTTCACCCGTACCACGGGGGTGGAAGTCGAGCCGCCTGCGGTGCCCGGAGGTCTTACCGTCTTTCCGCAGCCCGCGGAGTCGGGGAGAGGACTTACCATGCTATTGGACGAACTGTCACGCGACGGTTCTGTGCACATTGCGATCATGGATCTGCTGGGGCGCACCACCTGGAGCACGCACAGAGATGCCGGGAATGCAAAACTGCAGATACGGCTTCCGGCGCTGAAAGCCGGGATCTATGTCCTTCGCGTTGAAACATCGGGTACGCAATACTTCCGGCCGATTGTTGTTCTGCGCTAGCGGCTTGGCATATATTGATGACACCACGCTCGAATCCAGAGACGGATAACCATGGCTTCACCTCGTAAGGAAAAGCACTCAGCATCTGATCCGATGATTCCCGGGGACCTCGTTCGTCCGGCCGGAATTCTGTTCGGAATTCTTGTACTGCTTCGTCTGATTGCGGCACAGTTTCCCGAAGAGCGGCTCTGGGGCCTGAGTTTCGGCGCATACATCCCGCTGTGGACTCAGGTTGCACTGGCGCTGCTTGGCCTGTTGTTCTGCACTCCGGCGCTCTACCGGCTGTTTCGCTGGAAGGCCGACCTGCTGGCGAAATGGAAACCCCTGCCGATGGCATTACTCTTTGCGGCGGTGGGCGCATCGCTGTTCTGGCTGCTGCGCATGGAAACCTACTTTCTCGGTGACGGAGCGGTATACCTGGCTGAGCATTTCCGTTACGTGCGTGGATTGCCGGTATCGGAGGATGTGCTCTTCTCGCTGGGCTCTGCTCCGCTGAGCGCCTGGCTGCTGGCGAAGGGCGCATTGCTGCTCACGAATCCCGATGCGGTCGGGACGCTTTCCGGTCAGCCCCAACTCGTATTCTGGTTGTCGGGAGCTCTGCTGGGGGCGATATTCGTCTCCGGGGTGCTCCTCCTCGTCGCCCGCGTAACGAAGGACGGCGCCTCACGGCTCGGCCTGACCTCCCTGCTGCTCGCGACACCGGGCACGCTGTTCTTCTTCGGTTACGTCGAATACTACACGCTGCCCTTCGTACTCCTCGGCATCTACCTGCTGGCCACCATGGCCGTTCACGACAAGCGCCTTGCTCCGCTGTGGCTCGTCGTTCTGTTCATCGCCATGTGTGCCGCCCACATCATGCTGATCGTGCTGCTCCCGGGTCTCCTCGTCAGCCTCATTTCCGCGCGGGGCGGCGAACAGGCAGAACGACATCTCACACTGAGAAATGTGCTGCTGTTCACCGGGGGAGTGCTCGCTCTGGGCGGCCTATACTATTTCGTTTCCGGTATCGCAACGGAAGGGAGCCGGGCCATTCTGTCGCTCTCTTCCTTCGGTGAAGGGAAGACGCTGCAGAATTACACGCTGCTTTCCTCCGAGCACCTGATGGACATTGTCAACATGCTGCTGCTGGTCGCGGCGCCAGCCGCATTGCTCCTCGTCTTCATCCCCTGGAAGGGCAGGATGTGGGCTCCAGTGGAACTGGTCGCGCTTCTGCATATGACGTTTCTGCTCTTTCTGCTCCTGTTCGGCTATACCAGTTTCGGCATGGCGCGCGACTGGGATGTCAACGCGGGTTTCGGTCTCGCAGCCGCGATGTTTGCGTTTGTCATGCTTCAGCGCTGTGATGCCAATCGGCGATCCTATCTTCTGTATCTCGCCGCGGGAGCATCGATTGTCGCGCTGCTGCCCTGGATCGCGGTGAATATCGGTACGGAGACGTCCGTCGAGCGCTTCCGCAATGTCATGACGCTGGATGATGAGAACATTCCCGGAGACTATGCACTGAACGGCTATGAGCATCTGCGAAAGCACTATCAACGCGTCGGTGAGCAGGAGCAGCTGGCCTGGGCGGTGCGAAAGAAAGTCGCCATGGTCGGTTATCCACTGGATTTTCGTAAGCTCATGCTGGCAATCAGGCAAGGTGTGCCCCCGGTCAAGCAGCAGGAATACGCGGACTGGCTGTTTGCGGAAATCACCGGTAAACTGAGGACCATGAAGCGCGAGGGACGCGACAGTCTCTACGAGGGCACCCGGAACGAATATCTCGAACTGTATACGGAGTTCCTGCTGCAGTTGCCGCAGTATCCTGGCCTTACGGCAGTGAGCGCAGCCTACGCGAAAGAGCGGCTGGCGGATCTGCGGGCCGTGACCGGTCCGCATCCCCTGGCGGCGAT
>PKTF01000238.1 GCA_002869275.1 Ignavibacteria bacterium | reverse complement strand
TCCATCCTCGACGACCTGAAAGCCAACATGGGAAAAATCCAGGAGCACGGGCGCCGAGCCGACGGCATCGTGGCGAGTATGCTGCTTCACGCACGCAGCCAGAAGGGTGTGCGACAGGAGTCAGATATCAACACTCTCCTGAAGGAGGCGGTACAACTGGCCTGGCACGGGATGCGCGCCCAGGTACCGGACTTCACCGTGGATATCCGCGAACAGTACGCAGACGCGCTGCCGCCAATTGAAGTCATCCCACAGGAAATGAGCCGGGTGTTCCTCAACCTGCTGAGCAATGCCTTCCAGGCGGTGCGCAAACGGGCGGTTGCCGGCGAGGACGTTGGGTACAGTCCCCAGGTCATGGTCAGCACCACGGCGATGCCTGAAGATCTGAAGATCCGCATCCATGACAACGGGACGGGGATCCCGTTCTCAATCAGGGAGAAGATCTTCCAGCCCTTCTTCACAACCAAGCCGACAGGTGAGGGAACGGGCCTGGGATTGTCACTCAGCTACGACATCGTCGTGAAAGGACATGGAGGCCATATTCGCGTGGAATCAGAGGAAGGACTGTATACAGAATTCATTGTGTCAATACCACGAGAGGAGAGAACAAGAGAGAACTGATATTCGCACCCGATCTCAAACCAGATCACATTCATGGAGGATTTTATGAAAGCTATCACAGCATTCCTCACATGCTTTCTCGCTGTATTCTGGATAAGCACTGCTGCGGCACAGGATGGGAAGCTGAGCGGTCGCGTATTGGATGGAGAAACCAATGCGCCGCTCGCCGGAGCCACGGTGTTGCTCTTCGAGGGCGATACAGAGGCCGCGGCGGAATCCCGTCAACCCGTGGATCCAAAATTTGGACGTGTCACGAATCGCGAGGGGGATTTCGAATACGACCGCCTGGCATCAGGGACATACACCCTGCGTGTGACGTATATCGGTTTCCGTGATTTTACGGAGGTCGTGACGATTGAGGCAGGAAAGGATGAAACCGTCACCGTGGCATTGATTCCCGATATCATCGGACTGCAGGAAGTCGTAGTGTCAGGTGTTGCATCGCGTACACAGAAAGAAGTGGCAGAGGTGGCTGTGTCACGCTTGAATGCTTCTGCATTGACAAATGTGCAGTCCTACAACGATATCGGTCAACTCTTGAGTGCAAAGGTCCCGGGTGTACGTGTGACGACAACATCAGGAAATGTTGGCGGCGACATTGAATTTGATGTACGATCCGGAGCCGGACTGTTTCACGAGCGGCCAGTGATATATGTCGATGGCGTACGTGTCATTGACCGGCAGATAGGATTCGGCGTTGGCGGACAGTACTCCAGCACCCTGACGGATATCAATCCCCAGTACATTCAAAATATTGAAGTGCTCAAGGGGCCGGCCGCCTCGGCGCTGTATGGGACCTCGGGTGCGAACGGTGTGATCCTTATCAGTACGAAAAAAGGGTCGCGCAACATGGCCGTCGGAGAATATACATACTGGTATCGGCTGACGACCGGTTGGAACGAACAGATGAACGAATATACAGAAGACTATGCGCGTTCCTATCGTGATGCGAATGCCACATTCCGCGAAGGCGGAATTGCGGAGCATTCCATCGGGATGGTCGGGAATGCCGGATTGTTTAATTACTTCCTCGCGTATGAGAATCGCAGCGAGGACGGAATTCAATACCAGAACAGCCTGCAGCGAAATGCTGTCAGAGCAAATTTCAGCGCATTCCCCAGTGACAAGGTATCGATTGATGTAAATGCGAACTATACGTTTAACAATATCAATCGACCCCAGAACGACAATAATATTCTTGGTGCTCTGGGCAATACGCTCCTCAGTGGTCCTGTAGATGCAGGTGGATATGGATCCTATGCCTTCACTGACAGTGCCGCAATTCGTGCGATTGAAACGGCGAGTGACATTCGTCATTTCACTGGGTCTCTGCAGCTGAACTATGCGCCGTTCGACGAACTGGTTGTCCGCGGCGTTCTGGGATACGACGCATTAATGAATCGCGAGGATCAGACATTCCCGCAGAATCTGAACTATACCGGTGTCGGTATCATTAAAGGATCTCGGAGTATTGCTCACGGCAGGAGAGAATCCTATAACATCGATCTCTCCGCGGCGTACTCCTGGGAGCCGCTCGAAGGTCTCAACGCCCTGTCCACACTGGGCTTTCAGGGATATCAATACACGGTGGATCTGGTGAATTTCGACAAGATGAATTTCCCCTCGACGCTGATCACGAATATCGGTGCCGGACTTGTGTTCACCGGAGGCGACGAGCAGTTCGAGCAGTTCCGTGAAGCAGGGATCTTTTTCCAGCAGGATTTCAATATTGATAAAACATATTTTTTCTCCGCAGGCGTAAGAAACGATTACGTCAGCAGCGTCGGAGTGGATGCTCCAAGCATTTTTTATCCGCGGTTCAGCGCCGCGGTACGACTGGACAAGCTTGATTTTCTGCCGTCTTCGATCAACTTCTTCAAGGCACGTGCGGCGTATGGTGAGAGTGGTATTCTTCCCGGTCTCCTCGACGGTTCCGCTCTGCGTTGGGCAGGTGAATCTTCAGGTGCGGGAACGGGTGCCGTCATAACGGCAGTCGGTAATGCAGCAATCGAACCAGAGCGCACCAAAGAAATTGAAATCGGTCTGGAAGCGGAATACGACAGAAGCTACGGTTTTGATTTATCGTATTACTGGAAATTTGGCAGCAATGCGATTGTTACGTTCCAGAACCCACCCTCCACCGGGCTTACCGCGACAACCGTGCCACGAAATGTGGGATCAATCGATGGCTGGGGATTTGAATCGCATCTGTACGGAAGGCCGATTTATACTCCCGATGTTCAGCTCAATGTCAATTTAATCTATAATTACGCGAACAACGAGGTCACGGACTTGGGTGGATCCGCCCCTATCTTTCAGGCCAACAATGCCGTTGCCGAAGGTTATTCGCGCTCCGCATACTATCTCTATGCGGTCAAGGGGGCGCTCTTTGATGAACAGGGTGTCTATGCAGGACCCGATGTCGATACGGCTCGAAGCTACATCGGCACACCAGTTCCACCTCATTCGGCGTCGCTGGGCCTTACGCTGACGCTATTCAGGGATCTGACAATCACTGCACTTTTTGATGGCGCATGGGGTGGCCGCATCAGAAACTATACGCGTCTGTTCAGTACCTACTACGGGAACAATCTCGAATATGCCACGCTTGCGACACAACTGGGTGTCGCTGAGGCACTCGGCGTCGTACCGGTCAGCGGTGTAACGGAATTGCAGCCCGGGTCGGATGCCTATCGGGCTGCCGGGAACCAATTCGCACAACTGGATCCGGACGCTCGCGGTCTTGCCTATTTCGAGGAATCGGATTTCTTCCGTATTCGTGAGATCAGTGTGCGTTATGATCTGACTAGCTTGTTGGGACACTTTTTCGATAAGCGCCACATTCGATCGCTGGCCCTGATTCTCGCCGCGAGGAATCTCTATGTGACCACGAAGTACTCCGGCCCTGATCCGGAAGTGACATCAATACCGGGATCGACAATCTTTCGTGGTGATGATTTCCTCACTCTGCAGAATCCGCGCGTATATACTCTTACATTCTCCATCGGACTATAACAAGGAGGATACTATGAAACGATCTACACTTTTTGTGTTATGCCTGGTATGTTTTCTACCCCTGGCCTGCGAAGATGCCGTGATGGACGTAGATCCTCCTATCGATTCGATAGAGGATTCGCGACTCGACTCCGAGACTCAGATACCGTTTCTTGTCACTGGTTTGCAGGCACGGTTTGCCAGTGTTTATGGACGACTCAGCGTCTTTGCCGGTGGATTGTCTGATGAACTGGTCTTTGACCGCACGGTCCCAGGCGCAACCTACCCGAGTTACGGGGAACTGGAATCCGGAGACATTGCGCTCGGAAACACTTCGACGGGTAATGCCATGCTGCTGCTCGCCGAGCTGCGCTTGATGGCGGATACGCTCATCACCAGAGTTGATCGTATAACGTTTGCTGATGAGTCCAGCAAGTCCTATGCTCTCCACAATGCCTACTTGTACGGTGCAATCGCACGCTATTTCTGGGCTGCGTACTGGGGTTTGGAAGAGGACCAGGGGGGTGGTGTGATCAACGCCGGTCCGTTTATTCCATCAGCTGTGCTGTACAGTGATGCGATTGACCAGCTCGCACTGGCGATGCAGTTTGCTCCGACGCCTTACGATGCGAAAGTCGCCTCGAGTCTTCTCGCGCGTATCCACCTGCAGGAGGAACGCTACGCTGATGCCTCAGCGGCCGCTGCGGCGGGGCTCACGGATGGTGACGATTCCTTTTCCGCGCTGTTCAGCACGGAAGTGGCAAATTTCTGGCATTTCGCTGCGGGATCCGGGCGCACGCAATTTGTCGCGGATGACCGCTATGTTGGTTATATTACTGACGACCCCGTAGAAGCCTCACGTGTTCCACTTACGCAGGTAACAGCAGAACGATACCGGCAGAATAGATATCCTGTTTCGGAAAGTCCGCTGCCATTGCTTGTCTGGCAGGAAATGGCTCTCATCCGCGCAGAAGTCGCATTGCGAGACGGTCAGGGCCAGACGGCACTCGACCTGGTCAACAGTGTCCGTCAATCCCATGGACTGGCCGATCTGGCTGCTATCACTCTTGAGACCCTCTTCGTCGAGCGCGAAAAAGAGTTGTTCTGTATGGGCATCCGCCTGCTGGACCAGCGACGACTTGGAGTTTGGCATCTTCCGGATGGCACATGGAAATTTCTTCCGATTTCCCAACGCGAACGAGACAGTAATCCCAACCTTTGAGAACTCTAACGCGGTGGGAGCGGTGTAACCCGCTCCCATCACCCCTTGTCCCGCCAAGGACCGCCCTCACTCTGTATTCGTAGATATCAACATCCCTCACGAGTCGAATTGTAGATGCCATCCCTTCATACATGCCTGATTATCGTGTTCGGCGCTTTGCTAATGATCGCCGGCGATCCACGATCAATGAAGTATGATGTGGTTACATTTGCACACACCAATTGGAGTTTTGCACCGTCAGATACAAATGATGTGAACCGGCTTCTCGCCGAAGCAGATGATGCACGGAAGTCCGATCTCAGGAAATCCTACCGCATTGCCGTTGAAGCACTGCGACTTGCTGAAGCACAGTCCTTCAAGCGTGGTGAGGCGCGTGCGCAAGCCTCCGCGGGCTGGGCGTTGCTGCTGCAAGGAGAACCTGAAACAGTCACGAAGCATTTTGAGTCCGCAATGGAGCTCTCGGAAACATATGCGGAAGGAAAAACGCGTGTTTCCGCACTGCTGGGACTGGCTGAACTTGCATTCCGCGATGGAAAGTACAGGAGAATGAATATTCTCTTTGAGCAGGCAATGCATATCGCCCGGGACATGAATGATGAAGTGAGTATTGCCACTGCATTGATGAATCGTGCGATCGTCAGAATGAAGCGCGGTGTTACGTATTCAGGCGTCGACCAAAATCAGGCAGACTTTGAACAATGCTATCACCTGTTTTCAAAGAATGGTCACACACGTGGCATGGCGCGTGCTCTCTGGGGTAAGGCGAACTCTATTCCGGGTAAAAATTATATAGAACGCAGAGACTCACTTCTGAAAAGGTCCGAGCAACTTGCTACAATATCCGGTGATCGGTGGCAGCTGGCATACATTCACTTGCATCGAGCATATGTTGAGCGCGCGAAAGGGAACATCAAGATGGTTATTCCCCTTCTCACAGAAGTAGTAAAGGAGGCGAAAACGCTTGGGGATAGCTACCTGGAAGGTGTGGCAGTATCCTCGATAGCTCACAATGAGCCGTATAAACACATCGATAGAAAACAAACACTCTACGAACAATCGCTCGAGGCGTCCCAACGAATTGGCGACAGGCTGCGCAGTGCGAACTTGAACTACTTCATTGGTACCACCTATGGCTTGCGCCAGGAATATGAGACGGCAAGCCTTTACATCCGGAGAACGGTGGACCTGGCAAGGGAATTTGGTGATTCGACGTTCACCTCATATCAGTTGAGAAGATTCGCCCTGAATTGTGAAAAACGTGAAAAATGGGACAGTGCTCGCATACTCTACAACGAGGCGAAACTGGTTGCCAATCCGATACGTCATCCCATTGCCCATGTTACAGCCTGTTTCACACTCGGACAGATGGAGTATAAACTGGGCAACTACCCGGCTGCACTTGTGCAGTTCTCTGAGGCTATAGAAAAACTGGGACCGTCAAACAACACACATCATCACGGAGCCGCCTATCTCGTGATTGGCGATGTCTACACTGTCATGGATAACTGGGAAAAGGCGATTGCTTCGTATAAGATCGCCTTGGCGATCGAGCGCAAAATCGGAATCCTAGATAACGTTATCCCGCCGATGAACAATCTTGGTCTTGCACTCCTGAAGCGTGCGCGCGCAACTGCAAGTATAAGCGACCGCAAAGAGGCGCTTGCGATTTTTCAGGAGCTATTTGATCTGTCAAAGAAAACGAACACTTACGATGGTTCTCTGGCACTCATGAATATTGGGTATGCGCTCATGGAACTGGATAGAACTGAAGAGGCAATGCCCTATCTCCGGCGGGCGATGGCCTCGTATCAGGAGCAGAAAGACGAACGACGCATTACTGAGTTACTTGGAAGCGTCGGGAGAGCACTGTATGAGCTGGGCGATCGTGAGAAGGGTCGCGACACCCTGGAACTGGCACGCAGGCGCGGCCTCGAAAGCGGGGCCGTGCAATTCACACTGGAGTTCTGCAAGAGTAAGAGTCGTATGTTCGCGAATGGAGGTGACTACGCGGATGCATTGCGTTTCCATCGAACGTATACGATGTTGAACGACTCGCTATTCAACGAGAAAAATCTGCGTACCATTGGCGAACTCAACGCCAGGTATGAAGCCGGTCAGCGCGAAAAACAAATCGCACTGCTGCAGAAAGATAGAGAATTGAAGGGCCTGACACTCGCGCAGCAGGAAGAGCAGCTGCGCGTGCGTACGCTTGAAGCGGAACGCCGCAGGCAGCAGATCGGTCTTCTCGAAAAAGACAGGGAGATTCAGTCCCTCGAACTTGCACGTCACGAAGCAGATATCGCTCGGCAGAGAGCTGTCACCGAACAGCGGGAACATGAAGTCCGGCTTCTGACAAAGGATAAACAGCTGCAGGTATCACTGCTTGACCGCGAAACGTTTCGAAGGAATGCCATCCTGGGAGGACTCATCGCATTGCTCGTGGTTACCGGGCTTATAGTGTATCGACTGCGCGCGAGGAAGAAAGCCAACGCACGTCTGGCAAATACGCTCGCGGAACTGCGCCGTACGCAGGACCAGCTGGTCCATTCAGAGAAAATGGCGACCATGGGTGAACTCACCGCCGGTATCGCGCACGAAATCAAGAATCCGCTGAACTTCGTCACCAACTTCTCCACCATTTCTGGCGAAATGGTCGAAGAATTGGAAGCGCAACTGCGCTCAGGCACTGTGAGTAGAGGAGACGAAGTCGCCTCTACTCGCGATTCACGGGATCACCCGGAGGTCCTCACTATCCTCGACGACCTGAAAGCCAACATGGCAAAGATCCAGGAACACGGCAGGCGGGCCGACGGCATCGTGGCGAGCATGCTTCTGCACGCCCGCAGCCAGAAGGGCGTGCGGCAGGAGTCGGATCTCAATGTGCTGCTCGAGGAGGCCCTGCAGCTCGCATGGCATGGAATGAGGGCGCAGGTGCCGGATTTCACCACTGATGTTGTAAAACGCCTGTCGACAGATATCCCGCGCATCAGTGCGATTCCTCAGGAGATCAGCCGGGTGTTCCTGAACGTTCTGAGTAACGCATTCCAGGCGGTACGGAAACGATCTCTTTCCGATCCCGAACACGTCCCAGAAGTGCGACTCACAACGACGAAGTATTCAGGAGGAATAGATGTTCGCATCTGGGATAACGGTTCTGGCATCCCGGAGGAGATCCGCGGTAAGATCTTCCAACCGTTCTTCACGACCAAACCTACGGGTGAGGGGACAGGACTTGGCCTTTCGCTGAGCTATGATATCATCACCAAAGGCCATCAAGGGGAAATTACCATCGATTCCGAAGCAGGGCGCTATACAGAATGTCGCATCCTTCTTCCTATTGGTGATCCGCAGCACGAGTGAAGGATGAATTGCTTCCATGTCATCGCGTTTCGGTCGCCTGCAACGATGACTCAGGCGCGGCCTGTACATAGTTTGTACAGATACTGCTCGTATACGCCTCGGAGTATCCGAATACGTATTGCTGACTTTCTGGAACATTAATTCGGTTCCGCTCGTGCGATTTTCCTTGACTTTATGAGGAGACATAGCCATCTTTTTCTTGTCCAATCACTGAAAGTGCATCTTCGTTAACCGTATCGGCTGTGACCGTCAATGGCGGCAGTGCATCGTGTTATCATCTTCAAAGCT
>PKTF01000322.1 GCA_002869275.1 Ignavibacteria bacterium | reverse complement strand
TCTGCCTCGGGACCTTCTCCGTACGAGGCGTTCTACAATTACCGCGCCGCGTTTCCCGATCAGAGAACGGCACCGGTCATCGTCAAGCCTGAGTGGTATATCAAGGATATCGAAGTGTGGGTATCCCGCACCACGAGCAGCGGTACGATCACCGATCCCGAGGAACGCCAGGTCGTCGCATTCATGAACCTCGATGACCTCGGTGTCTACCAGCCTACCGACGCTCAGTTTCCGTCGACCTACACGAATCCGATCGACCTGCTTGATCCGAACTCGACGGTGACACCCGAATCCGGATTAATTGAAGTCGGCACGTTCAAGCGCATGCAGCGGGATGTGGACTTCAAATTCAATCCCGTCACCGGCATCGTCACGTTGAACCAGAGTCTGCAGGACGACCAGATCATCGCCGTAGCGTTCCGTGTGGAAGGGGCGTCCTCGATCAGTGAGGATGACAACCTCTATGGCACATTCGCCGGCGACACGCGCCTGAAAACCTACTTCGATAAGGACGGCGTCGAGGTGCCATCCCGCATGGTGCTCAAGCTGGTCAAGCCGAAGAATCTCGGTCCGTCATTCACAACCGCCTGGAAACTGAAAGTCCGCAGTATTTATTCGCTCAACACGCGTAACCTGACCGCGGCCGACCTCGCGAATTTCAAGATCGTTCTCCGCAACGGCGGTCAGCCTGACCTTGAAACACTCGAGGGAACCAACGCACAGCTGATCCGCCTCTTCGGCCTCGATTATACCGATGAAAACGGCGGCGGTCCCGACGGAAAGATCGACTTCGTTCCCGGCGAGACGGTGGATCCCGTGCGTGGTGAAATCATCTTTCCCACGCTTGAGCCCTGGAACGACGGTATGAAAACGCTGTATGAAAAGCTTTTCAACGGCGATCCGGCCGAAATCGAGAAATACACCTACCCCGAGGTGTACGAACAGACCAAGACGCAGGCGCGGCAGAGTTCGAACGACAAGATCCTGATCACGGGCAAGACGCGTGGTACTTCGTCGGCCGTGTACAACCTGGGCTTCAACGTCGTGCCGGGTTCCGTGCGCGTGCTGCTCAACGGCACCCCGCTCTCACCGGGCGTTGACTATACGGTGGACGAACAGATGGGAACCGTACGCATCACCAAGGAAGAGGCGCTCGTTCCCGAGGCCAAGGTCGACATCGAATACGAAAAGCAGGACCTCTTCACCTTCGCATCGAAAACGCTCGTCGGCGCGCGAGGCGAACTCGACCTCGGACGCGACAGCTACTTCGGCTTCACCTACATGAGCCTCAATCAGAAGACGCTCAGCGACAAGGTCCGCATCGGCGAGGAGCCCATCAGCAACTCGATGTTCGGCATCGACGCGAAGACCGACCTCGACCTGCCCATCCTCACCGAGGCACTGAACACGCTTCCATTTATTTCGACGAAGGAAAAATCATCCCTCATGCTGCAGGGCGAGGCGGCCATGGTCATGCCCGAGGAAAGCAGCAAGCTCAGTACGATTCCCTCAGACGGGGGCGAAGGCATCGCGTATCTCGATGACTTCGAAGGCTCGCGTATCTTCATTCCCCTGCAGACCGCGTACTCGGTCTGGCGCCTCGGCTCCGTCCCGACTGAACTGCCGAATGAACAGGACTCTGCCCACATCATGCAGAACTACCGCGCGCGGCTCGACTGGTATAACCTGCCAATCACCTCGAGTTCGGCGAAGTCCGTCACCGTCGAAGACATCTGGCCCGAGAAGAGTGTCGCCCGTGAGGAGCAGCGCGTGACCGTGCTGGACCTCGACTTCTATCCCGACCAGCATGGGCAATACAACTATACGCATGATCTCGGGAATGAACGCCGCAACTGGGCCAGCATGATGCGGCTGCTGCCGGTCAACGCCACCAACCTCGTGGACGGCAACTTCAACTACATCGAGATGTGGATGAAGGTGGAGAACACCGCACAGGGCAAGCTCATCATCGACCTCGGCAAAATCTCCGAAGACGTCATTCCGAACAGCCAGCTCAACTCCGAGGACGACGTGCTGCCGGGCTCCATCCGCAACGGCATCCTGAATCCGGGTGAGGACATCGGTCTCGACATGCTTACCGACGCGGAAGAAGCCGCGCTGTACGGAAGTCTCCCCGGGCTTGATCCGGCGGATCCCAGCGGCGACAACTTCGGCTACGATCCGAACAACTGGTCGAAGTTCAACGGCACTCAGGGCAACATCGACGATCCGGCCGGACAGTTCCCCGACACCGAAGATCTGAACAACAACAGTATTCTCGACCTGGCGAACGATTTCTACCGCTACGAAATCGACCTCGATACCACGCGCTTTCGCAACGAGTCGATGAACCGCAATCCCTACGTGGTCGGCGGCGGCAACGAGGGGTGGTACCAGTTCCGCATACCCCTTGCGAATCCGGATGACTCCACCGGTACGCCTGCTCTCGACAACGTGGAATACATGCGCGTCACGCTGACCGACATGACGTCACCGGGCGCAGACATCCCGGCAAACATCCGCATCGCGGAATTCAACTTCGTCGGAAACCAGTGGTACGAGCGCATCCGCAACGACGAGAAGTTCGCCGTATCCGTCGTGAACATCGAAGACAACCCCGGCGAATACACCACACCCGACGGTGTCATTCGTCCGCGCGACCGTACGCGTCCTGATCAGGAAATCTACGGTAACGAGCAGTCGCTCTCGCTCGATTTCTTCGAGCTTGAGGAAGACTCGATCCGCGAAGCCTACCGCCTCTTCCCCGGCAACGGCATCGACCTGTTCAACTACCGACAGTTGAAGATGTACGTGCACGGCGACAAGTTCACGGCCGCGGACAAGCAGTACGAGATGGTCATGCGCTTCGGTATCGATACGGCGAACTACTACGAGTACCGCACGCTCATCGAACCGGGCTGGACGTCGAACAACGAGGTCGCCATCAACTTCGCCGACCTGACCGCCGTGAAAAGTCTCATCGACAGCCTGAGCGGGTATAGTGATTTTCCGGTGGCGGGCAAGGACAATGCATACTTCTGGGTACAGGGAAATCCCGACATCGTGCGCGTGCAGTTCATCAGCGTCGGCGTGCGCAACCTCGACAGCGAGCCGATCACCGGGCGCCTGTGGATAAACGAACTCCGCGTGATCCAGCCCAATACGAAGAACGGCTATGCGTACAACGCATCGATGAATCTGCGCCTGGCCGATATTGCCGATGTCAGCGCGAACGTCAGCCACACCGATCCGTACTTCCATTCCATTTCCGAGCGCTTTTCCACGACTCGTGCCTACACGACGAACTGGAGCCTCACGACGACGCTGAATATCGACCGCGTCCTGCCCGAGGAGTGGAAGGGCACGCAGGCCCGCGTCACCTACACGCACTCCGAGAATCTGTCCAAGCCGCTTCTCGTCCCGGGTCAGCCCGACGTCGAGGTCGAGGCCTCGGTACAGGCCCTGGCGTCGAAAATGAAGAGCGAGGGCTCATCAACGCGTGAGATCGACGAAGCCGTGCGCAACGCACGCATCGCCACGCAGTCGCTGAGCATCCGCGACAGCTGGGCGATTCCGACGTTGAAGCTCAAGGCACCGGGTGACAGCTGGCTCGTGACCGACATCGTCAACCGCCTCGAACTGAGCTACAACTACTCCATCATCCGTGAGCGCAATACCGTCTTCCGTTCGCGCCGCAACTGGCAGTGGCAGGCACGCGTCGGCTACGGATATGATTTTGGACGCGAAGCGTACATCCAGCCTTTCAAGAGTCTCTTCGACGGCGTTTTCCTGCTCGATTTTTACAAGGACGCCAAGTGGTACCTTCTGCCGACACGCTTCGGCGCCAATGCGTCGCTCGAGCGTTCGCGTGTCGAGGAAGTGGAACGCGAACCGCTGCGCTACCGTCCGTACGTGCGTACGTTCACGCATAACCGTGCAGGCAATCTCGCATTCACGCTCAGCGAGGAAAGCCTCCTCAACGTCAGCGGCTCTTACAGCAGTAATCTGAAAAGCTCGCTGCTCGGACTCGAAACCGATTTCCTCCGCGATGAAAACGGTGACCTGGTCTATGATGAATTCAACCTGCCCATCGTTTTTCAGCGGCAGAGTTCAGCCATTTTCAACGACATGTTCGGTGGCCGAAACGGCGGCCTCTACTTCGGCAAACCAACCAATTACCAGCAACAGTTCTCCCTGGAGAGCCGTCCGGTAGTACCTGGCTTCTTCGGACTCGACCGTTACCTCGACATGACGGCCCGCTACCAGGTATCGTACAACTGGCAGCAGAACATTCAGCAGGCGGAACTCGGCCGTACGGCTTCGTACAACGCCACGTTCAACGCGCAGATGAACCTCAAGCTGAAAACCCTCTTCGATCCGCTCTGGGAAAGCGCCGGCGGCGCGGGCGGACCGGTCACACCGGAGCGCGCACCGACGCCCGGACGCCGAAGCCGTACCAAGGTCGTACCCGCGGAGGAGGTCGAGGAAGACAAGCTCGATGATCTCAAGAACACGCTGCGCGAAAAGAATGTCGAAGAATTGATCCAGATGCTGGAGCAGAAAGCGACAGAAAAGAAGCAGCTCGATGTCTATCAGGAAATGATCGAGCGCCTGCGCCAGGCCGTGGAAAGCGAACGGGAGCTGGAAGTCCTCAAAAATGCGCCTGATGAAAACAAGGATCTGGAACAGATCGTGGAGCTGAACGCCGTTGTGCAGCAGGCTCGCACTGAACTGATGGCCCAGATCACCGTTCTCGAAACGGGAGAAGAAGTGGAACTCGACGGTCCCGATGACGGATCGCCCTCGGCACTCTCCGGAATTTTCCGTGAGCTGACCCGGTACGCCATCAAAGTGCCGTTCCTGGATTACGACAACATCGGCATCAACTTTACGCAGAACAACACGAGCCAGGTTGGTGGCGTCCGCGGCGAAACCGGTTTTTCCACCTTCTGGGGAAGCGTTCCTTTCGGCAATCCGCCGAACGCGGACGACGGTCCGTCGCGCCTCTACCAGCTCGGTCTGATCAGTGATCCGAATCCCGCTTCGGGACGCCTGGCATTCAAGAGCAGCTTCCCTTTCATCGGCATCGACGATTACGCTCGCGGTCTGCGAGCCGGTAATCCGAACGGAACGTTCGCGGACAACTACTCTCAGTCGAACACGTTCTCGATCAAAACCAACCGTCCCCTCTGGGAAGGCGCCCGCCTCGAACTGAACTGGGACCTGCGCTGGTCGGTCAACAAGAACTACCAGATCAGCACCGATGCGAACGGACTGCAGACCATCACCAGCACGGCCATCACCGGCAAGCTCGAACGGTCATACATGGCGTTCCCTGATTTCTTCGTGTTCAGCCTGTTCAACACCAACATGGACGCGGTCAAGGAGCGGTACGACGAACTGCTGGCCGAAAATCCGGATGGCCGAACCACTGAACTGCTCGCCGAAGCATTCGAAGACGGCTTCGAAGCCTTCCCGTGGCTTTCCGGCATCCTGGGGAATTTCTTCCCTCGCCTGAACTACGGTTTCCGCTGGGATGGACTCGAAAAATGGAGTCTGCTCGATGGTCTTGCCGACCGCATTTCGCTCGAGCACCGCTACCAGTCGAGTTTCTCCATGGCTTACCGTCACAGCCAGGACGACGGTTCGCGCATCACCGAAACGCAGCAGGTCGGAAGCGGATTCAAGCCGCTGATCGGCGTGCAGCTCGCGTTCAACCAGGTATGGGGCGGCGATCTCAGTGTGCAGACGCGGTGGGACAAGACAGGGAACTTCAACCTCAACACGTCCGCGAGTAACATCGTCGAAGACAACTCGGATGAATTCACGATGAACCTCGAGTTCAAGAAGGCCGGTTTCGAAATGCCTCTGTTCGGCCTGTCACTGAAAAACGACATTCAGTTCACGCTCGCATTCAGCCTCAATAAAACGTCTTCACGCATCTACAGTGTCTCCGACCTCGGCAGCGGCGGACAGCCGCGCGAGGGCATCACGCGCATCAGTATCGAACCGCGTGTGCGTTACAGCATCAGCCAGCGCGTTCAGGCCTCACTGTTCTATCGCTATCAGAGGACCCGGCCAGACGCCGAAGTCGGATCGCGCATCCCCGGCACCACCTCGCATGAGGGCGGACTGGAAATGCGCATCACCATCGCCGGATCCTGATCCGGCAATCCCCGTGGTCCGAATAACGCGCGACGACAGGCGTGCACTTGCGTGCGTGTCTGCGGATCACGAGATTTCACATAGTATTTGTTTACCTACGCAAAGAGAGCATTCTCATGAGTCTCAATATGCAAGACATGATGGCCAAGGTGCAGGAACTGCAGAGCCGCATGAACGACGCGCAGCAGAAGCTGCGTGAACTCGAAACCACCGTAGAGGTCGGCGGCGGCATGGTCTCCGTCACCATCAACGGCAAGCAGGAAATCCAGAAGATCAAGATCGAGAAGAGCGTCGTTTCACCCGACGATGTGGAACTGCTGGAAGACCTGATTCTTTCGGCCGTCAACAAGGCCATCGATCAGTCGCAGAAGCTCGCGAAGGACGAGATGGGGAAAGCGACTTCGGGCATGATCCCGAATATTCCCGGTCTCGATCTCGGCAATCTCGGAATGTGATTTTACAACAGTTCTGCGCAGCTCATGCTCTCCACATCTCCCTCTCTCGATGCCCTCATCAGTGAGTTCTCACGTCTTCCCGGTATCGGACGCAAGACAGCTCAGCGTCTTGCGCTCCACGTACTCAAACGTCCGCGGGAGGAGGCCGAACAGATGGCTGCGGCACTTTTGGATGTCAAGGACAACGTACGCACCTGTTCGATCTGCTGTAACATCACCGAAGATGATCCCTGCACGATCTGCACCAGCACAAAACGCAGTCACCAGGTGATCTGCGTCGTGGAGGAATCCAACGACGTCTTCGCCATCGAGCGCAGCAACGAATTCCGCGGGCTCTACCATGTACTCGGCGGCAGTCTCTCGCCCCTTGAGGGCATCGGTCCCGAAGACCTGCACATCCGTGAACTGCTCGACCGCTCGAAGGATGGCGTGGAAGAAATCATCCTCGCCATGAATCCGAACGTCGAGGGTGAAGCCACGACACTGTATCTCTCGCGTCTGCTCAAGCCTCTGGGCGTGAATATTACCCGCATCGCACGCGGCATTCCCATGGGAAGCGACCTCGAATTTACCGACGCCGCAACGATCTCTCGCGCCTTCGAAGGCCGTATCTCTCTCTGATTTCCCACCTTCGGGTTATTCCATGTCCTGGTTCAAGAACTGGTTCGCCGATGAGCTCTACATGGAGCTTTACGCGCATCGCGACGCCGATGAGGCACGGAGCGCGGTGGACCTGTTCGCGCGTATCACCGGGGCGGACGGCCGTTCCCTGACCTGCCTCGATCTCGCCTGCGGCACCGGGCGCCATGCTTTCGAACTCGCGCGCCGCGGACATCGCGTGTTCGCGGCGGATCTCTCACCCACGCTCCTCGCCGCCGCCCGGCGCAAAACACGTCGGCATGCAGGCCGGCTGCAGCTCCTGAGGGCAGATATGCGCGCGCTCCCCCTCGGCCGCTCATCGCTCGATGCCGTGCTGCAGCTTTTCACCGCCTTCGGATACTTTTCCGATGACGCCGAGAATGAAGCTGTCATTGCCGGTGTGCGCCGGACGCTGCGCCTTGGAGGCTGGTACATGCTCGATTTTCTCAATGCCCCACAGGTGCACCGCACTCTCGTTCCACGAAGCGAAAGCGCGTCCGGCGCTGCGCACGTGATTCAGGAGCGGAGCATCGAGAACAACCGCGTAGAGAAACGCATCGTTGTGCGCCGTGACGGTATGGAACGCGAATTCACCGAATCGGTGCGTCTGTTTACACTGGATGATTTTCGGCGTATGTTCGAAAAGAACGGTTTTCTCCTCGAACAGGTATTCGGAAGCTATGAAGGCGGGCCCTACGACACTGATTCTCCGCGGTGTCTGATGATGGCCCGGGCAGTATGATGAAAAACTTTTTCCTGACCATATCGATCCTGTTTCTGTTGATGTCCGGCGGATGTGAACTGTTTGAAACCCGTGATCCCGAACCACCGAGCAGCGGAAGTTCGACATTCATACCGCCCACCTCGGTGGATATGGTCCTGGAAAACCTGTCCAACGCCATCGCTGAAAAAAACACCGAGAACTTCTTGCGATGTCTCGTCGACACACTGAACTCGGATCAGCGCTATGAATTCATTCCGACGGCTGCCGCAGCGGGCCGTTATGCTTCGACCTTCGTCGATTGGTCGCTGCAGTCTGAACGCGCCTGGTTCGCCGCGATGAAAGCGTTCGCGGAAAAAGACGCGGCGTCGAGCCTCACCCTCAATGGAGCGTTCGCCGTCATCACGGCGGACTCGGCGGTGTACGAAGGCAGCTACGACCTGACATACCGTCACGGCGTCAGCAGTGTGAGCGAAACCGTCCGCGGCACTCTGCAGTTCATCCTGCACACAGACCGCAATTCCAT
>PKTF01000178.1 GCA_002869275.1 Ignavibacteria bacterium | reverse complement strand
GGAGTCGTGGAGGGGACGATGTACGTGAGCGTATTCGATCTGACAGGTCGGACTGTCAATCGGATGCAGCCGTTCACCGTGTACCCGAACAAAGCCCTCATCGGTATTCAATCACCCGGATCATATTTCGGGGTCAACAAGCAGCTTGAATTTCGGCTGCTGGCCGTCGATCAGAACGACAGGGCCTTGAAGAACACGAAGGTGAATGTTCGTCTCGTTCGCAAGGAGTGGCAGACCGTACTGAAGAAAGACTACTCGAACCGTTACTACTATGCATCGGAGGAGAAGGCGATCGTAGAATGGGACAAACGCATGACGCTGAAGGGTGAGACGCCTTTCGCGTTCAGTGTCAAGCGGTCAGGAAAGTATGAGCTTCAGGTATCTCTCGCCGGAGAATCGGACTATCAGTCCAGCAGTTTTTATGCGTATGGCTGGGCCACCTCCACGGCGTCATCCTTCGAAGTCGACAAGGAAGGACGAGTCGATATCATTTTTGACAGGGAGAAATACAGTCCCGGAGATAACGCGAAAGTCCTGTTCATGTGTCCGTTTGGCGGTCGACTGCTCGTGACCGTCGAACGCAACGGTGTGTTGCACCATCAGTATGTGGATGTCGACAAGCGGTCCGTGGAAGTCAGTCTACCGGTGAAAACGGAATATCTTCCGAATGCCTATATCACAGCAACGCTGTTCCGTCCTCACAATGGTGATAACGAGTCGCCATTTCTTGTCGGACACGGATTTGCATCAATGGGTGTGGAGAAAACCAGCAACCGTCTGCCGGTGAGGATTCACGCACCGAAACGCGTCAAGCCGGGGACCACACAAACGGTGACCGTCACCACTGCCGCTGAGCGTGACGTGTACATCACACTGGCGGCCGTGGACGAAGGTATCCTGCAGATTACCGACTATGAAACCCCGGATCCGTACGAGACGATGTATGCGAAGCGCGCACTCCAGGTCAGCGCGCATGATCTTTATAAATTCCTGCTCCCCGAGATTGTCCGATCGTCGTCGTCGACCGGCGGTGGCGCGGACATGCTGGAGGAGATGGCAAAAAAACGCACGAATCCCATCACGACGAAACGGTTCCGGCTGTTCTCTTACTGGAGCGGCATCAAACGCTCAAACGCCAGCGGTAAGGTGACTCTGAAGCTCAAACTGCCGCAGTTCAACGGTGAAGCGCGACTGATGGCCGTTGCGTATACCGGTGAGCGCTTCGGATCCGCTGAGAGCAGAATGAAGGTTGCTGATGATATCATACTTGAACCACAGGTGCCTCGACTGCTGACTGCCGGTGATTCACTCGTGATGCCGGTCACCGTGATCAACACGACCTCGAAGCGCGGGAAAGTATCCGTCGCACTCAGCACAGAGGGTGCCCTCAAGGTGATGTCTTCGTCGAAGGGTTCTGTTACTGTCCCGGCGAACGGCACCGCACAGCTCGTCTTTCGACTTCGCGCCGGCCGTGTGCCGGGGAAGGCCTCATTGCGTCTTGCAGCCACGGGGCTCGGCAGTGCTGCGGAGAGCTTTGACCTGTCCATCCGTCCACAGGTCCCGTTCTCCGTAGAAACGAAGTCTGGTACTTTGAAAAAAGGAAGTCACATCACATTGCCGAAACCGGATCGCTATGTTCGAGGCACGAGGTCGCTGCAGCTCACAATCAGCGCCTTTCCCGCGATTCGCTTTGCCGACAAGCTGAAGCGGCTCGTGGGGTATCCGCATGGATGTATCGAGCAAACAGTTTCGCGCGCCTTCCCTCAGCTCTATCTCGAAGAAGTACTCAAGCTGGCGATGCCTGAAACGTACCGTCGTCACTCGCCTACGTACTTCGTGAATGAAGCGATACGAAAAGTTGAATCGATGCAGCTGTATGATGGGGCCCTCGGATACTGGCCGGGCGGTAACAGCCGCAGCTGGTGGGGCAGCGTCTATGGGGCGCATTTCCTCGTCGAGGCAAAGAAGGCGGGATACCGCGTGAGTGATGACGTGCTGAACCGGCTGCTCCGTTTCCTCGGAAGAGAAGCGCGCAAGCGCGAGACCTTTGACTATGTGCATTACCGTGGGACCGGCCGTACTGTAGAACTGAAGGCGAGAAAGGAGATCATCTATTCGCTCTACGTCCTGGCGCTTACAGGAAAGGCAGACCTGTCGTCCATGAATTACTACCGGAGCCGGCAGCATCTCCTGACGCGCGATGGTCAATATCTGCTCGCGGGAGCATATGCGCTCGCCGGCAAATGGAATTCCTACCATAAGACGATTCCAGACCTGTTCCAGGCCGAACGCCCGGCGCGTCAGACCGGAGGATCTTTCGATTCCGAGTTGCGTGCCAACGCCATTATGTTGAACGTCCTTCTCGAGGTCGATCCTTCCAACAAACAGATTCAGGATATTCTGCGCTGGATCGCAAACCGGGCCAGGAACATGTACTCCACCCAGGAAACCGCCTTCGTGATGTTGGCTCTGGGCAAGGCCGCCCGGCGAAGCGCGGGAGCAGATCTTCGCGTAGCCGTCATGGTCGACGGGAAGAAGCGTGCGACGTATTCCGGCAAGAGCCTGACGCTGTCCGATAAAGATCTGAACGGAAATTCCCTGGCGTTGAAGGCTTCGGGTTCGGGAGAAGCCTATTACTTCTGGAGTGCTGAAGGAGTGAAAACCGAGGGCACTGTCGAGGAAAAGGACGCGAACATGCGCGTGCGTCGCAGCTATTATGATTACCGAACGCGAAAACAGCTGTCCGCCTCAGACTTCCGACAGGGGCAGCTCGTCGTATGCAACATATCGCTTACAGGTGAAGGCCGGTCGATCGACAACATCGCCATTACCGACATGGTGCCGGCAGGATTTGAAATTGAGAATCCTCGGCTTCGTCCATCGACGACTGTCGGCTGGAAGCTGGCACATCCGATGAACGTGGAGTATATGGATGTACGGGACGATCGCCTGATCCTCTTCACCTCGCTGGACGGTTCAAAAACGCGGGAGTTCCTCTATCTCCTGCGTGTCGTAAACAGCGGCATGTTCATCCAGCCGCCGATTGGTGCCGAGGCGATGTACGATCCCGCTTTCCATTCCTATCATGGTGCAGAACAGATCAGGATCGCTCCGATGCGAATTGAGTGAGAGCAGGCGCATGCATCCGTCTCAAACAGCGCGGCATCCCTCTTCGAGATCTCGTGGAGGTACCCGGGTTCTGCTGATACTAGTGGGAGCGGTTGTGCTCGTCGCGGCAGCGGACAGGTTGTTTCCGCCGCCGGAACCTCCCCCATACTCGGTGCAGGTATTCGACCGACACGGGGGATTGTTGAGCACCTATCTCACGGAGGATGATAAATGGCGCCTCCGCACCCGGCTCGAAGATGTCTCGTCGGAATTTCTGACCGCTATCATTGCCAAGGAAGACAGGCTGTTCGCCCTGCACCCGGGGATTGATTTGCTTGCCGTCGTACGGGCCCTGTATGATAATATCCGTTTCGGGCGGCGCGTATCCGGGGCATCGACAATAACCATGCAGCTGGCGCGCATGCTCGAGTCCGGCGAACGTACCTACTTCGTCAAACTGCGCGAGATGCTGCGTGCGCTGCAAATCGAACTGCGGTACTCAAAACGAGAGATCCTCGAACAGTATATCAGTCTGCTCCCCATGGGCGGAAATATCGAAGGGGTCGCATCCGCTTCCTGGATCTATTTTAATCGGCCGCCCGGTAAACTCAGCCTTGCGCAGGCAACCGCACTGGCGATTCTTCCGAATGATCCGAACTTTTATCGGCTCGATCGTAGTTCATCACCATTGCAGAATACGACACGTGAATGGCTGAAGCTCTTTGAGAAGAGGAGGGTGTTCAGCCATGACATCATCGAGGAAGCGCTGATCGAAGACTTTTCCGTTGCGCGCGCTGCGCCTCCGCAGCTTGCGCCGCATCTGTGCGAACAGCTGCGCCGTCGGAATGTGGGCGATCTGCATATCTCGACCATTGATCCGCGGATGCAGCGCATCGCCGAGCAGCTGCTCTTCAACCACGTACAGCGTATCAGTTCCGATGGAGTGACCAACGGGGCCGTGCTTGTCGTGGAAAATGATTCCATGAATGTCGCGGCATACTGCGGATCGGCCGATTTCGCTGACTCGGAGCATCAGGGACAGGTCAATGGCGTCATCGCGCTGCGTTCGCCAGGTTCGACACTCAAGCCCTTTGTCTATGCTCGTGCTTTTGACGAAGGAACACTGACGCCGGCCAGTCGTCTGCTCGATATACCAATGGATTTTGGCGGATATACGCCCGAAAACTACGACGGGCAGTTCCACGGCGATGTCACCGTACGTGAGGCGCTGCTTCAATCGCTGAATATTCCGGCGGTAGGTGAGATCGCGCGACAGGGAACCGGGAACGTGATCAGCTGGCTTGCATCGTTGGGCTTTCGCGGGATTCAGTCGAAGCGTAGTGACCTTGGACTGTCCCTTATCCTTGGTGGCTGCGGAAGCACGCTCGAAGAGCTCACGCGTGCCTATTCGGTTTTTTCCAGGCAGGGAGTGTTATCGCCGCTCCGGTATTCCCACGATCAGCATCCCTCCGGCAGCCAACCGCTGCTCTCGGAGGAGGCGGCCTTCCTGATCAGTGATATCCTGGAAGAGCATGAACGGCCGGACCTGCCTGAGGAGCTGCGCGAGATTTCACACCTGCCATCGATCGCCTGGAAAACGGGGACCAGCTACGGAAAGCGGGATGCATGGGCAATAGGCTGGAATGCTCGCTACACCATCGGCGTATGGATGGGAAATTTTTCCGGTGAAGGCGCTCCCGAGCTCTCAGGAGCCGTCATGGCAGTACCGCTGCTGCTTGATCTGTTCAATGGAATCGACAGAAGTGGAGACGGATTGGGTATCCTGCAGCCGGCAGGAGTTCGAACGCGTGAGATCTGCTCCAGGACAGGTTATCTGCCCGGACCGCAATGTGCCGCGACGTCGATGGCCTTGTACATCGAGGATTGTTCCACGCAGAAACGATGTGAACTGATGAAGGCATTTTTTCTCAGTGAGGATCTCAGTGTTCGGTACTGCACGGAATGTTTACCGGACACCGGCGCCGTGCGAGAATGGTATCCGGTGTACCCACCTGAACTTTCCGTCTGGTATGCTGAGAATCACGTTGAGGTTCCGCGTCCCCCAGCACACGATCCCACATGCACTGCGCGCTTTTCGGGCGATGGCCCGCAGATTCTTTCGCCGTCGTCTGAGTATACGTACTACATCGAAAAGGGCAGTGGACAGGAAATCCTTCTGCACGCCGCATCGACTACAGGCGTACATGCGCAGTACTGGTACGTGGATGGAACACTCATCTCAGAAGTGGAAAGTGGCGGCCGTGCATTCTTCAAGCCCGATGCCTCATCCCACCGGATCACCTGCATGGATGATGCCGGTCGCAGGAATACACTGACGATCGATGTGGTGTACTATTGATTCATCATGAATACGCGAGGTCATCAACAGTCGCTGCGTGCATCAGCCTGTACGTTCACGGTGACGGATGATGGGAAGGAGGAGTCTGTCGAGGCTGCCAATGACGAGCAGTGCGAGGCTGGCGATGAGGAAGATCCTGATCGTGTGGTTGTCGGCAGCGTCAACCGAAGGGGTGAGAAGGGTAATCTGCTCGTGAAACTGGTCCGTGACAGGGGACATGACATCAGTGATGTATTCGAACACCGGGGTGAGAACACTCTGCGATTGTTCTTCGCCGCTGCCGCCTGCGAGAATGATGACGAGAAGTGTTGTGGTAATGAGCAACCCCGTGATTACGGGACGCATCCATGCCTGCAGTGGTCGATGCGGAATGGCCTTCGAGTGCTGAAGTTCTGAGAGTACGTGGCCGTCGAACTGTGGTGACGGATGTGCCAGCGGAAGCTCCTCGATGGATCGCGTGAGCTGCTTTTCAAAATCGAGTGACTGCATGCACACCGCGCAATGCTCGATATGCTGCCGCAGGCGATGCTCGGCATCTTTCGGCAGGCTGCCCTCAAGTAAGGAAAAAAGAACGCTATTGCTCGGATGTTTCTTCATGCTCGGCGTCAGAACGTTTCCTGTATTGCGTAGTGTTGAAGGACCGTTGATCTGAGAATCCTCCGCGCCCGGTACAGTCTGTTTTTCACCGTACCCAGAGGCAGTGAAAGAATATGGGAAATTTCCTCATAACTCTGGTCGTGAAGGTAGAACAGCGTCAGTATCACTGCGTGGTCCGGCTTGAGCTCTGCGATTCTGTCTTTTACGATTTCGCGGAGTTCCTCGTGCTCCACGCGGAGGTCCTGCGGAATCCTCGTATCCTCGATGTCGGCGTTGTCATCGTCCTGAAATGGGATCTGGGACTTTCGTAAGCGAGATCGGTAATCCAGCGCGACATTATAGGTAATGCGGTAGAGCCAGGTGGAGAACTGTGACCGCTGCTCGAATGACGTCAGCGCTCGGAACGCACGGACGAATGCATCCTGGGCAGCCTCTTCCGCCTCTTCACGTCGGCCGATAATGCGCAGAGTCAGTGAAAACACACGTGCACGATAACGCTGGAGCAGTATCGCGTATCCATGTTCTCCGCCGCGGAGAATCTCCTGTATGATCTCTGAGTCACTGTGCTTCATCGTTGCTGTCGCGTGGCATACGTGAGTTTAGACCGGAAGAACGTTGCTAGGGTTTCATACAATTGAAACCCGGAATTGAATTCTGCGGTCTAAACCTGCAGATACACGAATTGTATTCATTACTGGAGCTACTCATGGAAGGCATTCTCGTACCGATAGCGATGTTTGCGGCAGTCGCGGTCATCCTGTGGAAATATTTCGACAGCAAGCACAAGGTCCGCATGCTCGCACTGGAAAAGGACCTGGTCAACGAAAACCTGAAGTATCTCTTCAGCGCACAGTCCGCGAAACCCAACCGGTTCGGCACCCTCAAATGGGGATTGACCGCCTTGCTGATCGGGCTGGCGCTTCTGATCGTGATCCCGCTGCAGCAATTCGGGTGGGCACAGGATCACGAGGGCGAACTTATCACCGGTGTGATATTCATCGGCGGTGGACTGGCATTCCTGATCTATTTCTTTATTGCAACCAGGAAAGACAAAGCGTCTTGATCAGGGCATGACGAAGGTGCGGTCACTGCTGCGGATGGAAAGTACCGGGCAGGGTGCTTTTCGCACCACTTTCTCGGCGGTACTTCCGAACAGGACGTGTTCGATACCAGAATGACCGTGTGTCGCGATGATTATCAGGTCTGCCTCGATCTCTTTCGATAATTTGATGATCTCCACAAACGGTTTGCCGGAACGAACTGCACCACTGGCACTGATTCCTTCCGGCACGTCATTTTGAATCATCTTCTGCAACTGCTCAAGACTGTGATCGCGAAGCTCCTGGTCCATCGACGGCAGGGCGATCTGCCCGAAACTGAAATCGGATGGATATACCACCGGTTCAACAACATAGACAAGCACAATGGATGCATTAAACGTCTGAGCGAATTCGATTGCATAGCGGAAGGCCTCTTTCGAGTAATCCGAAAAATCGATCGGCACCACGATGCGATGAATGCGTGGCATGGGTGTGCTCCTGCGATGTGCGTGATAGCATCAATATAGCAGAGCAGAGGGAGATGTCAATTCAATGTGTCAGGGACAGCTCATCGTGTCGTACCAGTTGATTCCCCCCTGTGCAGCGCCACCTCCGTGCCACTCGCCGACTTTCTGCATGACCCTGCGAAACTCGCCGATCCCTGCACCGCCGTGATCATCCTGTGCACCGGCGATCACGGTGTATCGCCACTGCTCCGGTAATCCCGTCAGGTAACTGCGGGGTAAGGCAAACGCGATGATACCGGTCTTGATATCCCCGAAGGCATCAGCCCTGGATCGCGGAATGAACTCCGCGAGTATCACTCCCGCTGTGTCCTGCAGCTGTACACCACCACCGATGAGAATGAGTTTATTGAATCCCTGTCCTTCCGGCAAGACGTATCCCGATTGATGGCCTACCGCACGTTTCTGCTGTTTCGCATCATGAGTCTGGTCGATCGCAATGGCGAGCATGGTCAGCTGAAATCCGTATTCGGGATGCCAGCCGGGCTGCGAAAGTGACTGCAATTCAATTTCGAAGTACAGCTTTTCATCATCAGCGCGTACTTCGAACCGCCTCAGATCAAAACTTCCAGAACGGAAGAGGGGATTCAATGGATATTCATGCGATCCATCAGGCCCGGTATCATCTCCCTTCGGATCCTTCGCTGAACAGAGAATCTGGGCGCTCGAGTTGCGGGATGTGGCGACAGTACCGTCGATCAGTGGCCAGTCCGGCGGCTGAATCGACGCGATGTGCTTCGTGCTGCGGGGGGCCGCGAAATGGAAGTTCCTGCGAAACGTTTCTCCACTCTCATGAGCAGCTCCCGGTATATCGATCGAAGCTACATCACCGGGGGCGAGCGTGATGGCCCTTGTTGACCCTGTCGTTCCAATGCGTATGACATCCGGACCGGATCGATGAGATACCGTGGAGCGGAG
>PKTF01000024.1 GCA_002869275.1 Ignavibacteria bacterium | reverse complement strand
ATTTCCACCCGCCTTGATATACTCGTAGATCGAGGTGTTTGCCCACGCGGCGTCGTCGCCGTTGTACGCATTGCCCAGCCAGACGACGGTGCAGAACTGACCGAGGACATTGGCAGGCACCGCTCCGCTGCCGATGGGCTCAGGCACGCTGGAGGGGTAGGCCGCGGAGGGATTCGGGAAGAGGTCCCACAGGGTGTACGGCATCCCACCGGAGATCGTGGAATCGCTGAACATCGTCTGCAGGTCCTGCGTGTAGGCCTCGACATCCCAGTCGATACCGTTCACGACGAGCACGCCCCTGTCGAAGGTCGGATTCTTCACCGTCTCGATGACGCGTTTGAGAATCCATGCATCCGGATCGAGCTTGACCAGTTCCGGCTTCGCCGGGAAGGAGAAACTGTACTGCTCGTTCTCCTCGTCGTTCTGAACGACGATGGTCGTATCGCTGCCGTCTGAGAATGCGAAATACAGGTCTATGGGCATGGTGAAGAGCTGTCGATCAGGAATGTACAGCTGCTGGATATCGACGGTCACATCGTACATGCCGCCGTTCTCCGTGCTACCCCACTCGAACTGGTAGGTCGGATAATACTCGCCGTAAATCCACTGCTGGAAGAACGCGTCGAGGTCCATGCCGCTTTCGTCTTCGTAATACTGCTGGAATTCGTCGGTTGTGACACTGCGATAGTTCTCATTGCCGTCACCGCCGAGATACTTTTTCGTGGCGGCGAAGAAATCCTCATCACCGACGACATGGCGCAGCATGTGGACGACCCACGACGCTTTATTGTAGCTGAGGTTTCCACTGAAAATACTGCCCGTATTCTGCTTCGGATTATTGACGAAGATCGTGCCCGGTCCATAATACGCCGCCGTGGCCATCATGGCCTTGAGGGCGGGGAGTCCGCCGCGGGACTCACGGAACAGCGCTTCGCCGTACGTCGCCCAGCCTTCGTTCAGCCAGATGTGCTCGAACGTGGCACAGGTGACCTTATCACCGAACCACTGATGCATCAACTCATGGATGACGACGTCGGTGTTGTAGAAGCCCATGGAAGAAACGGTCTGATGTTCCATCGCGCCGCCCCATTCATACTCCGCCATGCCATACTTTTCATTCATATACGGGTAAGGAATGAAGAGATCGGATAGCACCTGCAGTCCCGAAAGCATGTCCTGCGCATAGCCTTCCGCATTGTCCGCCGGATGGCCGTACCACCAGTTGCCTACGGGCATGGTTTTGCCGGAGTGCGTGAATTCGTAGGCCTTGTAATTGTACTCCGCTGCCGCGATGGACACGAGATAGGTCACGATGGGATAATGCGACTGCCAGTGTACCGTGCGCGTTCCGTCGCCGTTGCTGATATCGGAGAGAACGACACCCTGGCTGACAGGATACAGCGGTTCGTCGACCGTGAAAATGATATCGACCGAATCGGCTTTGTCCGCCGGATCGTCCTTGCATGGCCACCAGTAGCGCGCGTCGTAGGGCTCCGCCTGCGAGGCGATGCTCAGGATCTGCTTGCCGAGGTCCACGTTCTGTACCGACTTCATGGTCACGGCACTGCCGCCGTAGGGGTGACGGTAATACGTGGTCAGTCCGAGGATCTCCTGTCGCTGCAGCGTGGAAGGAAGCTGTACCTCGACCACATCCTGCGTACGTGTGATGGAGGAAGTGGGAATGCGTTCGCCTGCGACGACGATGCTGTCGATATCGCCCGAATCCCCAAGGTTGTAGGTGATGCTGCCGAGGTCATCAATCAGGCTGCGCACCTCCATATACACGCTGCCGTGGAAGGGAAGCGTGCCATCACTGGGGAAGGTGATATCGAGGCGGTAGTAATGCACGTCATAGTCTTCGGCCGCGATCGGAACGAGCTGTGCCCGCTTCGCGAACGCCTCGACACGACGCTTTTCAATTTCATGCGTTTTGCAGCCCGGATGGTCGAAATGCGCATCCTGCTGTGCCGCCAGAGGTGAGACGAAAAGAGAGAGAAAAATTACAATCGGAAGAAACAATTTCATGGAAACCCCATGTCCTGCGGATGAAAAATATCTAACAATAATATCATCAAGTTAGACGCGATACAATGCCAATAGGATTCCGGGAAAGGAAAGGCAACCACAGAATTCGCAGAATACTCACAGAATGCACAAACAGAAAGAAGAATTCTCATTCTGTGAGATCTGTGTGTATTCGGTGGGATCTGTGGTTGCCTTTCTCTTGTATTTCCGGTGAGGGTGTCCTATATTTATTTGTACTAAATCTTAATAACTCTACCCACCAGGAGTTTTTATGCGACCCATTATTATCACAAGCACTTTCCTTCTTCTTCTCATTGCCGCAAGTTCGGCGCAGGCACAGGAATCCTCTACCACGGTCGGCGGATATGGTGAACTGCATTACAACGAACCAGAGGGCAGCGCGGGAGGGAAGCTGGATTTCCACCGCTTCGTGATCTATCTCAACCATGAGTTCAACGACTGGATTTCTTTCGCCTCGGAAACGGAAATCGAACACACGTACGTGGCGGGCGAAGGCACACCGGGCGAACTCTCTATCGAACAGGCGTACCTCGAATTGCGTCCCTGGGATGACTACGGCTTTCGCGCCGGTATCGTGCTGCCGCCGGTCGGAATCATCAACCAGTATCACGAACCGAATACCTTCCACGGCGTCGAACGACCGAATTTCCATAAGGTGATCATTCCGACCACCTGGCGCGAGGCCGGACTCGGCTTCTTCGGCGCGCCCGCCCACAGCCTGCAGTTCCAGGTGTATACCGTGAGCAGTTTCAAGGCGAACGGACTCTCGGGCAGCAGCGGTCTGCGTGGCGGACGCCAGAAAGCCGCCAATGCCTCGACCAAAGACATGGCCCTCACCGGTCGCGTCGATTATTTGCCGGTGCTCGGACTCAGCCTCGGGGCTTCGTTCTTCGCGGGCGGCGTCAGCCAGGGCATCGACGCCCTTGGCGATGCCGGGGTAACAATCGTTGCAGGAGACGCCCGCTATTCCACCGGCAACCTGCAGCTGCGCGGCGAAGTTGCCATGATTTCCATCAGCGATGCGGAGAAGGTCAACGCGGCATTTGATAATTCCGTCGCAGATCAGCTCAATGGCTGGTATCTCGAAGCCGCATACAATATCCTTCCGCATCTGGCGGACAGCGAGCAGCAGCTCTTTCTGTTCGGACGCTACGAAGCCTACAATACGCATGCCGATGTCACGGGCTTCGAGGCGATGGACGCCTATGACCGTACGGACCTCACCGTGGGTGTGACCTACAAACCCGATGCGAATGTCGCTCTGAAGCTCGACTATCAGATGTTCGACGATGCGCGTGATACCGATGGCAAAGGTCAGCTTAACGCTGGAATCGGCTATGCGTTTTTCTGATCTGACGTTTGTTGTATTAATCGCTCTCGCAGGGACTGCCTCCGGGCAGTCCCTCGAGGACGTCACTCGCATCGCGCAGGGTGTGTTCGGAGAAGCTTGTGTTGTTACCCCGCTGAAGCTGACATTGAGCGCCGATGACCTCGCCGCGCTCAACAGCGCAGCAGGCAAACATCCGTGGAAAAAGGTCAGAGTCTACGACGTACAGCAAGGGAATACACGCGCCGGGTATTGCGCCGTTGACAACGTCAAAGGGAAAGCGCGTCCGATCACCTACCTCGTAGCGTTTGACACAGCGGGAGTCATCATGACGCTCGAAGTGCTGAAGTACCGCGAATCGCACGGTGGGGAAGTACGGTCATCGTTGTTCCGCGAACAGTTCGCCGGAAAATCCCACAACGATCCGCTGCGCATCGGCAAGGATATCCGCAACGTCAGCGGCGCCACCATCAGCAGCAGATCGCTCACCCGCGGAGCGCGAGCCCTGGCGAATTACATCGCGTGGCTGCAGGAAGCGGGACGCCTCTGATGGCCGATATCACACTGCGCGCCCTGCCATCGGTCCTGCGCCGGCTGTTCGCCGCCTTTCTGATCGTTGCTGCCACCGGTTATACACTCGGCGTGTTTTTCGTCGATCATACCACGAATGCAACCCCCGCGGGTATCACCGAACGCTATATCGGCAGTGAAGCATCGGGGGTGGACATCGACGCATTGCCGCCCGACCGGGAGATCCAGTACGAAAAATCACCGGCGGAAATGCTTAATGTCACCCACACGCATCTCATCAGCCTGGCGCTGCTCTTCCTCGCCGTAGGCGGGATATTTGCGTTCACCTCGAACATCCATCAGTGGTTGAAGTCCTTCCTCATCATCGAGCCCTTCCTGAGCATCATCGCGACCTTCGGGGGCATCTGGCTCCTGCGCTACCATTCCCCGTCCTGGAGCATCCTTATCGCGGTAAGCGGCACCCTCATGACGATCTGTTTCTATGCCATGGTCGGCATCGCACTCTGGCAGCTCCTGGGGAGAAGAGATCCAGTTCAGTGAAAGGCAACCACAGAATTCTCAGAATACACACAAAATGCACAGAATTATTTCTCTTCTTTCCGTCTGTGAATTCGGTGTGTATTCTGAGAATTCCGTGGTTGCCTTTTTCTTGGAACGCCTAATTAATTAATGTATATTGCCGTATATGCATTAATTATTTAGGCAACGATGCTCGACGACGTAGATTACAAAATCCTCGATGCACTGCAGAAAAACGGCCGGGTGCGGCGAAGCGACCTGGCGGAGCTGGTTGGAATGTCGCTCCCCGCGACGAGCGACCGGCTGCGCAAGTTGGAAGAGCGCGGATTTATCCTCGGGTATGCCGCCGTTCTCGACCATCAGAAATTCAGCAAGGACGTCACGGCTTTCGTACACGTGTTCGTCGACACCTCACGTCATTACGATAATTTTCTCAAGCATGTATCCGATAATCCCGACATCCTCGAATGTCATGCGGTGACGGGCGAGGGTTCGCACCTGCTGAAAATCCGCACCGAGACCACCGCGACGCTCGAAGCAGTGCTCTCGCAGATCCAGGCCTGGAAGGAAGTGCAGCGCACGCGGACCAGCATCGTGCTTTCCACGCGAAAAGAGACACTCAATATTTCACTACCTGATTCATCAACACAATCATAGAGGAAACAGCAGCATGAGCGACAAGCGGACAGACGCCATTCGCAATGTGTTCGAAACGGTCAAGGCGCGCGGTGTGACCATGATCGACTTCAAATTCATGGACTTTCCGGGACAGTGGCAGCACTTCTCAGTTCCGGTGACCCAGCTTGACGAGGGATCGTTCGAGGAGGGCTTTGGCTTCGACGGCTCCAGCCTTCGCGGTTTCAAGAGCATTCACGAAAGCGACATGGTGATCATACCCGATCCTGACACCGCCATGGTTGATCCATTCATCAAGGAACCGACCCTGAGCCTGATCTGTGATATCTACGAGCCGCTCACACATGAAAAGTACGAGCGCTGTCCCCGCAACATCGCACAAAAAGCCGAGCAGTACCTGATCTCCACCGGCATCGCTGACACGGCGTACTTCGGTCCTGAAGCCGAGTTCTTCATCTTCGACGATGTACGTTTCAGTTCGGGCGAAAATCATTCATTCTACGAAGTCGACTCCGTCGAGGGACGCTGGAATTCCGGCCGCGACGAAGGTCCCAACCTCGGATACAAGCCGCGCTACAAGGAAGGCTATTTCCCGGTCCCGCCCACTGATCACTTCAACGACCTGCGCAACGAGATGGTGCGCGAACTGATGAACTGCGGACTCGATGTCGAAACGCAGCATCACGAGGTGGCGTCGGGCGGACAGTCGGAAATCGACCTGCGCTTTGCTCCGCTGGTAAAGGCGTCGGACGAACTGCTCCTCTTCAAGTACATCATTAAAAACGTGGCGTTCCGCAATAACCGTTCGGTGACGTTCATGCCGAAACCGGTGTTTGCGGATAACGGTTCGGGAATGCATGTGCACATGAGTTTGTGGAAGGACGCCAAACCGCTGTTCTACGGTGACCGTTATGCCGGACTCAGCGAAATGGCGCTGCACTTCATCGGCGGACTCCTGAAGCATGCTCCCGCGTTGTGCGCGATTACGAATCCGACCACCAACAGCTACAAGCGTCTGGTGCCGGGCTACGAGGCGCCGGTGAACCTGGCCTACTCGCAGCGCAACCGCAGTGCCTCGGTGCGCATTCCGATGTATTCCTCATCCCCGAAAAGCAAGCGCGTAGAATTCCGCACGCCAGATCCTTCGACGAATCCCTACCTCGCCTTCAGCGCACTGCTCATGGCCGGACTCGACGGTGTGATGAACCGCATTGATCCGGGTGATCCGCTGGACAAGGACATCTACGACATGAAGCCCGAGGAGCTGCGGAACGTGCCCAACACGCCAGCCACTCTCGAACAGGCGCTCATGGCTCTCGAACGCGATCATGACTTTCTGCTGCGCGGCGGAGTCTTCACCGAGAGCGTCGTCGAGACCTGGATCGACTACAAGCTCACACGCGAAGCCAAGGAAATCGCCCTGCGACCACATCCGTACGAATTCAATTTGTATTACGACGTGTAAAGGCAATTCGGGAAAGGCAACCACAGAATTCGCAGAATAATACACAGAATGCACAGACGGTTCTCCTTCTGTGCATTCTGTGCGTATTCAGTGGGATCTGTGGTTGCCTTTCAGTATATCCCTAGAACCTTACCTGTAAGGTCACCCCCTGAGCGGAGGGCACGACGGTGGCGCTTGTTTCCTCCGACACATCGAAATTGAACAGCGCGGCGTCGACGTAGGCGTCCGCCAGCTGGATGAGGTAGACCACAAAGAGCCACCACGCGTTTTCATCCCTGCCGTCGCGATAGAACTCACGAAAACTTTTCAGCCGCAGGTCACCCGCGGGCTCATCATCGGTGATCGTCGCATCGTACAGGTCGCTGTATTCCACGAACTGTTGATGCTGGTCTATCATGGCGTAAATGAAGACACCGGTGATGCCGAGAACGATCGGCACCTTCCAGTACGATTCGTTGTAGAACTGTCCCCAGCCCGGCAGCACGGCCGAACGCAGCACCGCTCCGAGCGTGGTTTTCTCCGGTCCTTCATCGACATCCATCTGCACCGCAGCGGGTGGGACCTGAAGGGAATCCGCCTGTTCCTGCGCGCACAGTGACGGCACGAAAAGCAGGATGAGCAGGGCAATATGGATCAGTCGCGGCATCGCATCAACTTAGCATCGAAGCCTGCGAAAAACAATCAAGACCCGGCGATCCGTTCATGGGTGATCGTCGGTGTTCAAATCCTCTGCGTCACTACCCGGCAGTAAATATTTAATTACAGAAGACTTGTATTCTATGATAGTGCGACGTATAATTAGGAGTCATTACATCCGAATAATGTTGTGCGGCCAGTTCCCAAGGCCGATTGATGCAGACTTCCACTACCCAATGATGCGTCGTACGCCATTTGGTGTCTCGACCTTCCGAGGGACTTTAACATACATTCCTTAGAGGAGCATGTACTATGCGTTCGTTCAATAAATTTGCTGCTGTTACCGCCGTCCTCGCCCTGATGGTCGGATTTTCCACCACCGCTGTTGCACAGAACGGCAAAAGCATGAAGCAGGATTACGGTCTTGCCTTCACCTTCTGCAACGGCTTCGAGCTCATCGAGACCACAGGGACAATGAATGTGGTCATGGTGAAAAGCGAAACAGATGAAAATGGTTGCTCGTCGATCCAGCTTCATTTGAATACGCAGAATGTGACAGGTACCAGCCTGACGACCGGCGCCACATACCGTATCATAGACGTGACGAACACGCGACAGGTCAATCTCGCTTTTTGTGCGGGCGACGGGTGCACGGTCGAACTCGAAACGGCAGTGATGTTCCAGCTGAAGTCCAAGGACGGCACATCCTCCTTCTCACAGGGGACCTACCATGTTGTCCTTAACTTCTGCACAATGGAGGTTGAGGAGATCAGGGCGAGCTTCAACAACAATAATGGCTGTGACGAATAATACTTCACAGCAGGTATGATCAAGAAGAGGCGGGTATTCCCCGCCTCTTCGCGTATATATGCGGATTGCATAAGCCTGCCGCTCTGCGTATGTTTTCGCATGACTGATATGAGGCATCGGTAGATCCATGAAAAAGAAAACAATAGCAGTGCTCTTTGGCGGACGCTCGGGCGAACATGAAGTGTCGCTCGTTTCCGCCGAGTCCGTCATGCAGGCGCTCGATCCCGGCCGCTACGACGTGCTTCCCGTGGGTGTGGGCAAGGACGGCCTCTGGTACTGTGGCGACGAGGCTCTCGCGTTTCTGCGAACGGGTAAAGGCGCACCACCACGCTGCATGCTCCCCGCTGATGCGGGACGCAGCTGCTTCCTCGTGCAGGAGGGGGAAAGCTGGATCGAAAAACATGTGGATGTGGTCTTTCCGGTCATCCATGGCAGTAACGGGGAGGACGGCACTCTGCAGGGACTTCTTGAGCTCGCCGAACTGCCCTACGTCGGTGCCGGCGTCGCCGGTTCGGCTGTTGCGATGGACAAGGTGCTGCAGAAACGCCTGCATCGTGATGCGGGCATTCTGGTGGTACCGTTCAAGAGTTATCGATCACACGATATTGCCGTGAGGGCAGAAGACATTGCCCGGGAGATCGCAGGCGAACTCGGTTTCCCGGTCTTCGTCAAGCCACCCAACCTGGGTTCCAGCGTAGGAATCAGCAAGGCTGAGGACCACGACACGCTCGTCGAGGCCTTGCGCCATGCCGCACGTTTCGATCGCAAAGTTCTGGCTGAGAAGGCCATACCCGCTGCGCGGGAAATCGAAGTCGCGGTGCTGGGCAACGACGATCCGACCGCCAGCGTGCCGGGCGAGGTCGTCCCGAGCAACGACTTCTACGATTACGATGCGAAATATGTAGACGGAGCGTCCGCATTGCATATTCCCGCTGATCTTCCCGAGCAGCTCAGCAGTGATATTCGCCACATGGCGGTGGAGGCGTTCCGGGCACTGGAATGCGAAGGCATGGCCCGGGTGGATTTCCTGCTGTCGCGCGACACCGGCGAACTTTACATCAACGAGATCAATACCATCCCCGGCTTCACATCGATCAGCATGTATCCGAAGCTCTTCGAGGCCGTAGGCATTCCTTACCGCGACCTGATCGACCGCCTCATCAGCTTTGCCCTCCAGCGCCACGCAGAGAAGCAGGCGCTGACACGCTCCTATTCTCCGAAAGCAGACTGGTACCGCGATGACAGATGACCTCAACACACCCGGCTACTGGGACGACGCCTATCGCGAAGAGCGTGACGGCTGGGACATGGGATCTCCCACGCCGGTGTTTGCCGATCTGATCGACCGGCACGGCATGGACTTCAGTCCACTCGGCACGGAAGACTTCGCACGGCTCGGACAAACTCCGAAGGTTCTCATCCCCTGCAGCGGTCGCGGCTACGACGCCCTGCTTTTCGCAGAACATGGGTGGAAAGTCACCGCGGTGGATTTCGCCGTGGAACCCATGAATTGGCTGCGCACCGAGTCCGAGCGCGCGAAGCTCGATGTGGAGATCCTGCAGGAAGACATGTTCACCCTCGGACGCAGTCACCCCGAATACTACGATCTGCTGGTCGAATACACCTGCGTCTGCGCCATCGATCCCGAGCGGCGCGAGGAGTTCGTGCAGTTTTCATCGGATGTGCTGCGTCCGGGCGGCGTCGTGATGGCGCTGCTGTTCCCGGTGGATGGGCGCCCCGGCGGTCCGCCGTTCTCCATCGATGTCGAGGACTTCAAGCGGCAGATGTCCACCGCCTTTGACTGTGTACACGAGAGCACCCCTGAGACCTCGGTCAAACCGCGTCTCGGACGCGAGCGTCTGCTGGTCTGGAA
>PKTF01000347.1 GCA_002869275.1 Ignavibacteria bacterium | reverse complement strand
GGTGATTTTGCGACATTGCACCTGCTCGGACGATTCATGTATTCCCCCGTGACATCGACGCATACGAGTGATAACTTCTCGTTCGACTACGAGGACGACCTGATCCATTTCATCGCGGCGCTGCAGATGCAGCTCTTCCCCGAGTACGATCTGCGTCCCTACGGTTATGCGGGTTTCGGCTTCCTGGTTCCGGGTCCGACCATCACAGGAAATTCGAAATTCATGCTTGCGCGATCCGGATCGCTCTACGAAGAAGCATCCGCTACGCTGACACTGCCCCTGGGCATCGGTCTGACGTGGACGCTTTCGGAGAAACTCGATTTCTTCGTCGAGTACATGAAGACGCTCACATTCACCGATGCTCTGGACGAATGGGTATCGGAAGACAATGACAATTACAACATGGTGAACTTCGGCCTGACCTTCTACCTCGGCGAACGCGAGGAAGAGCCGGTTCAGCCTGAAGCGCCGATTCCGACGCCGCCGAAAGACACCGACAATGACGGTCTGCTCGACGAGGACGAGATCTCCATCTACAACACCGATCCCACCAACCGTGATACGGATGGTGACGGACTCATAGACGGTGACGAAGTCAACAAGTACAAGACCGATCCTACGCTGCGCGATACGGACTATGATCGCCTGCTCGATGGTGAGGAAGTGAACTCGCACAAGACCGATCCGAAGGTGAAAGACACCGATCAGGATGGATGTTCCGACGGCGACGAGGTCCTCGACATGAACACCAATCCGCTGGTCGTGGATACCGATGGTGACGAGCTTTCTGACTGCGACGAGCGCAACGTTTATCGCACCAATCCGCTGATCAAGGATACGGACGGCGACGGCGCCGAGGACGGAAAGGAAGTGCGTGATGGAACGGATCCGCTGACGGCAGATGTCCTGCAGATTCAGGAGAGCGGAGAGCTGGTGCTCGAAGGAATCAACTTCGAGACGAATTCCGCGGTTATCACCGAGGATTCCGATCCTATCCTTCGCAAAGCACTGAACACGCTGCGTACGAATCCTGAGCTCCGCGTGGAGATTCAGGGTCACACCGATGATGTTGGTTCGAATGCGTCGAACAGGCGTCTGAGCGACCGTCGTGCGAACTCCGTTCGTGATTACATGATTCAGAACGGTATTGATGCGAATCGCATGACCGCACGCGGCTATGGTGAGGATAACCCACTGGTACCGAACGATTCGGCGGAGAACCGCGCGAAGAATCGTCGGATTCAGTTCCGCGTTATTCAGTAGTGAATATGTGATGGAACCGGAACGCGCTCATCAGGGCGTGTTCCGGTTTCTGCTTTTCCGTGTAGAATCAGAAGAACAGGCCGGCGTGCGGGCGGGCTCCTTGAAGAGGTCGATCCGCGCACTGCATCAGGCAGGATTGCAGCAATGCATCTGATTTCATTCCCCGACTCCAGGAAGTCCTGCCGCAGTGTCGAACGACAATATATGACTTGTCCGCACGCCACTTTTTATTTGTGACCTTCCCCGCAGTTCTCGCCCTGGCTGTAGATAGTGATAGAGAGGTTGTCTCGAGGATGGCTATGAAATGAGCTGACGTATTATGAATAATATTCGGGTAGAGCCATGGCCAAGCATCTGGTATTCATCATCGGCGAAGAGGAATCTACTGCTACGTTGATTCAGGAGAAGCTTCAGAAAAGCTGGGGCTTCGAAGCACAGGCTTTCACAAGTGGTGAAGCGGCACTTGATGCACTCGAGGCATACCCGGATGTTGTGCTGCTGGATATCGACTTTGTAAATGCGGGTGGAGCGGGATTTATCAAGGAAATGAAACAGGGCAGACCAGATCTGCCGGTGATCGTTATCAGCGACACCAGGCAGATAGACCACGCCCTCGCTCTGCTTGCCGTCGGCATCCTCGACGTACTTCTGCTGCCCATCGACGAAAATCGTCTCCATATCGCTCTGCGCAATGCCGTCAATATCGTCCAGATACAACGTGAGACTGCCCGGCTGCGCGAACGACTGGACGACCGTGTGCGGTCTGAGCGACTGATCGCGGATTCACGCGAAATGCAGCTGATCGAACGACTCGTAGGCAAGCTGCAGAAGAAGGATATTCCTGTACTGCTCAGCGGTGAACGGGGTGCCGGGCACGAGCCTGTCGCCCAGGCTATTCACTACGTCAGCGAACGAAAGCACGGTCCGTTCGTTGAGGTCTCCACTACCATCATTTCACCTGCAGATCTGGATGTCGCATTGTTCGGCAGGGAGGCCGGCGCCTCACAACCGCGCCGTATCGGAGCATTCGAGGAGGCGCATAATGGTACGGTCTACCTCGATGATATTGCCGAACTCAACCCGCAGCAGCAGGAAAAGGTACTCCACGCGATCGAGAAGAAGCATATCAGGCGGGTGGATGGGAAAGAGGATATCCGTACGAATGTCAGGCTGATTGCCGCAACAACACAGAATCTGAAGGAATCAGCGAAGAACGGTTCGTTTCGTAACGACCTGTATTACATTCTCGCTTCGTACCCAATCCATATTCCTCCCCTTCGGGATCGTGGCCCGGATATCATCCGTCTTGCCGAACGATTCCTCGAACTCTGCTGCAGCGAACAGAAGGTCAAACCAACCGGATTCTCACGAGAAGCCATCGAAGCCATGTACCACTATCCGTGGCCTGGAAATGTGGATGAACTTGAAAGCGCGATCCGTCAGTCTGTGATGAGTGCCGGTGGAGATCTTATCGCCCTGGAGCATCTTCCCGTTGCGACCCGGCCCTTCAAGGATGCTTCCATGGAGCTGGAGACCGAAGGCAAGCTCTTCCACGACAACAAGATCGTTTCGCTTGACAGGATCAAGGAACAGGCGGTACGAAGGGCAATAGAAATTTCTCGAGGAAATCTCGCGCAGGCCGCGCGCGAACTCGAGATCAGCCGTTCCACTCTGTACAAGCTCATTGAGAAATACCGGATTTCGGTATAAACTCCGTTGTGTCATTGAAACGCTGCTGCGTGATGAGTCAGAAAATTTTCATAACTTCGCGCAGCAGCGTTTAGTGTTTCGTGCAAGTACAGATTACCCTCCCATATCAGCATTCCCAGGCGGATCTTGAAACCGCCCTTCGGCACCGGTTCGGTGCCGATATCCCCTATCGTATTCTCAAACGCAGCATCGATGCCCGGCAGCATCGGAATATCAGGGTTACATACTCGGTCACCACGGATACCCATGATCCGGCCGCAGATTTTCAGACGCTGATCGCCCGCCAGAAACAACAGCTGCAGAGCAAGGAGGTCATGAATGCACGTCCTGTCGTCGTGGGAACTGGTCCCGCGGGAATATTCTGCGCCTACTGGCTGAGGCTGCATGGCTTTACACCGGTGATGCTGGAGCAGGGACCACCCATGATGCAGAGGATTCGCGATATGGCGCGTTTCATGAAGCAGGGAGATCTGCACCCGTGGTCCAATATCTGTTTCGGTGCCGGAGGCGCGGGAACCTACAGCGACGGCAAGCTTATCACGCGCATCCGTTCGCCATTCATCTCTTTCGTCATGCAGACCTTTGTCGACCACGGCGCTCCCGAAGAGATTCGCTATCTCTACAACCCGCATCTTGGATCGAATAAGATTCGTCAGTGCATCAAGCGCCTGCTGGATTCCATGGAAGAAAGCGGCATCACCATACATTACAACACACGCTTTACCGGCTACCGTACGTCGAACGGAGAACACATCTCCGGAGTGGAAACACATGATGGACAGTCGTTGGATTGCCATGCCCTCTTCCTCGCGACGGGGCACTCCGCCCGCGATGTGTACCGACTGCTGCGACACCGTCAGGCACAGATGAGCCTCAAGGAATTCGCCATTGGTGTACGCGTGGAACATCCCGCCGTGGCGATTAATCAGATCCAGTACGGACCGAAGTACCGTGAGCTGTACGGGAGCATAGAAACCGCGCAGTACCGCCTCGCCAGTACATGGAAGGAGGAAGCACGTGCCGTGTACTCGTTCTGTATGTGTCCGGGCGGCTACGTACTCAACGCCAGTACCGACAGCACCGGCGTGGTAACGAACGGAATGAGCAATTACCGGAAAAGCGGCCGTTTTTCGAATGCGGCCATAGTGGTCAACGTGTCGGCCGCTGATCTCGCGGAACGGGGCTATGACGGAATCGACGGCGGACTGGCGTTGCAGACCGAACTCGAAGCGACGTTTCGCGCATCGGTGAACACGCCCGGATCCAGTCATATTGTGCCCGGACAGCGCTTGCAGGACTTTCTTCAGGGCGAATCCAGCTCTTCGCTGCTCGACAGTTCCTGCCTGAATCCTGTGGCTCCGTCGGCGATGCATAAGCTGTTTCCGGAGTTCATGTATTCCGCTCTGCGAAAAGGATTCACGTCCTTCGACCGGAAAATGAGAGGTTTTTCTTCGCATGAGCGGGCACAGGTGTTCGGACTTGAAAGCCGGACGTCTTCACCATACCGCATCGACCGCGACAGGGAAAGCCTGCGTTCTCCCTCGCATCCGAATCTCTATCCGATCGGCGAGGGAGCCGGCTACGCCGGGGGGATCACGTCCGCAGCCGTGGATGGAATCCGTGCCGCGCAGGCATACATTCAAATGCTGACAGGAGTGGAGGGAGAGGAAATGACACAAAAGAGCAAACACGATTCTGAACCATAGATCCCGGAGCATCCATGTCTCTGAACGAAATCACAACCCTGGTTTTCAGCCTTCTTACCCTTGTCTTCGGCGTGTACGGGTTCGTGCTGTTTGCGCGGATGGCCAACAGGGTTATTCGTGCTCTCGATGTGTACATCGGAAAGCATGACCAGCCAGGCATTACGGAGGAATGATCCGGTTCCCCGTTGCCATACGCATCAACCACATCGTGCCTCACGACACTGGAGCACGATAGGAAGCTAATGCCAAAATACTGGCGTCATTATTCCATCACGACCAGCTTTCGCGTGAGCTGTCGTGTTCGCGTTTGAAGGGAAATGAAATACACGCCCGGACGCAGATCGGATATCCGCACATCGAGATGATGCGTTCCCGCAAAACGTTCTTCGTCTGAAAGAACGCGCACAATCCTCCCCAACGTATCAAAGAGCAGCAGCCGTGCACGGCCTGGCGAAGTCAATGAATAGGAAAACGATGCCAGGCCAGTTTCTGATTGTAAGGCGGGATTGGGGTAGCCTCCGGTGAGCCTGATCCCCTCTGCCGTACCGGAGATATCCTCGACCTGCGTCGTGATAGTTGGTGTGAAACGAAAGATCGAGCCACCGAACGTGCAGATGTACAGCTCGTCGGACTCGTCGATGCCAAAGGCCGAGATGTTCTGGCCTGATGAAAGCAGCAGCTGATTATCCGCATCCTCGGGTCCGCGATATGTCAGTCCCCAGATTCGGCCTGATACGAAATCGGCGTAGATATATTTGCCTTCGAGCTCGGGCACGTGCTTGCCGCGGTACACGAATCCCCCGGTGACCGAACGACCGAGGCTGCGCCCGTATTCAAGAACAGGCAGCGAGAGCCCTGTTTGATCGCAGCCAGAGGAGGGATTGAAACAGGAAAATCCTTCCATGATACGCCAGCCGTAGTTCTTTCCCTTCTCGATAATGTCAATTTCCTCAGCACGGTTCTGGCCGACGTCCGCGCACCACAGGCGGCCGCTTTCGCGGTCGAAACTGAAGCGCCAGGGATTGCGCAGTCCCCAGGCGTAGATTTCCTCTGCCCAGCCCTCATTGTTGCCGACGAACGGATTGTCCTCCGGAATCGCATACTCGCGACCGCCGCCGGTGTTGTCGACATCGATGCACAGCAGCTTTCCAAGGAGAGTCGCACGGTTCTGGCCGTTATTCTGAGGATCGCCGCCGGAACCGCCGTCACCCGTTGCGATGTAGAGATAGCCGTCCGGACCGAATGCGATCTGTCCTCCGTTGTGATTGCTGAATGGCTGCGCGATGGTCAGCAGGATGAGCGCGCTTGCGGGATCGGCCCTGTTTTCATCAGCAGCTGAAACGCTGTAGCGGGCGATCACGGTGCGTCGGGGATCGGCTGCAGTGTAGTTCACATAGAAGAAACCGTTTTCTGCATATTCGGGATGGAACGCGAGTCCGAGCAGTCCCTCCTCGTTGCCTGCATCGTTGACCAGGTCGGTGATGTCGAGGAAGACTTCCCGGTTTGACGTCGAAGCGTCATTGACGAAAACTTCGATGCGACCTACCTGTTCGACGACGAAGAGACGGTTGCTGCCGTCACCGGCATGCTGCAGGTCTACCGGACGCGTGAAGTCGAGATTGGGAAACGCGTTTTCTATGGGAAACTGGGCACTCGCGCTGGCGGCATAGAGCAGCAGCCCCAGAATCATGATCGTGGATCGGATGGACATGTGAACTCCGGTTGTGTGTTTCTCTGACAACAACGATGCGGGAGGATGGGGTTCCGCAGAATGCGGCGGGTGGAATAAAAAAACGCTCCCGCGGGGAACGGGAGCGTTACCAAGCGTTTATTCTAATCCCGGTAGGGAGGGCCGAGATTAGAGCAATTGGCAAGTCAATCTAACATAAAAATTACGAAAAGTAAAGCGCCGCAATCCTTATTCCGGCTGTTTTACCGGCCCATCCAGCAGTTGATCAAGCATTTCGAACCCATAACGCAGATGGGGGATCACGATACTGCCGCCCACGACAAGGGCGATATTCATCGCCTCCATAATCTCCTCTTTTGTTGCGCCTTCTGTGACGCAGCGGTCGAGGTGATAGAATATGCAGTCGTTGCAGCGCAATACCATGGAAGCCGTGAGGCCCATGAGCTCCTTCATCTTGACGGGGAGCGCGCCTTCGCGATACGCCGCCGTGTCGAGTGCGAAGAAGCGGTTGAACTCCTTGAGTCCGGCTCCGAGGATCTTGTCGTTCATCTCAGTGCGGTAAAGCCGGGTTTCCGCGATGCTCTTTGCCATGTCGTCAGGCCTGCTCTTCGAAAATGGCCGCGATGGTTACGATGGTCTGCACGGCCTTGTGCATGTCCTGTACGCTCGCCCATTCACGTTTGCTGTGGAAACTGTGCTCACCGGCGAAGATGTTGGGACAGGGGAGGCCCATGTACGAGAGGCGCGCGCCGTCGGTGCCGCCGCGGATGCTGCCGATTTCGGGCTCAAGACCAATGCGCTTCATCGCTTCCTTCGCTACCTCGAGAACCTGCGGATGCTCATCGAGCACATAACGCATGTTGCGGTACGACTCCTGCACCGTCACGTCGGCCTTGCCCTTCGGAAACTCGGCCACGGTTTCATCCACCAGTTTGCGTAGAAAGGCTTCCTGTTCGCGCAGCTCCTCTGAAGTGAAGGCACGGAGCAGGAACTTGATTGTGGTCGTTTCGATACCACCGCTAATGCCGTGGGGATGCACGTACCCTTCCTTGTTTTCCGTGGTCTCGGGGGAAAGGCTGTCCTTCGGCAGCTTCTCGATGAAGCGTGCGGCCATTTTCACACTGTTGAGCAGTTTGTCCTTGGCGAAACCAGGATGAATGCTGACGCCCTCAAATTCCACCGTGAGCGAGTCTGCGCAGAAGGTTTCGTTTTCGATCGAACCCAGCTGTTCGCCGTCGACCGTGTATGCATACTTGGCGCCGAACTTCTCGACGTCGAAGAACTTCGTACCCTGTCCGACCTCTTCGTCGGGCGTGAAGCAGATACGCACATCGCCGTGCTTGATCTCCGGGTGCGAGAGAAGGAAATGCGCAGCGTCGACGATCTCGGCGATACCCGCCTTATTATCCGCTCCCAGCAGGGTTGTGCCGTCGGCAGTGATGATGGTCTCGCCTGCCTTGTCCTTGAGACTGGGATTGTCCGCCACCGTGATCACGATGCTGTTGTCTTCCGGCAGCACGATGTCCTTGCCGTCGTAATTCTCATGCATGACCGGCTTGACGTTTTCGCCCGTCACGTCGGGAGAGGTGTCCATATGCGAAATAAAGCCGACGACAGGCACATTGGCCTTGTCCGTATTCGCCGGCAGCGTGGCCATGACATATCCGTTCTCGTCCATCGCTGCGTCGTCGATTCCCATTGCCAGCAGCTCCTTCACGAGATCCGCTCCGAGGATTTTCTGTTTTTCCGTACTCGGGAAGGTTTCGGAATTCTCATCGGACTGCGTGTCATATTTCACGTAACGGAGGAAGCGTTCGACGCAGGTGTACTGGTAATCGGCAGGAATCATGGGAATGACCTCATTGCTTGGATGAAGTGAGAATAAAACGCAAAATAGGGATTTTTCCGGGGTCGGGGAAGGGGGATTACACGGATTATGAATTGATTACTCAGATGCCTCACACCGATTACACGGATTACACAGAGGATTTTTGACAGTCCGGCTCGGAAGTACCGGGGTTGGGTCGGGGGGTGAGTTCCGAAGAGCAACTAAGCCGGGGACGTGTTCATGAGAAACAATAGGATGGGGGGGCATCACAAATGAGCGTGTCCCGCACAGGAGAGTCTATGCACCTCACATCACCGGAAGGTTTTCGATGTCTCTCTGAGTAACCTGAGAGCGATTGTTGGTCTGCCGTTTGTCAATGAGAGGAGGGCGGGCAATGATATGAGTTGAGCTTGCCGATATCCATGAGCTT
>PKTF01000044.1 GCA_002869275.1 Ignavibacteria bacterium | reverse complement strand
CCCCATCACCCCATCCACTACTCGAATAACAATAGAAACCGCGAAGCCCTTTCTCTGCAGGTAGCCTGACAGCCGTCGTTTCAGGACCAGTCGTTCCAGCGAAGGGTGGGAGCGCACGTATTGCTCAGCGAGCTTGCGGGCGATTGCTTCCTCATCCTCTTCAGGGATCATACGGCTGAGTACGTCGTTGATAATCTCCTGCTTCACGCCTTTTCCACGAAGTTCTCGCCTCAGGAGTGATGCGGCACGCGGACGCAGACGCAAACGATCGCGCACCCAGGCTTCCGCGAACGCAGTATCGTCGAGCAAGCGTACCCGCAGAAACGTCTCTACCGTCTCTTCAATCACGTCGTCGGAAATTTCCTTTTCCCGAAGGCGCTTTCGCACTTCCTGTACCGAACGCATGCGCGCCCCTACGTAACGTTCGGCGATACGTTTCGCCTGAACGCGCTGATCATACAGTTCGATTTCGCGCTGTCGTTCCGCATCCAGTTCCATACCCTTATGGAGACCGAACTTGAACACGCATTCGTCATTCAGGCCGAAAGCGAATTCGCCATCGAGGTACACGGAAACCCGATGGCGATTCTTTTTCTGACGCTGCAGCAGCGTAATCTTCATGCACTCGTCATTGCTGTATCAACGTGTTGTACTTGCGCACGAGGGAATCCGGGTAGACGGCGCCAAAAATGCCGACACCGTTGCGGATATTCGTGACGTCCGGACGGTCCTGACGCACCGACACGGGGTCATCGAACCCGCGCACGAGCTTGTAGTAGCTGTAAATAAACTTGTCCAGCGTATACGCCGTTGCGATGACATCGCCACCGAACACCTTGTCGATGCTGCGGAGTTCATTCTGGGTGGTGACGACGCGTGAAATCTGGTAATTCCTCACCGTATGTCGCGAGGGCTCGGAAAACACAATTTCACCATCCTCTTCGCGATAAGGGACCTCGCGGCGCACATCCACTTCCTTGCCGTCGACCATCTTCGTTCCCCTGACCCACATCCGAAAATGAAACGCACTGCCGGGATAGGAGACGTTCTCGATCGCACTCAGCCGCAGGCCGTCGATCGTCTGGTCCAGCTGTATATAGGCACGGCTGGGCACGGTGGTGGTGGCGGTGAGTTCATATCTCTTATCTTCCGTATCCCGTTCCGGTAAGTGAACTGTCAGCCTGTAGGCCACACCCTCGGAGGGGATGAGATCGCGGTTGATCCACAACCGTTTCTGTCCACCATCGGCCAGTGTGATCAGCGTGTCCGTAAAGACGTAGTTACGATCGTTCCCACGAATGGAGACCTCGACTTCTTCCGTAATCTCCTGCTGGTTGATCGGATTGTCTTCGTCGCCAAGTGCTGCGTCGTAGGTGGATTCCAGGCGCACGCTCTGATAGGGCAGAGTCGGATCGAGCACGGAGAACACAACGATGCGCTCTTCGAACGGCGCCTTCGGCGAAAAGGTGTTTTCGCAGCCGGCCAGGAGCACTGCGGTAAGTACTAGCGGAAGCAGGTATCGATTTTTCACGCAAAACCTCGTATGAAACGCACATGCATATCGATGCATGCAGAAAGAACGCCCGAAAACCCTGTATCACACAAGGTATTTCGAAGCACATCAAGGAAAAATACGCAGATTCCCTAGTTAATGAAACTGAAGATTCCGGCAACAGCCGAATCCGCAGACATGGAACCGAATACACCGAGTCCGCCCTCGATAAACGACAGGTCGGGCATGTCGAGCCGCACGCTGACAGGATCGTCGAATCCCCGAACGACCTTGTAATACTTGTAGAAGCCTTCATCCATGCCGTAACCGTGCACGACGAGCTTGCGTCCGATCACCGAATCGGATTCCACCTCATTCTCGCGCATGACGATCTCGATCATCGAAGGAGTGTAAATCGTCTCGTCACTGCGTGTAGGCGCTGCGTAGATCCGCGTATCCCCGGTCGACGTGATGTACAGGGGAATTTCGATTCGCGGACGCAGGGTATCGCCGTTCGGCAGCAGCTTCCAGGTTTCAGCCCATGCGCGGTAATAGAATGCGGCGGGCGGCACGGAAAAAGCCGTCACGCCGTGGCTGACCGAAACATGCCCACGACCGGTATCCGCGCGCACACGGATGGCACGCGCGTAGAGCCTCGAGGGAAACGTGGTTTCCGCTTTCAGCACTTCCTCGTCCGGGATGCGAATTTCAAGGCGGTACCGCTTTTCATGCTGAGGCTTCAGCTGATGGCTGATCCATGCGTGGCGAGGAGCGCCGCCTCCGTCCGTCAGCAGCGTATCATGGAACTGGTAGGTCTCACCCCCTCCCATGATGCGGACATCCGCTTCCGTGACTTCCTTGCTGGTGAGCGGTTCAAGGGGAATACCGAGTTCGGCATCATAGCTGCGGAAAATCAGAACGGTCTGATAGTCCTGTGCTGCATCGAGGACGCAGAACACGGCGATTTTCTTTTCGATCTCGGTTTTGGGAGAAAAATCATTCTCGCACGCGGTGCCGAGCAACACCGCGGCGAGGATACTGACGAGGGCGAATCTGCCCATGGGTACTCCGTTATTTTTTCTTTCCCTTCTCGGTGTCGGGTTCCGGCGCTACTGCGCCCTTTTCCGCTGCGTCCGCGCCCGAAGCTGGAGCGGCCTGTTCGCCTCCGATTCCGAGTTCACGTTTCACGTCCGTCTCAATTTTCTTCAGCAGATCGGGTGATTCCTTGAGGAATTTCCGCACGCCTTCGCGTCCCTGTCCCAGGCGTTCATCACCATAGGAGAACCAGGACCCGCTCTTCTGAACGACGCCGCAATCCACTCCGACATCGAGCATGTCACCGATCTTCGAAATCCCTTCATTATAGAGAATATCAAATTCCGTCTCGCGGAACGGAGGAGCCATCTTGTTCTTCACCACCTTGACGCGCACGCGGTTTCCGATGATGTTTCCGGCGTCCTTGAGTACGTCCTTGCGGCGAATATCCAGACGCAGCGACGCGTAGAACTTCAGCGCGTTGCCGCCGGTGGTGGTCTCAGGATTGCCGAACATGATACCGATCTTCTGCCGCAGCTGGTTGGTGAAGATCACCGTGGTTTTGCTCTTGCTGATGGCCGACGTGAGCTTGCGCAGGGCCTGCGACATCAGGCGCGCCTGGGTACCCATGGTCGGATCGCCCATTTCACCTTCAATCTCGGCGCGCGGCACCAGGGCAGCTACCGAATCGATGATGATGATATCCACGGCGTTCGAGCGCACCAGCGTCTCGCAGATTTCGAGGGCCTGTTCGCCGTGCTCGGGCTGTGAAACGAGCAGATTGTTGACATCCACCCCGATTTTCCGGGCGTAGCCGATATCCAGGGCATGCTCGGCGTCGATGAACGCGGCCATGCCTTCTCGTTTCTGCGCTTCGGCGACGATGTGGAGACAGAGCGTGGTTTTACCGGAGGATTCCGGTCCGTACACCTCCACGATGCGCCCGCGCGGAATACCGCCGATACCCAGAGCGGAATCGAGGGATATCGATCCGGTGGGAATGGTTTCGACCTGCGCGATCACACCATCTCCCAGGCGCATGATCGAGCCCTTGCCGAAGTTTTTCTCGATCTGCTGGACGGCGAGATCGAGGGCTTTCAATTTTCCGTTTTCTTCTGACATTGTCGTTTCCTTTGATTGGTGAAAACGTCCCCGCTGTTATTCCCCGGGCGTGAATTCGATGCGTGCTCGTTCTTTATGTATTGCTCCTTGCGGAGTGAGCGTGCTCTCCATGATGCGCACAGCGGTAAATTGCACCGGGACAGGCTGAAAACTACATGCTGCGATGTCATTTTCCAAACTGCCGATATCGGCGTTGCGGCGTACGCGTCCGATGGTGAAGTGCGGGGTGAATTTCTTCTGTTCGGGCTCGAGTCCGTGCGCTGCGCAGACCTCCTCTGTACCGCGCTGCAGCTGCAGAATCTGCTGCTCCTCCCCTGCGAATCCCAGCCACACGATCCGTGCCCGCCGCAGGTTGGGAAAAGCGCCGGTGCGGTCGATGCGGGCGGAAAAGGTGCTCTGATCCGCGATACGCGCCTTCAGATCGGCAGTGATGGCATCGAGGACGGCCGCTTCCACATCTCCCAGGAACTTCAGGGTGATATGGACTTTATCCGGGTGCTCCCAGCGGACGGAGCGGTCGCGTGTGCGGAGTTCGCGGAGGAAATCCGTGATATGCGTCCTGGCAGCGGGATCTGGGTAGAGAGCGATGAAGGAACGGACTAGCTTAGACATATGGCTAACTTATTAAATTGCGGAATCAAAGGCAACCACAGAATGCACGGAATACACACAAAATGCACAGACGGAAAGAAGAAAAATCATTCTGTGTATTCTGTGTGTATTCTGTGAGATCTGTGGTTGCATTTCCATTTCATAGAATGCGCCTAGTAATGCCCTTTGACATATCATCCACATTGAAGTTCAGCAACAATCCGACCCGTTTCCCTGATAGTTTCAGATAGGTCAACAACTGTGCTTCATGAACGGGATGAATCGCATCAACAGATTTGATTTCCAGAACGACTTCGTCGTCAACAAACAGATCGATGCGATATCCAACTTCGAGTGTGATATCGTCATACACAACAGGCATGGCAACCTGTCGCTCGACCCGATGTCCATTTTTTCGAATTTCCTGCATGAGGCATTGCTCATAGATCGACTCCAGCAATCCGGGTCCAAGGTGCCGGTACACCTTGTATACGCAGCCGATAACGGCGTAGGTAATGGCATTGATGTCTTCGATGTGCATAGGAACTCCCTAATTTTCCTGTGACATAGTGGATATGAAGATCGGGATTCACATCTGCTGGGGCAAGGTAGAAAGTGCGTACCATGTGTGAAATGCAACCGCAGGAAAGGCAACCACAGAATTCACGGAATACACACAAAATACACAGACGGAAAGAAGAAAAATCAGTCTGTGTATTCTGTGCGTATTTTGTGAGATCTGTGGTTGCATTTCCTGTGGTTGCATTTTACGTGGTTGCCTCTCCATTTCGTATTTTACGGCATGCGCTACCAGCAAACCCCCATATCCCGCCTGTCGAAGGCTGCGAAGTTTCTCGTCAGCGATGGAAACTGGCATCCGTTCATGGAAGAGGCGGGGGTGTTCTACCGCGTGCAGGGCAAGATCGTGCAGCGCGTGCGCATCGAGGGGGGTGAAGCGGAATCGCTGCTGCAGTTGTTCGACAACTTTCCCCCGCTTCCCTCGCGTGTGCTGAAGGAAGGGTTCCGCGAAGAACTGCATTTCACGATAGAGGACGACCACTACCTCCTCAACGGTATGCTCGTGCGTGCCTATGTGGGCTGGGACCTCCTCGCCATGGCCGCAGCGGACCTGGGCGTCCGCCTCAGCTTCCTCGGTGGCAATTCGCTGCAGTGCGCCATCTTGATGGAAGAATGGAATACCGAGCAGATCATCCGCACTCTCCTGCTGGCGAAGGCTTTCTCGCAGGTGGCCGCCCAGCTCGCAGTGGATGCGCGTGAGGGTGTACCGCATATCAAAAGTGAAATCAGCGGACTGCTGCGCACGGCCCATGAAATGCAGATGGAACACATCGACCTGGAGAAGCTGCGTACCAAGCGGCAGGCGCAATCGCAGGGGAAGTTGTTCGATTAGGATCAAAAATAAATGCAACCACAGGAAATGCAACCACAGAATTCACGGAATACGCACAAAATGCACAGACGGAAAGAAGAAAAATCAGTCTGTGAATTCCGTGCGTATTCTGAGTATTCTGTGGTTGCCTTTCCATCCCCATGACCACCCGTATCCTCCATACCGCTGACCTCGCCATCGCTGCTGATTTGCTGCGGCAGGGTGAACTTGTGGCGTTTCCGACGGAGACGGTGTATGGCCTCGGCGCGAATGCGCTCAATGAAGCGGCCGTGCGGCGGGTGTACGAGGTGAAGGGACGTCCGACGGATAATCCCATGATCGTGCATGTGCATAGCTGCCAGCAGGCGCGCGAACTCATGCAGGTGGTGCCGGATTTCTTCAGCGAACTCACCAATGAATTCTGGCCGGGACCGCTGACGCTTATCGTGAAACATAATGCCGCCGTGCCGGATGTGGTGACGGCCGGTCTCGATACCGTCGCGCTCCGCATTCCCGACCTGCGCGTGACGCGCGATTTGCTGAGACTCGCCAACATTCCGCTTGCCGCACCATCCGCGAATATTTCGGGGCGGCCGAGTCCGACCACCGCCGAACAGGTATTCAACGATCTCAACGGACGCATCAGTGCCGTACTGGATGGCGGTCCTTGTCCGCTTGGAATCGAGTCCACCGTACTCGACCTCACTTCCGCCGAACCCACGATCCTGCGTCCGGGAACCGTCACCCGTGAGGATCTGGAGGATGTCACGCAGTCGCGCGTATACTTCGCGGAAACGAATTCGGATCGGCCGCTGTCCCCCGGGATGAAGTACAGGCATTACGCTCCGCGTGCAGAGCTGAAAATCATTCCGTGGAACGACCTGGTCGAAAGCATGCTGCGCGACACCTGCACCGCGGTGCGACAGCACGTCGAAGCGGGCAGACGCGTGGGACTGATGGCACCCGACTCTTTCCGCGGCTGCGGAGAAACGCACTGGTATTCCCTCGGCGCCGGACTGGCGGTGGATTATGCGCGATTACTGTATGCGGGGATGCGGGAACTCGATGAAGCCGGAGCGGAGGTCATTCTGTGTCCGGGCATCGAAGCGGAGGGGATTGGGTTGGCGGTAATGAATCGTTTGCTCAAGGCCGGGGAAATTCAGTAAAAGGCAACCGCAGGAAAGGCAACCACAGAATTCACGGAATACGCACAAAATGCACAGACGGAAAGAAGAAAATCATTCTGTGAATTTTGTGTGTATTCTGTGAGATCTGTGGTTGCATTTAACTGTGGTTGCCTTTAGAACTCCGCCGACACCCCGATCGTCGGCAGTATCCCGATGGTGCCGCCGGCTTCTTCAACTGCGTTGTTGCGTGGGTCGTAACGGTAGGCCTGGACGTTTTTCCGGTTGTAGATATTCTGGATGTCGATGTAGGCGATGAGATTCCATGCATCGAAGCTCCAGCGGCGGTCCACTCGCACATCGAGTGAATGGAAATCCGGCAGGCGGCCGCCGTTGTAGTCCGCCGCGAAATTCTGCGCGAGGAGTCCGCCGGTGCCCGGACTGAAGGGCGTGTACGGCGTTCCCGTGCCGTAACGGAACTTCGCGCTGAATTCCCAGCGCTCCGACAATTTCCATCCGGCGCTGAGGTTGAAAATTATCCGCTGATCGTACAGTCCCGGTCGCTCGATTCCGTCAAGTCCTTTGTAATCGGTGAAGTTGTACGACAGACTCATGATTCCGTAAAACGGGATATCCGACAGCCGCTTCTGCACGAGCAGTTCCACTCCGCGCGTGAACCCGGTGCCATCGCTGAACAGGTTGTCGAAGCCGAAGGACGAAAATCCGTCCTCGGCACCGCCGAAGCCCGCGCCGGTATTCGCCAGCACAAGCCAGGGACGCTCGCTGCTGGCGGGATAGTCCTGGTAATCCTTCACATACCCTTCCACCCGCACACGCAGATCCGCCCGCAGCAGATGCTCGACGCCCAGGATGGCCTGGTTGACGCGCACGTGATTCAGGCGGGTGTTCGCCGCGTTGGACAGCAGCCAGATGTAACTCGGCGCCTGGTGATAAACTCCGCCGCTGAGGGACACCGAAGTGAGGTCGGTGAAGGCGTACTGCATCGAGGCACGCGGTGAGATCACCACGGGATTGTCGATCAGGTTGAAGTAATCGAGGCGTCCGCCGACACTCATGCGCAGACGCGGAAGCACGTTCTTCGCGAGCTGCACGTACGCGCCGGCCTTCACCGCGGTCGTGTCCCAACTATTCGAAAGTGCGCCACCGGCGGGCGATTCGAGAAAACTGTCCTCCGTCGGAGTCCAGTCGAACTCGCCGTTGATGCGCGCGAGTTTTCCGGAGGCGCCGAATGCAAGCTCGAGGTCGTTGTCGAACAGGAACACGCCGTCGGTGCGCAGACTGGTCTCGCCCTCCCGCGAGTCGCTGACGAACACGGGCTGCAGCAGCGAATCGCTCTGCAGGAAACTGTAATCCACGAAGGTGCGTCCGAGCGACATGGACATGAAGCCGTTCTTCATCACGCGCTTCCACGTGATGTTGGAGAAATACTGGTTCTGCGAATTCCCGAGGATGCGTGAGTTGCTGAAACGCTGTTCTTCGGTATCGTTGAAGAAGCGCACGTTGTCCAGCACCCCGATGGTCAGGAAGGAAAGTTCGTTGCTCTGGTCGAGACGGTAGTCGGCTTTCGCGATGAAATCCCAGTACTCAGGGACGAAGCCGAACCCGGCCGCCTTGAAAATCAGGTCGAGGTAACTGCGGCGGGCGCCGACGAGAAAGGAGCCTTTTTCGCCCAGCGGACCCTGCGTATCGAGTCCGAACTGCGTGGCGGAAATCGTGGCCTTGCCGCCGAGGTGATCACGCCGTCCCTGCTTGAGCTTGATGTTCATGACCGACGACAGCTTGTCGCCGTAGCGTGCGCCGAAGCCGCCGGTGGCGAAGGTGACGTCGATGACGAAGTCGAGGTTGATGAAGCTCAGCGGTCCGCCCGTGGCGCCCTGAGTGCCGAAATGATTGATG
>PKTF01000009.1 GCA_002869275.1 Ignavibacteria bacterium | reverse complement strand
TCCTTGCGAGCGCTGAATGGGATCTCCACCCGCGGCTCGTTTTCCGCATCGCTCAGCACCACCAGCGTGGCTTCCCTCAGGCTGCCTACGGCCTGGTAATTGAACTCCATGATCACGGTCTCGTTTTCGCCCGGATCAATGATCAAAGGTGCGGTTGGCGAGAGGATCTGGTAATCCCCTGGATGCAGTCCCTCGAATTGCAGAGCGGAAATGTTCAGCGGCAGTCCACCGGTATTGCGCAATGTTGCTGTGGCGGACGACGTCTGTTCATCGGCGCACAGCAGATTCGCGAACTGTTCGGAGGAGTAGGCAATCGACGGCTTTTTCGACGACGTGGCGATGAGGGGCACCACCAGCGAGTCGTCGCACGGAGCCGACGTATGGAAATACAATGCACCCTGGGCATCGCCTTCGCTCTGCGGGAAGTACGCTAACCTGAGGGTGATGGAGTCTCCCGGAGCGAGGGTGTCAGGCAAAGCGAGACTGTCGAGCCAGGCCGAACTGTCAAGTACGGCGAATGGCGGTATGGAGATCAGGAATGCCAGACTGTCGAGAACCATATTCGTCACTGTAGGATTCCGGAGGACGACCTGCGTGAAGGAGGTGTCACCCACTGCCGCGAAATCGAAGATCACGGGATTGGGTTCCGCCACGATCGCAGTTGGCACCAGGTCGGCGGTGATGAAGAGATCCTCTTCGAAGTCGCAGGGTGTGGTGCGCATGCGCACGAAACCCTGCATGTTTCCGAAGGCCGTGGGATGCACGAGCACGGTCACCGTATCGCTCTGTCCCGGCAGAAGAATGCGCGGGAAGACACTCGGGAAGGAAACCGATTCTCCGAGGTCGGTGTCGACGGAATCGATGACGGCATTCACCGTGCCTTCGTTGGACATGATGAATTGCAGCTGCGCCGGGAGTGAGCAGGTGTACAGCTCACCCGCGTTGAGGGTGTCTGGAAGTACGCGTGTCTCAACCGTGTCCTTATGCCCGGAGATGGGAAGGCTGATGGTAGGATTGCCGGGGACGTCCGTATCAACCTCGATCAGTGCATCGAAATCGCCGGTTCGTGCCGGGAAGAACCGCAGGGGAACACGCAACGTATCCTCGGGCATCAGAAGGACATCGGGCGGAATGGAGAATCCGGATCTGAATTCGAATGCCGCTGCGTCGGTTCCGGCAATGCGGGCGCTGCTGACCGTGATGTTCTGATTTCCGGTGTTGACGAATACCGCATCACCGTCACTCCATGTATCGGGACAGGTGAGCGGATCGAAGAGCGGTGCATCGCCCTGCAGGTCGGTGACCGTGGCGATGATGGTCCAGAGGCTGTCGCTTTTATCCGCCAGCGGCGGCACATATCCCCAGACGCGGATTTTTCGGTCGGATCCGCCGGAGACAATGAGCTTTGTCTTGCGGTCAAATGCTGCGCCGTTGACATTGGCCGTATGGCCTTTGAGCGTGTGCAGCAGGCTGCCGTCGCGACCGTCCCAGATGCGGATATCGTCATCGTCGGACGCGGAAATGATGCGTCCCATCGCGTTCGATGCGGAGACGGAATTCACTCCACCTCCATGACCGCTCATGGCCCTGATCTGCTGCCAGGTAATCGTGTTCCAGAGTCGCACTGTTCGATCGTCCGAACCACTGACGATGGTCATCCCGTCATCAGCCACGTCGAGCGAACGGATGAAGTTCGAATGTCCGGAGAGGCTTCTGTTGCGTCCGCCATCACTGAAATTGAGGATGGAAATCGTATTCCCGTTGCCGGATGCGATCCACTTGTTGCCCGGCGCGATGTCGACCGCGCCATCGGCATGGGTGTCACCGTTGTGGCGCCAGGCACGGACCCAGTTCCAGGTCTGCCAGAGCGCGACATACTGGTTCGAACCGGCGACGAGATAGCTGCCGTCGGCGGAAAAACGGACCGTGTGCACATTGCCGTTTCCAGCCATTTCCTGAATCATCGTGCCGTCACGCAGATCCCAGATGCGGACGTAGCCGTCGGAACCGCCAGTGGCCAGCCAGGGCATGTTGGGCGAGAAATCAGCGGACTTCGCGGAGCCGCTGTGCGCCTCGAGAATGGTGACGAATGCGGCATCCTTCGGGTAGAACAGTTTCACATGGCCATTGGCGAGAGCGGCGGCCGTAAGGATGCCGGATGGCGCAACCGCGATGTCCATCACGGCAGCGGGCTGTTCGCCGGTCCACACATCATCGAGTGAAGCGATGCGCTCTTCCTTTGTCATCGCGAGTCCGAGACATTCCTCGCTCGGCGTGACCGGGATGCGCCAGTTATAGAATGAATTGTATGCGTTGTCCGTGACGGAGGACCATGTGGATCCGCTGTTGGTGCTGTACTCGACTTCCGCCGCCTGGGAGGCGGTCACACCCGACCAGCTCCATCGGAACGTCGATCCGCTGAAGAGTTTTTCCCCGCCATTGGGTTCGATAAGCTTCATCGGTGTAGGATCATGCACGCCGCCGACCATGATGACGGATTCAACGCAGGGAGCCGAGCACACGATGTTGAGTCGCGCCTCGATGCGGTCGGTGTTGACCGGCCGAAACTGGATACGGATGGTGCGTGATTGTCCGGGACTGAGCGTGAACGGTGGGGCCGTGCCTCCGTAGTCGAGAATACGGAAGGTGGAGACCGGAGAAGTAATGGACGTCACCTCGTAGGGTGCTCCGCGTCCGCTGATCACAGCATTCATGGTCTTCGTGCCCGTGACCTGACCGAAATCCACCACCGGTGTGATCACATCCAGTGCGACGATGCTGTTCCAGTTCACGGTGACCGTGGTATTGCGCGTGACTGAGCGGCCAATTTTTCGCAGAGTGACAGACAGCGAGCGTTCGAGGTCACAGCCGTCTGTTTCGTAGGTGAGCGTGCACGGGGGATAGATGAAGATTTCGTCGCCGATCTGGTCAAAGATTCCCTGCGCGTCCTGCGCGGTGAGCACGTCCTCAAACCAGCGACCGCCCGTCTGAAGCGCGATGCGGCGCAGGGACATGTTTACGGTGTTCGGACTCACGGTGACCGAATACACCTTGATGTCCGCTGCTCGCGCAGCGTTGATGATCTGTGTCTCCAGAGCCGCCGTGAGATTCTGAAACGCATCGGTCATGAAGATGATGTACTTGTCGCCCGCACGGCCCTTCGTCACATCGATGGCACCGGTCACTGCATCGGTGAACGCACCGTAAAAATCAGTGCCGCCGCCGGTCGGCGCGAGGCTTGAGATCGCGCTCAGGATCGAGGCGCGGTTGCTGGTGTACGGTGTAAGGATCGCCGAACTGTCATCGAAGGTCGTGACGGCGCTCGCGGCGGGAGGATACGAAAGCTCCTGCACGAGCTGCGTGGATGCGTCTTTCAGGTTCTGCAGACGGTTGTCCAGCGACATGCTGAAACTGATGTCGAAGACGAACGTCAGCGAGACCGGCGGTGTAATGGGCGGGGGACAGCTGACCGATGTCACAGGTCGTATGATGCCGTTTTCCACCACGGTGAAATCGGAGGTCTGAAAATCAATGATGGAGTTGCCTGCACCATCCTTGGCTTCGAAGACGACTCTGATTTCCGGGTAGAAGGTGCCGTCCGTGCTCAGAACGTCAAACTGCAGCTGTGCGTGCAGGGGAACGGCGGATATGAAAAACACGATGACAGCCAGAATGCGGAGCGGTCGATACATGTGGTGTTTCCTTTTTGGCAATACGCGGGACGTTGAACGATCAGTCGATGCCGGTTTCCACGACGATCTGTACGGTACGGCAATAGTTGCGGCCTTCGGGGATGTCGTTGTCGAACAGCAGCCGGTCGCTGCCGACAGCTTCCAGGTTCACGGGAATGCCGCGCAGGCTGCCGGACAGTGCGTTCTTCACAGAGGTGCATCGGTCGAGCGCCAGTTCGCGGTTGATTTCGGGACTTCCCGTGCGGTCGGCAAAGCCGTAGATGGTCACGCGCGAGCGCGGAGTGATCGCCTCACGCACGATATCGAGTATGCGGCGGTTGTCGCTGCCGATATCGGATTTCTTGAAGTCGAATAGAATAAGGCTGAAACGGTCGATGCGGCGATTGCCCTGCTGTTCGATCACTTCAGTTGTGACAGTTTCGGTTTCGAACGGAAGCGCGACCTCAGCTGTACGCTTCTGTCCGATGTTGTCCTCGACCTCCAGGCGCACGTCCACGTTGCGTCCGGCCTGCGGCAAACGCGTGGTGTCGAGTTCCCACGTGAGTTCGGCCGGCGGCGCTTCGGTACCGTCAAAAGAAGCAAAGCTCTCGTTGCCCTGTGTCACTGCGAGCGACCAGCGGTTCACACCGGCGCCGCTTTCCACGGTCGGACGCAGCACGATATTTGGCGTCGAGACGCTGTGTTCGACGGACTGCCAGCGCACGGGTGCGAGTACGGCGTAGGTATCGGACGAGATTTCCACACGACGGGTTTCCTGCTGTCCCTCCACCGATTCCGTGCTCGGAGCTTCGGCGGGGAGGTTGCGCGCCTTGACGCGGATGCGTTTCGTATCGATGCCCCAGGTCGTGACGAGGTAATCACGCACGGCGTTGGCGCGGTTGCGCGAAAGCCGGGTATTGCGGCGTTCACCCTCCCGGCCGTTGTTGCAGCCCGTGAGCGTGATTTTCGCCTGCGGATTGGCGCGCATGCGCGAACCCACGACATTGAGCAGGTCACCGTAAATCGCCAGCGTATTTGGCGGAAGGGTACTTTCGTCGAATCCGGTCGTGGCACCCGTCGATATTCTCTTCATGCTTGTCGCATCAAGCGCGGCGGATTCCTGCGGGAAGAATACGTAAGGCAGGAGGGGAAAGAGTTCGCCACGTGTCAGGCGCTCGACAACGACCTTGGCATTCTCACGGAATGTGCCGTCCTCGGCCTGCGCGAATACACGCACAGCCGCTTCCAGTCCTGGCGGCGGCGGTGGTGGCGGCGGCGGCGGTGGTGGCGGCGGCTTGGGAATATGGTAGAGGAGCGCGAGCGAACCTTCGAAGCCATTCGGCATCCAGTCAACACCATCGCTCAGCGAGTTGGCGGAAAGGCGCACCGATGCTTCTGGCCAGAGCGACCAGCGCTGTCCGATCATGAATCCATAGCGCACTCCGGCGGAGAACGCAGCATAGAGCGAGGATGCTTCCGGCATTTCGCCGTCGTACTGGTTGCGCTCGCGCTGCAGATCGGCGAAGGTGACGTCCGCGGGCCGCAAAAGTTCTTCGCTCTGCGTGACATCATTTGCTTGGAGCAGACCCAGATGCGCGCCGGTGAACAGCGTGAGTCCGATCCCGGGAATGGGACGAAATCCGAGTGTTGGACGAAAATCAATGCTTTTCGTTGCGGATTCGAGGCGGTGTTCGACGTAGGCGTCTTCGGGTCCGCGCGGCGTGAGCACCGGACCGATAAATTCTTCCTGCGTGAGCGTTCCGGAATAGTCTGCATACCGCAGCATGAGATGCAGCGACCAGCTGTCGTCGATGACGAAGCGGGAGGCGAGTCCGAACACCGGACCGAAGCCGTCTCCTCCGTCGTAGCCCGTACAGCAGCTCGGCACATCCGGCAGGGCGTCGAACGTGGCCTTATGCAGGTTCATGCTTCCCCCCGCGACGATCCCGATAGAGGGGCGGTCCATCGGCGGACCGTCATCCTGTGCTGCGAGAGGCTGGAACGTGGAAACGAGGAAGGCGAGCAGGAAACAATACTTCACAAATTGATGCACAGAGTACCTGTTCTGGGTGAGCGTGGATGAGTGGACATGCGTCCGGGAGTACACTGAATTTACAGTTCGAACCGCGGAAATGAAAGAATATTACACACGCAGGAATGACACCGCGTTTCGGGGAATTGTTACACTGGCATTTCGGTCTCGGATTCATCAGATTTCCTGTTGAAACGCGTTCTACACCAATTTGTATATCCATGAATACCGATCACACACTGCTTCCCGTATTACGTCACGAGCGAGACCTCCCCGCGGCGACCGAGCGCTACGGCTGGCGCTTTCATCACCTCGGGATTCCGACGACAGAAGTGCGCGAGGGAGAGCGGCATCTGCCCGAACTCGGCATGTACGTCTCCGGCTTTCCGGAGAGCGTATTCGGCATTGAATGGATGCGTTTCGAGGAGGGGAGTCCGATACACGAACTCATCCAGCGCGTGCCGCATCTCGCTTTCGTCGTCGACGACCTCGATGAAGCACTGAAGGGAAAAGAGCTCCTCGGCACGCCCACCGAACCCATGGGAGGCGTGCGCGTCGCCATGATACTGGAAAACGGTGCCCCGGTGGAGTTGATGGAGTTCACATCGTAGCATACCGGTGATACAAGCTAATTAGTATTGTATGCCATGCAGGGTATAAACAAATAATATACCTTGTGCGGGATAAATATTCATTATACCTTGTAGGGTAAAACAAGGCGATCACCAGCATCAGGCGTATGGCATGCAATACTGCATAAGGACTCCCGATCAGCTCGGACTCGCGTTGAGAGTGCGACGAAAAGGGCTGCAATTGACACAGGCCGAGGCAGCAGAGAGCATCGGTATGCTTCAGAAGACCGTTTCACGACTCGAGCTTGATCCGAAAACTGCAATGGTAGACAGTCTGTTCGATCTGCTCTCGGCATTGGATCTGGAAATCGTGCTGCAGGAGAAGCAGCGAACTGTTTCAAACGAACAACTGCCCTGGTGAACAAATGGGCAGGAAGCGTAAATCGAGACAGCTGGAAATCTGGATGAACGGCGAGCACGTCGGGTTCTGGCGTATTTCCGCTTCGGGTGAACATGGACTCGGGTACTCTGAGTCCTGGCTTTCGTCACCGCTTGCTCGACCGATTTCCCTCTCGCTGCCATTGCAGCCTCCCGATGCACTGCACCGGGGTTCCGTCGTGCAGCTGTTTTTCGAAAACCTCCTCCCTGATAACCCTGATATTCGCGGACGTATCCAGCAACGATTCTCTGTTGGAAGCAGAAGCGCGTTCGATTTGCTGACAGAGATCGGCAGAGATTGTGTCGGTGCATTGCAGTTGGTTTCGGAGGAAGCTGATTCACCGACGGTGAAGGGCATAGAGGGCATTGTCGTTGAGGAAGAAGATATTGCGGCATTGCTGCGTGAAGTGTATTCTCCAGGCCTCGCCGGTGATCAAAGACACGATGCCTTCCGCATTTCCATTGCCGGGGCGCAGGAGAAAACCGCTCTACTGCTTCACAACGGAAGCTGGCACATTCCGCGTGGCACCACTCCCACGACGCATATACTGAAGCTGCCCTTGGGCGATGTCGGCCGTCAGCGTATCGATTTGTCTGACTCCGTGACGAATGAATGGCTGTGCTCACGAATACTGCGAGCCTACGGAGAGCGAACGGCAGAGAGTTCCATCCTGCGTTTCGAGGATCAGGAAGTGCTGGCGGTTGAACGCTTTGATCGCAGCCTGTCGCAGGACGGTAGCTGGATCATCCGGCATGTTCAGGAAGATATGTGCCAGGTATTCGGCGTTTCGCCGGAGGCGAAATACGAGAGCGAAGGGGGACCAGGGATCGAGAGCATCATGGATGTGCTTCGCGGATCCGCGAATGCCAGGAGGGATCGCCGCTCATTTTTTCGTACACAGATTCTGTTCTGGCTGCTCGCTGCCATCGATGGACATGCAAAAAACTTCAGCATCCGTATTGGTCCCCGTGGAGCCTATTCCTCCACACCTTTCTACGACGTCCTTTCCGCCTGGCCGGTGATCGGTCGTGGGGCTCGCAAGATTGCGCTTCAGGATGCCCGCATGGCGATGTCCGTGAAAGGGAAATCACGTCACTACAGATGGGATCACATCCACCGCCGTCACTGGCAGTCCACAGCAAAGCTCTGCGGTTTCGAGTCGGAGATCGACAAGGTGATCGACGAAATCATCGAACAGACTCCGGCTGTTCTGGGCCAGGTTCGCCAGAACCTCCCATGCGGATTTTCACCCCGCATCGCGCATTCCATTCTCGCTGGTGTGAAGAAAGCTGCTGAACGGCTTGGGTGATTTCCGATATTCATTGCTGAGTATTCAGTACAGAGTGTTTACATCTGTCACAATCCGATCCATCACGTGTCGATAACGAGTAGCTGATCATCACGTTTCATCCGAGTCCACACCATGAAGAAATTCTGTATTCACATGATCCTCCTAGCAGTAATAATTGTTGGGCCATGGTCTGTGGAGGTCCTCGGACAGCAGGCATCCGTGCTGCGTGTGGGGAAGTTGATCGATACTAAGGAAATGGAGTATTTCGGATTATTCCCGGAGGCTGATCATCCCTGCGAAGTGCTGATCATGCGGAGTGATTCCGGTTATTCCATGACCGTGCGTTCGGCTTCCGGAGAAGATTTCATCGAAATATCCGACTGTGAATACGAGGTGCTTGCGCGATTCCTCCTGGCTTACGAAACGATGGGACTCGCGGATAATCCGCTCAATGTACTGGGAAAGGAGCTTGGTGATGCATCACACGAGCGATGCTTCCTGCAACTCATGCGAAAGCGCGTGCTGTCGTTTACAGCGCTTCAGGAGCCGGGAGGCCGGGCTTGCGAACTTGTGCTGCATGATGGGACACATGTTTCCGGTATTCCGCTCGCGGTAACGGAGTCTTCTGTCGCGTTGTGGACTCAATCCACACCCTTCGATGTGAACGCCACGAGTTCGTCACTGCTGCATTTTCACTGGAGTGAAGTGGATTC
>PKTF01000429.1 GCA_002869275.1 Ignavibacteria bacterium | reverse complement strand
TTTTATCTGAACTTCGGGCAGGTGTTTTGAGGGCTGGGATTAGGGCAGATTACTCAGATGCCCTACAGGGATTACACTGATTACACAGATGACTATTTCGTGTGGGGGTGCTTGCAAGTACCCCCCTTTTGCACTGATCCTCAGCGTAATCCGTGTAATCTTTGTAAAGCATCTGAGTAATCTTTGCAAAATCGATGAAATCAGATTCCTAGGGAGAATCATCATGCAGATCAACGATTTGACGTATCAAATTATCGGCTGTGCCTATGATGTGCATAGCGAACTGGGGCCAGGTCTATTTGAGAAGACATACCGGGTATGCCTGGAACATGTGTTGCGGGAGAAGGGCTTGAGTGTAGAAAGCGAATTGGCGTTGCCCGTATGCTTTCGAGGGAACCAACTGGAGGCAGGGTGTCGAATCGATCTCCTCGTCGAGGACAAAGTAATCGTCGAGTTGAAAGCGGTCGAAAAACTTGTGCCCGCGCATAAGGCCCAGGTCATAACCTATCTGCGCCTGAGCAAGATCACCCACGGACTGTTGTTCAACTTCAACGAGCAAAACCTGCGCAACGGCATCCAGAGAGTGATTAATACAGAGTAGGAACGGATTACTCGGATGCCTTACAAAGATTACACTGAGTACACAGAGGATCATTAGCAAAGGTGGGGACTTGCCAGTTCCCCCAAAACGAAAAAACCATCTGTGTAATCTGCGTAATCCCTGTAAAGCATCTGAGTCCTCTATTCCGAATCCTTCATCTTCGCTTCAACGCTCTCAATCTTATCATCCATTGTCTGGTGACGATCGATACGTGTCCCGAACTTCATATTCGACGACACGCGCGGAGCACCCATTTCATGGATGACCTCATGGCAGCGCTTGACTGCAGCGAAAACAACGTCCCATTCGCCTTCGATGTTCGTGCCATAGGCATGCAGTTTCGTGTTGAGTCCGGCGTCCTTCAAGATTTTTTCACATGCCGCTACGTATGGAGATACCGAGATCCCAACTCCCAGGGGTACGATGGTCAGATCAGCGATTACATGCATTCTATGATTCCTCGGATTGGAACAGATTACTCAGATGCTTCACAAAGATTACGCAGATTACACAGACGATCAAAGCAAAGGGGGGTACTTGCAAGCACCCCCCACACGAAAGACCATCTGCGTAATCAGTGTAATCTTTGTAAAGCTTCTGAGAAATCTATTCCGAATCCAATTCTCCCACCACCGTCTCCAGCCCCTCGAAGTACCTCCGAATCAACCGCTCGTAATCCCGCGAGTACCCCTCGTTGACGGCTTTCTGCAGGTCGTGACGGAGGCCTTCCTTCGAATCGAGTGCATCGTCACCGAGATCACCCGGACTCCGNTCCTGCTTCTGCAGGGTGTTGGGATTCACGTTCTCCTGCTGCATGTCGCGGATCACTTCCTGCATCTCCTCGGCAATACGCTCGAGGTCGCCGGTGAGCCGCTTTCCTTCTTCACTGCGCTTTGCTTCCTCGTTCAGCTCCTGCAGAGTTTTCTGCACGGCGGACTGCTGCTGCATCATGCGCTGGATCTGCTGACGTTCACGCTGTGACATCTTTCCGTCCATCGGCGTGGGCATGTTCGCATTGATGTCCATCTGCTGCTGGGCCATCTGCCGCAGCTGCTGCATGAGCGAACCGCCCTGTCCGCCGCCGCTCTGCGAGGACTTCTGCATGGCGCTGGATATCTGCTTGGCCGCTTCATTCAGCTCTGCCATCGCTCCGCCCTGCTGCTGCCCGCCGCTGCGTTGGTCGCGGTTCTGCATGCTCTGCATCGCCTCTTTCATTTTCTTCATGGCGTTGCCGAGGTGTTCTGCCATCTGCTTGTTCACCGCGAAGCTTTTTTTCGCCAGCTCCATCAGCTCGTTGCCGGTCTGGTTGAGCTGCTCCATCAGCTGCATCTGCTCTCGCTGAGCTTCACGATACTGCGGTGAATTCACGGGCAGCTTCTGTACCTGGTTCTTCAGCTCCTCCTGGCGCTTCGACATGTCGAGTACGTCCTTGAGGGCTTTCTGGAAGGCGCGCTGCACCATGCGCTGCATGTTCTGGTTCAGCTTCTTCTTCACCTTCTCCATTTTCTTCTGGACCTTGCGCAGGTTCTCCGCGGTCTTCTTCTGCGACTGGCAGGCACCCTGGCATTGTCCGCCCTGGCACTGATTGGCTGAATTATTCATGGACTGCTGCATGTTGGACTGCTGCATCTCGTTCTGCGCTTCCTGCATTTCATCCAGCGGCATTTCCTGCGGGAATTCTTCCATCTTCTTCTGCAGCTCGTCCATCTCACGCTGCATGGCCTCGGCTTCCTTCTGCAGCTTGCGCTGTTCCTCGGCCAGCTTGTCGAGTTCGCTCTGGTCCGACGGATCGGCATTCTCCGTTCGATCGGCGAGGTCTTCCTGCTTGTCGGCGAGGTCCTTCGAGCGCTTGGTGATCTCATCCACCTTCTGCTCGATCTGGATGCGCTTCAGAAGGTCGATCGTCCGTTCGATGCTCTTGCGAAAATTCTCTTCATTGAACTCGAAGTTCTCCATCGCCTCTTTCATCTGCTCGGGCGTCATCTGCTTCGCGAGCTCTTCCATGCGCTTCTGGGCTTCGCGCAGTTCAGGCGCATCCACCTTTTCCATCAGTTCCTGCAGCTCTTCGTACTTCTGCAGCGTCTCCTCCGAAATCATATTCTGCTTCTGCATGTCCTCTTTGAGGCGCGACATCTGCTCGTTGACGTCCTTGACGTCCTTGATCATCTCCTTCTGACGCTTCATCAGCTCTTCGAGCTTCTTCTGCTGCTGCCAGTCGAGCTTCTCGGCGTTCTGCTGCTTCATTTCCTGCTGCAGCTTCTGCATTTCGCGCTGCACGTCCTCTGCCGCCTTGAGCGTCTCCTCGAGGTCCTCGATGGCCTTTTCCTGCTCGGCGTCCGCACGGGCAAACACTTCCTCGAGCGACGGCAGGCGCAGCGAGAACACCTG
>PKTF01000071.1 GCA_002869275.1 Ignavibacteria bacterium | reverse complement strand
TCAGCGGCGGCGACGGTGGGACTCTCCCGAGGCATCACTGCCTCACTGGGCGACTTCAGTAAATCCGTACTTATTTTCACCATGCTGATCGGACGCATCGGTACACTGACCTTCATGATGGCGGTCACGCGCCGGGCGATACTAAACAGATACGATTACCCCACGGAACAGATTATCGTGGGCTGACACGGAGCAATTCTCATGGCAAAACGATTCGCTGTTATTGGACTCGGATATTTCGGACGCAACCTCGCCCGTGAACTCACGGCCGACGGTGCCGAGGTCATCGCCATCGACAATACCGTCGGTAAAATCGAAGAAATCAAGGACGAGGTCGCCTATGCCGTCCGCCTCGACAGCACCGATGAAAAAACCCTGCGCAACCAGGGACTCGAAGACCTCGACGCGGTCATCGTGTCCATCGGCGAGGATTTCGAAAACGCCCTGCTCACGTGCGTGCTGCTGATCGAGTTCGGCTGCAAGAACGTCATCGTGAAATCCACGTCGCCCATACACACGCGCATCTTTCAATCAGTCGGCGTGCATTCCATTGTTTCACCCGATTTGGACATGGCCGAGCGCCTGGCAGGGACGCTCATCAGCACCAGTATTCTCGAAAGCATTCCCCTCACCGACGCATACAGCATCAACCAGGTGATCGCACCGCAGCATATGCACGGACGCAGCCTCAAAAAGCTGGATCTTCGCAAGAAGCACAACGTAAACATGATCACGATCAAGCGGCGGGGTCCGGCAGTGGGCAGCGTGCAGGGACTCGAGCACATCATCGGCGTTCCCGGTCCCGACACCGTGATTGAAAAGGACGACATCCTCATCCTCATGGGAAAGCAGGAAGATATCGCCCATCTTGTACAGGAATAGCATGAAACAGCGCTCGCGACATCCCGCCCTCTTCCACCGGGTGTTTCTTTCGCACCTGCTGATCCTGCTGCTCTGTCTCGGCTCAGGCGTTATTCTCGTCGACTACCTTTTCGTCGATGGCGTGAAGCTGTTCCTCCAGCGCGATCCCATCATCCTCATTCCCGCGCTGCTCGCGCTGATCGGTATCGTCGGACTCCTCGCATTGTGGACGGCAGGGTCAGTGGCCACACCATCGGAAAGGCTGGTCAGGGCGCTGGAAATCCGCGCGGACAGCGAAGCGCTCGAAGCGCTGCTCCGCAACGCCGGCACCGAGGAAATCGAAGACATCATCGCCGCGGTGCGCGAGCGCCTGGAGCGCTCGGAGCACTCCGCCGCTTCCCGTCCCTGGCTCTGGCTCGTGGACGATCATCTGAACATCCAGTGGACCGACATCGACACAGCCGCCCGCCTGGGCAGCACGCCGGATGAGGCGTGTCGGATGAACCTGCGTGCATTCATCCCGACTCCCCTCACTACGGATTTGGAAAACGAATTCAGACTGACCCTGTCGGCTGCCGGGGGCAGCGAAGCACATATTCGCATATGCAAATATGTGCTGTCAGAAGATCGAAGCCTCCTGGTGGGACGAGAAATCTGAGATGTGAATCAGAAACTAAGCGTTACCCCATACAGCGGCCGATGAGGGGAAAAGCCGGCCATGATGGGAAGGCGCTCCGCTTCCTCCTGTTCCCTTCTTTCCTCCGCCTGCACTACCGCAATGCCGATCACTGTTCCAAGCACGCTGCCGACGATGGTGTCGGAGAGCCAATGACGGTCGGACTCGATACGCTGCAGCACGGTGAGGCTGGAGAGGGCATACAGCAGCACGGAAAACGGCACGTTTCCCACACGGCGAGATAGGGTGGTCGAGAACGCGAATGCGGAGGTCGCATGGCCCGACGGGTGGGAGTGATAGTCCATGTCGAAGACGAAGGGATTGAAGCTGTGTTTGCCTTCGTTCATGTCGGGTCGCGCGCGTCCGATGGTGAACTTGAGCAGCTGCGAGGCCAGCGCGCTGTACATCTGTGACTGCAGAAGCGTGCGTCCGGTCACCCGCGTCCATTCGTCGTCGGAGATAAGCCCGCCGGCGTACATCCCGATGGCGAAGCCGGAATTGAAAAGCCCGTTCCCGTACCAGTCCCCCGGCGCCAGCAGGTCGTCCCATTCGGGCGTGCGCCAATCCTGCGCCCAGTCGCGCACGTCATCGTCGACGGTGTATGCAGCGGCTGCAACGGCGACCAGTGCGCCGACTTTGAGCCAGTCGTCGGAAGTAAAATCTCCCGGTGACGTGAAGATGTCGGCTGCATCCTGTACGAACACGTCAACGTCATGATCGAAGTTCTCACCGCGAGACTGGGCAGTAAGTTCGACCGCCCACATGCAGAGCATGAGCATTATTCCCATGATATGCGTGACGCGTGTCATGCGGTGCATTTGCGCAGGGTGATGACACATTCGATATGGTATGTGTGGGGAAACATGTCCACTGGCGTCACCTGCTCAACTTCGTAGCCGTATTCGCGCAGCAAGCCACAGTCACGCGCGCTGGTGGTGGGATTGCAGCTCACGTAGGCCACGCGCTCCACTCCCGAACGCCCGATGGCGTCCACCACTTTCGTGTGCATGCCGGCACGGGGTGGATCGGTGATGATGACGTCCGGCTTTGTCTCGGCTGCGCGTCCGCCCTCTCCGATAAAGTCCACGATATCGGCGCAGATGAACTCTGCGTTGTCGATGCCGTTGTCCCGTGCATTGCGATCGGCATCGGCGATGGCTGCGGCGTTGAGTTCCACTCCGACCACCTGCTTTACATCCCGCGCGATGAACAATGAAATCGTGCCCGTACCGCAGTAGAGGTCCCACACGACATCGTCCTTCTGCAGTCCTGCAGCTTCTTCCGCCAGCGCGTACAATCGCTCGGCCTGCAGGGTATTGGTCTGGAAAAACGAACTCGGCGAAATGCGGAAGCTGTTTTCGCCCAGGCGCTCGTTGATGCGTCCGTCACCGAAATACACGATCTCCTCGTCGGCGATGGCCACGGTGGACTTACGGTCGGTGATGCCGTGCACGAAGGTGGTGACACCGAATTCCTCGCGCTGCAGCAGCGCGGCGTATTCGCGCATCATCTCCTCGTTGCGATGCGTGGAGACGAGAAAGACCATGCGTTCGCCGGTGTGTTTCCCCTCGCGGATCACCAGGTGCCGCAGGTCACCGGTATGCGTACGCGTGGAGTATGCCGGCACATTGCGTTCGACGAAAAATTCACGTGTGGCATTCAGGATGAGGTTGCTTTCATGCGATTCCAGCCGGCAGTCGTCGATGTGCAGAATGCGGTCGTAGCGCTTGGGCACATGGAGTCCGAGTGCGAACAGCTCGGCATCGCGGTCGATCACGCCCATTTCATCGGGCATGAGCCAGCGCATTTCCCCGAAGGAGTATTCCATCTTGTTGCGGTACCAGAACGGCTCGATCGCCCCGAGCGTATCGTTGACCTTCAGGTCTTCGAAACCGCCGATGCGCTCGAAAGCGTCGAGTACGTGACGGCGTTTCCAGTACAGCTGCTGCTCGTACGACATATGCTGCCATTTGCAGCCCCCGCAGGTGCCGAAATGCCGGCAGGCGGGATCCACGCGATGTTCGGACCGCTCGAGGATCTCCTCGGTGCGCGCTTCGGCGAACTGTTTTTTCTTCCGGAAGACGAACGCGTTTACCCGGTCGCCGGGAACGGCGCCTTCGACGAAGACGACGAAATCGCCGACATGCGCGATGGAGCGCCCTTCGAAGGCGGCGGATTCGATCTGCAATTCAAGGGTGTCGCCCCGGCGGATCGCAGAGGGATCGATGGGTGTATCAGACATGGATGAGGTTTCTCGAGTTGATAGTGATAATCAGTAGACGGCCCTGTAGCGCTTGAGTCCTTCGTACATCTCGGACGCCACGACTTTCACCACTCCCGCGATGGGTACGGCAAACAGCATGCCGAGGATACCGAAGAGCTGTCCGCCGATGAGGATGGCGAAAATAATGGTCAGCGGATGCAGTTTGACGCTCTGCGAAATCGTCAGCGGCTGCACGATGGAATCGTCCAGCAGACGTATGAGCACGAACGTCACGAGGATGAGCGGAACCTGCGCGAACGTGCTGAGCGAGATGACGGAAATCGAACTTGCCACGAGTGCAGCCGTAGGGGGACCCAGATACGGCACGAGATTGGCGAAAGCCGCCACGAGCCCGATCAGTACGTAATTCGGGACGTCGAGCAGCCACATGGCGAAGGTCGTCACCGTACCGATCACGAAGGCGTCCAACAGGATCCCCCGCAGGTACGCGCCCAGCGACCAATCGATTTTATGCAGGATACTCATCGACATCTCGAAGAACTGGTTCGGAACGATTTCGATGAGAGACTTCTTCAGCTTGCGACCGTCTTTGAGCAGAAAGAACGTGGATATCAGTGTCATCACGATGAAGATGACCAGTCCGACGAGTCCCGAGGCGATATTGAGCAGATTGTCGAACAGCGTGAAGATAAGTTCCTCGATCTTCGCGGTCAGATGCAGCTCGCGCACGCCGAGGAAGCTCAGGTATTCGACCAGTTCGCTCTCGAGCTGCGGGATGCTTTTACGCATTTCGCCGAAGCTCACCCGCTGCTGCAGCACCACCACCTGGTCATACACCAGAGGAGAAAGGAAATAGACAATGATTGCAAAGGCACCGAGCGAAAACAGGAACATGATGGTCGATGCGAGGGCACGCGGAACACCATGGCTTTCGAGGTAATCCACCGCCGGGGTGATGATGAAGGCAAACAGCATCGCCACGAGAAAAATCGAAACGATGCCGCCGATCGTGTACACGGTCAGTGCCAACACCGCCGCGATGATAAGCAGCAGAAGTACGATGAGGATCTTGGTGTTGGTCATCATGTCAGGAGATGTCCTTCCGTGCCAGTTCGGCCATGATGCGTGCATTCGTCTGATTCGCCTTGTAGAGCCGTTCGGCGAGAATACGCGCCAGTTTCGCCACGACTTTCACGCCGATGCGGGGACGCGTTTCCAATAATCCGAACAGATCGGGCTGGAAAAACCCGAAGAGCTTGGTGTCTTCATACGCCACGGCGCTCGCGTTGCGGGGACGTTCGTTGAACAGCGCCATTTCGCCGAAGAAATCGCCCTGATAGAGCCGGGTGATTTCGGCTGACCGGCTTTCCGCGACAATGGAGACCTCGCCGCGTTCGATGATATACATCCCGAGCCCCGGATCGCTTTCACGGAAGATGTATTCGCCGGCGTGGTATTTGCGGCGGTGGAGAATGCGCTCGACGGCCTTCAGATCGCTGCGGCTCAGTCCCTCGAAAATCGGGACGTTGCGCAGCAAGGTGAGAATGTCCTTCTCGCGGTCACGCTTGAAGAAGTTTCCCCAGATGAAGGATGAATCCTGTTGTTCGATGTCTTCCATGGGCTTGCTACGTAGTTGTTTTCCACCTTGTTCCATCACGAGAATCTTCCAGCACGATGCCGAGTTCCTTCAGTCCGTCGCGAATGCGGTCCGACAGCGCCCACTGCTTCTCGTTTCGCGCCTCTGCGCGAAGTTCGATCATGAGCTGCATGACTCCGTCGAGCAACGCGGAGGAGGCCCCTCCGTCGTCTTTCTCGCTGCTGAGAATACCGAACACACCCTCGCAGCTGCGCTGCAGGAAATCCCTCAGCGACGCGCGGGAAGCGTCGTCCATGCCGGTATCCGCATGCAGCGCGGTATTCGCCTCGCGCGTCATGTCGAACAGCGCACCAAAGGCGGCCGACGTATTGAAATCATCGTTCATCGCGTCGATGAAACGCTGCTCATGTGCGGCGACGTCGAAGGAGGCCGATCCGGTCTTCGCATCCTCCAGCGCGTCGTAAAGCCCCTGCAGTTTCTGCAGACCGGTCTTCGCGGCTTCGAGCCCCTCATGCGTGAAGTTCAGCGGACTGCGGTAATGCGTCTGCATATAATAGAAACGAATCACTTCGGCGGAATACTTCTCCAGGATATCGCGTGCTGTGAAGAAGTTGCCGAGGGATTTAGACATTTTCTCATTGTCGATATTCAGGAAACCGAAGTGCATCCAGTAGTGCGCGAAGGGTTCGCCCGTCAGCGCCTCGCTCTGTGCGATCTCATTTTCGTGATGCGGGAAGATGAGGTCATTGCCGCCGGCGTGGATGTCGAAGGTCTTGCCGAGATATTTCTGCGACATCACCGAGCACTCGATGTGCCAGCCCGGACGTCCCTTGCCCCAGGGCGAATCCCACGAGGGTTCGCCCGGCTTGGCGCTTTTCCACAGCGAGAAGTCGACCGGATTCTCCTTGCGGTCGTCGGCCTCGATGCGGGCTCCGATCTGCAGGTCCTCGATTTTCTTTCCGCTCAGCTTCCCATATTCCTTGAATGCAGATACGCGGAAATACACGTCGCCGTCCACCTCGTATGCCGCGCCCTTGTCCACCAGTGCCTTGATATGCGCAATGATCTCCTCCATCGTTTCCGTCGCACGTGGATGCGTACTCGCATGCCTGATGCCAAAGCGCTTCGTATCCTCGAGAAATGCCGTGGCGAACGTCTCGGCCACTTCCGACGAAGGCCGGTTTTCCTCGTTCCCGCGCTTGATGATCTTGTCGTCGATGTCCGTGATGTTCATGACGTAATTGACTTCATAGCCGCTGAATTCAAAGTAGCGACGAACGACGTCGGACATCACGAAGCTGCGTGCATTCCCGATATGAAAGAAATCGTACACTGTCGGACCGCAGGTGTACATGCTCACCCTGCCCTCGACAATGGGTTTGAATTCCTCGACCTTTCGTGTCAGCGTGTTGTAGAAGGAGATGGGCATTGTGGTTGGGGTTTACTGAATAATAGGTAAATCACTTGTATTCTGAGGTACTTGTTGGCTGCAGTATGCCGTATGCTGTATGCGCTAAGTCGAACGGCTCATCTCGGTTCCTGAGCACCAATGTAGCCAAAATGTCGAATTGCATATGTGGCATACAGCATATGGCATATGGCACATCGCAACACGGCTCCAGCCGTGTAACGATGTTCGCTCATGTACCGATCAATTCTCTCGCGCTCTGCAGGGCCGCCTCGGTGACGGTTTCGCCGCTCAGCAGACGGGCGACTTCCTCTACACGCCGTTCGGTATCCAGCGGCGTGACTTCCGTTGTGGTCCTGCCATTCTGTACGTGTTTCTCGACGAGAAGATGCGCCGCGCCCACGCCCGCGATCTGCGGAAGATGCGTGATGGCCAGGATCTGATGTGCCTCGGCCAGTTTCCGCATCGCATTGCCGACCTTGCGCGCTATGCCGCCGCTGACACCGACGTCGATTTCGTCGAATACCATGATGGGAATGCGGTCGCGTCCGGCAAAGATGGACTTGAGCGCCAGCATGATGCGTGATACTTCGCCGCCGGACACCACTTTGTGCAGCGGCTTGGGGTCCTCGCCGAGGTTGGTGGACAACTGGAATTCCACGCTGTCCCAGCCGTACTCGTCGCAGTGCAGACGCTGCTTTCCGCTCATTAGATAGCGCGCGAGCGAGGCGGCAGCCGACTGTCGCTCCAACCCGTTCATGAAAACGGCGTCCTTTATTCCAAGGTCCTTCAGTTCCTTAACCACGTGCTTCGCGAGGGTTTCACCTGCCGTTTTTCGTGCCTTGCTGAGCGCCGCGGCAGCCGTGGAGGTTTTTGCCCGGAGGGTTTCGGTGCGACGTTCGAGGTCCTCGATCCGGTCGTCGATGGAATCAAGCCCGTCAAGCTCTTCTCTCAACGCAGCGCGTTTTTCAATCAGTTCACCCAGCGTCAGCCTGAAGCTGCGTTTGAGCCCGTCCAGCTCCGCAAGGCGGTGCCGCAGCTGCTCGACACGCTCGGGCGAAAACTCAATGGATTCGAGGTAATCCCTCAGCGAATGTGCGATATCCGATAGTCCCGACGCCGCAGCGTCGACATCGCGTTTGAGAGGTTCGAGGGAGTTATCGATGCGTGCGAGTTCGCCCAGCAGCTTCTCGCCTCGACCGAGCATATCGACAACGTTGTGCTCACCGTCGTACAGCAGGTCAAGAGCCGCATGGGTATTCGTTGCCAGTTTCTCGGCGTGTTCCACCATTTTCAGTTCGTGCTCGCAGCGCTCGTCCTCCCCCGCTTCCGGCGCCGTCTGGCTGATCTGCTTGAGTTGATGTTCGGCCACTAGACGGCGCTCATCGATGCGGTCACGGGTGCGCTGCGCCTCATCCAATTCCTGAAGCGTTTGTGTGAATTCCGTGTACAGCTCCTGGTATGCCAGCAGTGCTGAAGCAACGGCGGGATCGCTGTCGAGGATGGTGCGATGCGTTTCCGGGTGCAGCAGAGATTGATGCTGATGCTGTCCGTGAATATCCACGAGCCTGTTGCCGAGGGCCCGCAATGATGCGATCGGTACGGGTGTGTCGTTGACGAAGGCGCGGCTGACACCCTTGGCGGAGACTTCGCGACGCAGGATCATCACTGGCTGCCATTCGGCGTCGAAGCTTTCAACGAGCGGACGCAAGTCCGTAAGTTGCTCCGCGTCGAGTTCGGCTTCGATGACCGTGCGAGCGCTTCCCTGTCGCACCATGGAGGTATCCGCCCGTTCTCCGAGAACGAGTCCCAATGCGTCGATGACGATGGATTTCCCGGCGCCTGTTTCTCCCGTAATGACAGTCAGGCCGGGTCCGAAGGCAATGCGGATTTCCTCGATCAGCGCGAAATTCCTGATATCAAGCGAGGTCAGCATGAAAGTCCTGATGCTTCCAGAACGTGATGAGTCAATCTAGAGCCTGCACCGGTCACTTGCAAGGCACGCGGTGATGCTCTCCTTCCTTCCTGCCCTGTGCAGCGAACACAG
>PKTF01000404.1 GCA_002869275.1 Ignavibacteria bacterium | reverse complement strand
AGCGATGTGCTCGTGTATCTTCGCTGCCTGGTTCTCGTCGGAAATGATACCACGACGGCGATCACACCGGCGGGCTTCACGTTTTCCCATCCTGCCATTACGGTCGATCACGTGCAATCCGGCCGCTTCGGCCTGGAGGATTTCTGTCTGATCGACGGACGGCGCCTGGTGCAGCTCAACGGCGGAGCCCACCTCGGCCGCAGTGCGCCGAATCCCGCGTACGGAACGACCCGTATCGCCTTTACCCTGCCCTCGGGGCAGCATGCCTGCCTGAGTCTCTATGACCGGCAGGGCCGGAGGGTTGCTGTGCTCAAGGACGGCTTCCACACGGCGGGCAGGCATGAGGTAATGTTCGATGCGAGCGGATATGCCAGCGGACAGTATCTGTACGTCCTGGAGCTGCCCGAAGGCCTCGAAGCCCGCATATTGACGATATTGCACTGATCGGACTCATGATATTGCATCCGTCGCACAAGAGATGTATATTTGAGTTCGTATTTTTGTCCAAGGAGCATCATGCCTCAGCATAAGTCAGCAAAGAAGCGCATGCGCACCAACGCCCGGAAGCGCGCGTACAATCGAATGAACAAGTCCCGGATGAAAACGGCGATCAAGGATCTGCGTGATACGCAGGACAAGACCGTCGCCGAAGAGAAGTACAAGGATGTCACAACCATTCTTGATCGTCTCGCCACCAAGGGTATCATTCACAAGAACACCGCCGCGAACCGCAAGTCGAAGCTTGCGAAGTTCGTGCAGACTCTGGGCTAGATCACACTGAAGTGCCCGTCATCGCCTGTGGCGACATGACGGGCGCCGCACGTGTGCGCGGCACAACATTATGGAACCTCCGAGTAGCAGCAGTCAAGCAGATGTCGACCGGTCGCATGGAGAAATGCCATCATGACCGGCTCGCCGGTGCTTGACGTCTTACTTTTTCTGGCCTCCCTTTTTCTGGCGACCGTGGTCTCGGTCGCTGAATTCGCCATCACTTCCGCATCGCGAAGCACGCTCGATCAGCTCATCGAAGACGGTGAGGATGGAGCCCGGGCCGCGCTGCGTCTGAAAGAACATGACGAGGATGTGCAGGGAACAGCACAGATCGCCACGATTTTCCTCGTCCTTTTTTCTGCTCTTATTCTCGCGCCCTATGTCGGACACTGGGTGCATCAGCTGTTCGAGGCGGACGGCAGCGGCTGGATCAGTCCGCTGCTGCGCGTCACCGGCTCGTTTCTGGTCGCCGGCGCCCTGACCGGCTTCTTCCTCGTTGGCGTTCACCTTTTCGCCAAGGGAATCGGCGAGAAATACGGTGACGCCATCGTCCTGCGTTTCTCCGGCGGCATGTATCTGCTGTCGCGGCTGCTCCACATCCCACAGCGGCTCCTCATTATCAGCGCAAATCTCTTTCTTCGTCCCTTCCGCGGCAAGGCGCGATTCAGCGAAGCTGTCACGACCGAAGAGAATCTGCTCGATATCCTGGAGGAAGGCGCAAAAACCGGTCTGCTCGATCAGACCGAGCACGAACTGATCGAATCGATTTTTCAGTTCACCGATACCACCGCGCGCGAAATCATGATTCCACGTACCGACATGGTCGGGGTGGATATCAACATGCCGGCGACCAAGGTGCTCGAACGGTTCATCGAGCAGGGATTCACGCGCATGCCGGTGTACAACGAATCGCTCGACGACATCCTCGGGATCATCTACGCCAAGGATGTCATCAGTCTGGTCGAACACCGCCATCTGATTATTCTGCAGGATATTATTCGTCCGCCATTCGTCGTTCCGGAAACCAAGCCGATTTCGGAACTACTGCGCGAATTCCAGTTCAAACGTCTGCACATGGCCATCGTCGTCGATGAATTCGGCGGCACGGAAGGCCTGATCACCATGGAGGATATACTCGAGGAAATCGTCGGGGAGATCCGTGACGAGTACGATGACGAGGAAATCCCCTACGAGAGGCTGCCGGGGGGCGGTATCGAGGTGGAAGCCATGGTGAATATCTCGGATTTCAACTCCTATGCGGATTTCACCATTCCGGACAGCGACGATTATGACACGGTCGGCGGTTTTGTCACGACGCTTCTCGGACGAATTCCCGATCAGGGTGATGTGGTCCCGTATCCTCCCTCGATGCAGATCGAGATCGTGGGGGCCGAGGAGCGCCGGGTGACGCGGGTACGCTTTACGCGGACAGAGGAAGAAAACGGTACGAAAAGTGACGACTGATCCGTATCTTTTTTCCTGAGTATCACTCTGAGTTCACAGGCATCTGCTCGCGCTGTCTCGCGAGCGGTTGAGGAGGCATCCGTGCTCGCCATTGCATCCCTCATTTTCGCAATCGTTCCTGTTCTGCTCTATCTCTGGAGCATCTGGCTCATGGACCGCTACGACCGTGAACCAATCGGTCTGCTGCTGGCAAATTTCATCTGGGGAGCGCTGGGGGCCGTGTTCTTCGGAATCGTATTCAGTGTCATTGTTTCGGGCGTTCTGGGGAGCTCATCCTTTTTCGACGCCATATTCGTGGCGCCGATCACCGAAGAAATTACCAAAGGGATTTTTCTGCTCTGGACGATGCGCGATCGTCGTTTCGACAATATCACCGACGGTGTGGTATACGGCATGGCGATCGGACTCGGCTTCGGCATGACGGAGAACTTCATGTACTTCCTCGGTGCGTCCACACCTGAGGAATGGGTGTTCCTCGTCGTGGTGCGGACGCTGTACACCGTGGTGATGCATGCGATGGCGACCGGGATTTTCGGCGCGTTTATCGGACTGACGAAATTTGGACAGCCCGTCCTGCGCTGGCCGCTGCGTGCTCTCGGTCTCGTCCTCGCGATGTTCATGCACGCACTGTGGAATTTCTCCGTGAGCATCAATAATCCGTCCGCGGTCGGACTGGGGATGATATTCATTTTCCTCAGCCTGATCGTCATCATCGTGGTGGTGCAGCTCGCGCTGCTCGCGGAAAACCGTCTCATCGTTCGAGAGCTGACAGAGGAATCGGAGCTCGGATTGATTCCCGTGACCCACATGCAATACCTCCCGTATACGAGTAAACGCAAACTGCTCGGCTGGATCTCGCCGGTGGTCGACCGCAAGCGGTATTTCCACCTTGCCACCAGGCTTGCGTTCAGGAAATACCAGTCGCGGCATTGTCCCGCCGACCAGACGGAAGGTTACCTTGATGAGGTGGCGTCGCTGCGCTTGCAGATAGAAGAGCTTCTGCGGGATGAACTGCATTCCGACGCGGCACGGCTGCATTGAGGTTGTCCGGCAGTCCCGTGAATACTAACTTGCACCATACGACCCGCGCCAAATACCGCGGGTCGCTTCATGTTTGACCGACAGCGGATGTTATAGCCATGACCCACGTCCTTTTTTCCTTCGGCACCCGTCCCGAGGCCATCAAACTGGCCCCGGTGATCAAGCATATGCAGTCCCTCCCCGACCGTTTCCGCGTGTCGGTCTGCCTGACCTCGCAGCATAAGGAACTCCTGCGGCAGGTGACGCAGTTCTTCGGCATCACCGAAGACGTGGATCTCGATGTGATGGTGCACAACCAGACCCTCGAACACGTCACGGCCGCGGTGCTGATGAAAATGCGGGGGGTTCTCGAAGATTTCAAACCCGACGTGCTGCTGGTACAGGGTGATACCACCACGGTGTTCACGTCGGCGCTCGCGGCGTTCTATCAGAAAATCCGCGTCGGACATGTGGAAGCCGGGCTGCGCACATTCGACCGCTACAGCCCCTTTCCCGAGGAAATGAACCGTACGCTCACCGCATCCCTTACCGACTTTCATTTCGCTCCGACACAGCTGTCGGCAAGGAACCTTCTGCAGGAGGGACGGGCGGAAGACAGTGTATTCGTCACCGGAAACACCGTCGTCGATGCGCTTCTGCTGGGACGCGAGATGCTCGGCCAGTGGGAAGAGGAACGGCGGCGGGCACTGCTCGTCGAGGCGGGACTCGAAGCGGACGTCGTCACGCGTTTGCTGGGCGGAGAGGGCCGTTTCATCACGGTGACCGCACACAGGCGCGAGAGCTTCGGCGCACCGTTCGACCGCATGCTCCATGCGATGCTGGACATCACCGAGCGCTATCCCGACGTGGAAATCGTCTACCCGGTTCATCCCAATCCCAACGTGCGTGAAGCCGTGAAGCGGGTGCTGGAAGGGAAGAAGCGCATCCATCTGATCGAACCGGTGCGCTATGAGCAGCTGCTGTCGCTGATGGACAACAGTGTCCTGCTCCTTACCGATTCCGGCGGCATCCAGGAAGAAGGTCCCTCGCTGCGGAAGCCCGTGCTCGTCATGCGTGAAGTTACCGAGCGTCCCGAAGGCATCGATGCGGGGGTCGCGCGACTGGTCGGCACCGATCGCGCACGCATCGTCGATACGGTAAGCGAACTGCTCGATAACCGTGACACGTACGCTGCGATGTCGCGCGGTGACAATCCCTACGGCGACGGCACCACGAGCGCACAGATCGCAGACATTCTCACCGCACGGCTTGATGGCTGACACGACGCGCATACGTGTCGTATTCGACGGCCACGTGCTGACGCCCCACCGGTCGGGCATCGGCGAATACGCCCGGCAGCTGCTTCCGGCCATGCTGCGATGCTGTGCCGATCAGGTGGCGTTGCATCTGTATACGCCCTCCGGAATCGTCCCTGTCCGCACGGAAGACGAAATCGAGACTCTCGCGCGTGATGTGCGGGAAGGTGATTTTTTTCGTCTGCACCACCAGTGGCGACTGCCGCGGCTGCTGCGCCAGGGTCACTATGACGTGTACCACAGTCCCGATTTTCTCATACCCTTTCGCAGCTCGATTCCCGTAGTCAGTACCATCCATGATCTGATTCCCCTCGCACATCCGGAATTTCTCAGGAAATCGATGAAAGTGCGGCTGCTCCCGCTGTACCGTCTGGCCGTGCAAACGGCGGTGCGGCGCAGCGCGCGCGTTCTGACCGTTTCCGCGTACAGCAAAGCCGATATCGTGCGCAGACTTTCCGCCCCCGCCGAAAAGGTTGACGTCGTTCATGTCGCGGCCGGTCTCACTCCGCCGGCGGACGCTCCCGTCGCGCTGCCGCATGCGGCGCTCGAGGACGGCCGTTTTCTTCTCTACGTCAGCCGTCACGATCCGTACAAGGGACTGGGCCTGCTGCTCCGGGCGTTCGCGCGGCTGCTTGCTGAGGGAAGCGAGCCGAATCTGCGCCTCGCTGTCGCGGGCAAACGCGATGCGCGCTATCCGTACGATGCACTCGTGCAGGAACTGGCGCTGCACGACCGCGTGCTGTTTCTCGACTACGTCAGCCGTGATCAGCTTTCCGCATTGTACGCGCGCGCGCTCGGGCTCGTTTTCCCTTCGCTGTATGAGGGTTTCGGTCTGCCATTGCTCGACGCCATGGAGCACGGCACGCCCGTGCTGAGTTCCAACCGTGCCTCGCTGCCCGAGGTAGGAGGTGAGGCCGCACAGTATTTCGATCCGGAGAACCATGAGGAATTTGTCAGGGCATTGAAAACCTTCGTAGAAAGCGGTAGTTTGCGTCAGACTCTCATTGAAAAAGGCAATGGACGTGTACGGCAGTTTTCCTGGGACCAGACGGCGCAGGCAACAGTGGAAAGCTACAGGCGGGCGGTGAGGAAATAACAAACGATGGAACAGGATATCTTCAAGACACTTGGCGTAGAAAACGGACTCTTCCTCGCACCGATGGAAGACGTCACGGATATTTCGTTCCGGAAGATCTGCAAGGAATTCGGGGCCGATGTCGTGTACACGGAATTCGTCAATGCCGACGGACTCGTACGCAGCAAGAAACCCACGAAATCACGGCAGAAAATGCTGATCCGCGATGAGGAACGCCCTGTCGGCATCCAGATCTACGGTGGAAATCTGGACACCATGATCGAAGCGGCGTCAATAGTTGAAACACAACATCCCGACATCATCGATATCAACGCCGGCTGCTGGGTGAAAAAAGTTGCCAAGCGCGGGGCGGGCGCGGGACTGCTGCGCGATCTGCCCTACATGGTACGCATGGCGAAGACCATCGTCGAACAGGTGTCGCTGCCCGTGACGCTGAAGACGCGGCTCGGCTGGGACCACGATTCGATTCAGATCGTTGAACTGTCGAAAATGCTGGAAGATGTGGGGATCCGCGCGCTGACGATTCACTGCCGCACGCGCCAGATGGGGCACAGCGGCGATCCCGAGTGGTCATGGATTTCGAAGATCAAGGAGGCGGTGTCCATTCCCGTCGTGCTCAACGGCGGCGTAATGACTCCCGGGGACGCGAAGCGTGCCTTTGATGAAACCGGCTGTGACGGAGTGATGATCGCGCGAGGAGCCATCGCCAATCCCTGGATTTTCCGTGAGACGAAGGAATACATGCGCACGGGCGTGCTTCCGGAACCTCCGAGTTTTCGCGAGCGTATTGATACGGCCGTGCGGCATCTTCGGATGTCCGTGGACATCAAAGGCGAACGCCGCGCGGTACTGGAAATGCGCAAGCATTATATCGCCTATCTCAAGTACGTTCCCAACAGCAGGCAGATGCGCAACATCCTCATGAAACCCGAAACCCTGTCCGAAGCGGAAGACGTTTTGCACAGTCTGCTGTACTTCAGCGAAGGCATGGTGCTGCAGCCAGGTGACCATGGAGGCCTGATTGACACAGAACAGCTCCCCGGAGCCGAAAATGCCGACGGATGTTATTGTTTTTAGGACTTTTGACCTTCTTTTCTTGACTACATGACACTTTCTTCTTATTATTGCCATATATGCATTTAATTCTTGAGTCTAACCTGTTACTTTAACTCATCACCGCAAAGGAGAATATTATGAAAAAACTCCGCAAATCTGTGGTGCTCGTTTGTGCGACGGCAATTCTGAGTGCCGGAGCTGTGCTTTCGGGCTGCACCTCGTATGCAACGCCTGAGCAGCTGGCACGTATTGCTGAGCTGGAGCGTGAAATCACAGCCCTCGAGTCAGCCATCCAAACGAAGCAGTCCCAGATCGGCACACTGGACCGCCAGATTTCGGCGCAGGAAGCCAAGCTGGAACAGTGCGCGAAAGACAAGGAGCTGGTCAAGCAGCGTCTTGCTAACTGGAAGGGCAACTAGTGTCCACTGTCACGTCACAAGAAACAATCGTACAAGCGAGGAGAATAAACATGAAATGGAATAGGATTTCAGTGCTCACCATCGCACTCGGATTGTTCCTCATGGCAGGCAGCGGTGCTTTTGCCCAGCAAGAGGAAATGACCGAGGAGCAGGCGATGCAGAAAATCCAGCAGCTGGAGAAACGCACGTCTGAGCTGAAGCGTCAGCAGACCGCGCTGGATAATCAGCTCGCGGAGAAGAATAAAGTCCTGAAACAGAAGCAGGACGATTATGAGAAGTGTATCGATGAGCTGTACGCTCTCGTCGGCGCCACGCGCCAGGACGTCGATGCCTTCGAAGCACGGCTGAAGCGTCTCGAAAACAAGGTTGCCGAGTTGCTCCGTCTTTCACCGATGGACCTGCTGGCACGCAAGAACGAAGTCGATGACGCCGAAGAGGAATACAAGAATCTCGCGGGCAACAAGATCAGCTTGCTGCCGGCATTCTACGATCGCGTCCAGCGCATGGGCGAGAATATCCGCACGCTGCGCGAAACCCTGTCCCGCGCCGAGAAGACCTACGTGGTCGGTACCTGGGCCAAGGATCGTGACTGTCTGTGGAATATCGCCAAGAAGCCGGATATCTACGGCGACGCCTTCAAGTGGCCGAAGATCTGGCAGAAGAACCGCGATCAGATCAAGAATCCTGACATCATCTTCCCGGGCCAGGTGCTGAAGGTTCCCGCACCCTCGCCGCTGACACCGGAAGAAGAGAGCGCGGCACGCCGCTACTATCGCATGAAGCGAGAAGCGGAAATGGGCGGCGGAATGGACACCGGCGCATCGCCGGAGAACGTCAACAAGTAAGAACGCCCACCGCGTTTCTACCACAACCTTTTGCGGAAAAACCCTTACATTCAAGGATGTAAGGGTTTTTCCGTGTCTGTTCCGCAACGCAGCGGGACGGCAATGAAACCAGGAACTGAGGCTGTTGTGGAAACAGAAAAACGCATACGTATTGACGGTACCAATCCCGTGGTGCTTTTCGGCTTTCAGGACGCGCATCTGCGTATCCTCGAAGAACGCTTCGAAGCCACCATCGTCGCGCGCGGCGAAAGCATCATGATCCGCGGTGAGTCCGAGGTGGTCGACCAGATCGAAAAGGTGATCAAGGAACTCGTGTTCATCGTCAACAAGACCGATGCGCTGTCGGACCGCGACGTGCAGACCGTCATCGAGATCATGACCGGTGGAGCTTCTCCCGAGATTTCGCCCGAGGAACTCGACAATGTCGTGCTGTATGCAAAAAAAGATTACATCAAGGCACGGACGCCCGGACAGATCGGCTATCTCAAGTCGATCAAAGCCAATGATATCGTGTTCGCCATCGGACCGGCAGGGACAGGCAAAACCTATCTCGCCGTGGCCGCGGCGGTTGCTTCTCTGCGCAAGCATGAAGTGCTGAAAATCGTGCTCGCGCGTCCGGCTGTCGAAGCAGGTGAAAGCCTCGGTTTCCTCCCGGGCGATTTCCGGGAGAAAATCGATCCGTACCTGCGTCCGCTCTACGACGCTCTCGATGACATGATTCCCAATGAGAAACTGAAATCCTACATCGAGCGGCGCACCATCGAAATCGTTCCGCTGGCCTATATGCGCGGACGCACGCTGAACAATGCCTTCATCATCCTCGACGAAGCGCAGAACGCGACGTCCATGCAGATGAAAATGTTTCTCACGCGCATGGGCGCCAATTCCCGCGCCATCATCACCGGAGACATCACACAGATCGATCTTCCAGCCAAAACCGGAAGCGGACTCGTGGAGATCCGTGAAGTGCTTACGGGTGTCGAGGGCGTGGGATTCGTGTATTTCGACAAGACCGACGTCGTGCGCCACCGGCTGGTGAAGAATATCATCGAGGCATACGAGCGCTATCACGGAGATCAGAATGTCTGAGCAGGGCGAGCAGATATTCACCGTACGCCGGTTGCTGCTGGTCATCGTGCTGATGTTCCTGCTTTCTTTTGACCCGGTCGTCAATACCAACACCGTCCGCGCCGAGCGTACGGTGGTTGAGTACGTCATTCCCCTGCGTTACAATCGCCGCAGGGGCCGCAAGCGCTTCAGGGAACCTCTGCGCTTTACCTCCGTTGAATCTTTTTACAGCATACAAGGATAAGAATCGCATGTTCGAAGAATACCTGTCCAAGGGAAAAGAAATCCGTAAACGTGTCGACGATCTTCGGGGGTATCTTTGACATCGATACAAAGACGTCAGAGATCGCCGTACTCGAAGAAAAAACCCAGACCGTAGGATTCTGGGACGACAATATCGAAGCCCAGAAAGTGATGCAGGAAATATCCCTGCGCAAGGAATGGGTGGAGCTCTGGAAAACCGTCGACAGCAAAACCGACGATTTCGCGGTGCTCGTGGAACTGGCCGAGGAATCACAGGAAGAAAGCATGGGCGGTGAAATTCTGCCCGAGCTCGAGGCGCTTGAGAAACTTCTCGGTGATCTCGAATTCAAGAACATGCTTTCGGGTGAGGACGACAAGCGCCCTGCAATTATCACCATTCACTCAGGCGCCGGCGGCACTGAGTCACAGGACTGGGCCGACATGCTCTATCGCATGTATATCCGGTATTGCGAACGACGCGGATTCGAGGTGACGCTGGTCGACGAACTCGAAGGTGAAGGCGCCGGTATTAAAAGCGCGACGTTCGAAGCGAAAGGTCCCTACGCGTACGGATATCTGAAATCGGAAATCGGCGTGCACCGCCTGGTGCGCATTTCCCCCTTCGACAGCGCGAAGCGCCGGCACACGAGTTTCGCTTCCGTCTTCGTCTATCCCGAGATCGATGACGACATCGAAATCGAGATCAATACCGCCGATCTCAAAGTCGACACCTTCCGCAGCGGCGGCAAGGGCGGTCAGAACGTGAACAAGGTGGAAACTGCTGTGCGCATCACGCATATGCCCTCAGGCATTGTCGTTGCGTGCCAGCAGGAGCGCTCGCAGCATCAGAACCGCGCGACCGCGATGAAAATGCTGCAATCACGGCTCTACCAGATCGAACGTGAAAAGGAAGCCAGCCGTCTCGATACGATCGAAGACAGCAAGAAGAAAATTGAGTGGGGAAGCCAGATCCGCTCGTACGTCTTTCATCCCTACAACATGGTCAAGGACCATCGTACAGGGGAGGAAACCAGTAACGTGCAGGCGGTCATGGACGGCGACCTCGAAGCCTTCGCGCAGGCGTATCTCCTGCAGTTCGGCAACGCCATCGCATCGATGCCTACGTAACGTATGACGTAATGACCAACGGATGTTCTGCGGATGTCTTTTGAATCCTTCATAGCACTGCGGTATCTCAGGAAGCGGAACCTATCCCGCTTCCTGTCCTTTATGACCGCTGTCGCCATCGGCAGCGTTGCCATTGGCACGGCCGCGCTGATCATTACCTTCACGATCCTCGATGGGTTCGAACGCGAACTCCGGACGAACCTCATCGGCTTTTCCGCGCATGTGCATGTCGGTGTGTTCCGCAATGACGTCGTCGAAGAGAAAGCGGAAACACAGGCCGAGCTCGAAAGCATTCCCAATGTGCGGCACGCCGGACCCTTTCTCGAACGCGAGGCCATGGTCATCACGCGCGATGATATCGAAGGTGTGCGGGTGAAGGGACTCGATTCCCTGCGGGACCTTTCCCGTATCCGCGACCGTATCGTCGACGGTGAATACGCGCTGAATCCGATCGAAGGAAAGCATTCCATCGTCATCGGCAAACGTCTCGCCGACAAGCTCAACCTGGGTGTGGGAGACCGGATGCTGCTGCTCGGCGTCACGGATTTCGCGAACATCTACAACGCACCCAAACTGCAATGCACCATCCGCGGTATCTATGAAACCGGGATGGCCGAATACCTCGACGACATTTACGTATTCACCGCGCTGCCCACCGCCCAGCGCGTGTTCGGCTTCAGCAGCCGCATCAACGGGTATGATGTGCTCTGCCATGACGTCGACAGGGTCGAAGAGACAGTCGACGCCATACAGCATCGAATCGGATATCCCTTCGATCCCCGATCGGTGTTTGCGCTCTACCATCACCTGTTCGTGTGGATCGACCTGCAGCAGGAACTGATCCCCATCGTGGTCGGTTCGCTGATCCTGATATCGGTGTTCAACGTCATCGCCACACTGCTGCTTTTCGTGATCGAAAAAACCCAGTATATCGGCATCCTGCTGGCCATGGGCGCGTCTCGTCGCCACGTGAGGAAAATTTTCGTGATGCAGGGACTCTCCATTGGTGTCCTGGGATCGTTGATCGGAGCTGCCATTGCCTTTGCCTTTGCGTTCGCGCAGCAGGAACTGCAATTTTTCAGCCTGCCCCAGGATGTCTATTTCATGACTACCGTGCCGATTCATCTGTCGGTCGAGGTGTTTGCGGGCGTTGCGCTCGCGGGTGTCGTACTCGCGTTTCTTTCGTCGTTCATCCCCGCCGCGCTCGCCGCTCGACTCAATCCCATTCGCTCCATCAGGTTCCACTGAGCCATGAAGGTCGAACACTATATCGCCCGCCGCTACCTGGTCGGAAAGAAACGCTTCAGTTTCATCAACATCATTTCGATGATGGCAACGCTGGGAATCACCTTCGGCGTAGCCGCGCTCATCGTTGTGATGTCGGTGTTCAACGGGTTCAACGGGCTGGTTACTTCCATCCTGCAGGATTTCGATCCGGATATCAAGGTCGAACGCATTCCGCGCAGCACAGGGAAAAGCATCTCCGCCGTGCGCGCCGTGCTCGATGCGCGTGATGACGTCCGCGGCAAGGCACCGTTCGTGCAGCGCAAGGCCATGGCCATGGTGCGCGGAGGATCGCATTTCGTCTGGGTAAAAGGCGTGCATCCCGACAGCCTGCGGCTGGTGTCGCGCGTCGGAGAAAAAATCGTGCTCGGTGATTTCCGCCTCTCGCAGAACAATGCGGTTGTGCTCGGGGCCACGCTGGCGGATAAAATGCGTGTCGGCGTGGGCGACACCCTGCTGCTGTACAGTCCCGCCGGTATGGAGAATATCCTCACCCAGTATGTCACACCCACGGTGCTGCGCTGTCCGGTGACCGGGATCTACCTTTCCGAGAACAACGTCTACGACGGAGCATTCGCATTTCTTGCGCTCGACGACGCGCAGAAGCTTTTCCGCATGCGCGGCGAGGTATCGGGTTTTGAGCTGCGCCTCGACGACGCCGACAACAGCGACGAGGTCAAAGAGGAGCTTGTCGCATCGATCGGCGAAGGCTGGAACGTACTCACCTGGTACGATCTGCACAGGGATCTGTATTCGGTGATGACCATCGAGCGATGGAGCGCCTTTATCCTCCTCGGCATCATCATCGCGGTTGCCGTATTCAATATCCTCGCATCACTGACGATGCTCGTGCTGGAAAAACGCCGCGATATCGGCATCCTGCGCACGATGGGAATGTCGGCGCGGCGCATCCGCAACATCTTTCTGCTCGAAGGGCTGTGGATCGCTATCATCGGCGTGATCGCCGGACTCATCATCGGACTTGTGCTGACATGGGTACAGGCGGAATTCGGCATCTTCGAGCTGGATGAAGCGTTCATCATTCCCGCGATTCCCGTGGAACTGCGCATCGCCGATCTTGCATTGATCGTGCTGACGACCTTTGGCCTTTGCCTGCTCGCGGCCTGGTATCCGGCCCTGCGGGCGCGTACGACCGAGATCATCGATGCCGTGCGGTGGGAATAGGCCCCGGGTGACAAAAACACATGACCCGGGAACGCCGCCGGCAACAATACGTCTAAGAACTCTACCGATGGAGTATCATGAGTAATTCAATCGTACAGGTCGCTGACGTCCACAAGTCTTATCCCACGGGGGAAAAGGGCCATCTTGATGTACTCCGCGGCGCGGCGCTGGAGGTGGAGGAAGGACAGGTCGTCGCCATCGTCGGTGCCTCGGGTGCGGGAAAGAGTACCCTGCTGCATATTATCGGCGCACTCGATCGTCCGGACAGCGGAAGGGTGCTCATGGACGGTGAAGACATGTTCGCGATGAACGACCATGATCTGGCGGCGTTTCGCAACCGGAGCATGGGCTTCGTCTTCCAGTTTCACCATCTGCTGCCTGAATTTTCAGCGCGCGAAAACATCGCCATTCCCGCCATGATCGGGAACATCGCTCTGGATGATGCGCAGAAGCGTGCGGACGAACTGCTCGAACTGGTGCGTGTCCAGCATCGCGCGGAGGCGCGTCCTTCCGAATTGTCGGGAGGGGAACAGCAGCGTGTCGCGGTGGCGCGGGCGCTGGTAAACCGTCCGCGCATCGTACTCGCCGATGAGCCCTCCGGCAATCTCGATGAGGAAAATGCGGCTCTTCTGCACGACCTGCTCTGGAATCTCGCGCATGAGCAGCGGCAGACCTTCATTATTGTCACGCATGATCCCGCGATCGCTTCGCGTGCGGATGCGACCTGGCGTCTGCACGATGGAAAACTCCTTCGCGAGGAATAGCGAATTACGGGGCAAGTTTCGTATTTTTCAGGTTTGGTCTACTATTATACAATCTCACGAACGGAGTACTTTCATGGCAAAGGTGCAGAAAAGGCGTAAAGGAAGCCGCAAGCAGCAGGCGCTGCCCGAGGCTGAACTGCCGCAACGCACGAATTACATGATCCTCGTCGCAGGAGTGGTCGTCATCATCATCGGATTTCTCGTCATGAGTGCCGGAGACGCCGTCAGCTCACTGTCCGTGACCATCGCGCCGCTGCTTCTCTTCATCGGATTCTGCGTGATCGTTCCCGCAGGGATCATGTACAGGAAGAAAAACAAGCCGGCGGAAGCGAAAGCCGAATAAGGCTCTCCGCGTCACGGAACCGCTGCGGCCATCACGGGCCGGGCGGACGGTTCATTACATTCGAAACGTTTTAACAGCGAAGATATTACCATGAATTTCAATCTCTGGCATCGCGTTACCGCCGCCGCAGTTTTCCTATTCTCGACGATCGTCTTTCTGATGACCGTCGCGCCGACCATTTCCTTCTGGGATGCGGGTGAGTTCATCACTGCCGCAGTGACCATGGGTGTGCCGCATCCCCCGGGTGCGCCGTTTTTCCAGCTCATCGGCCGCATGCTGTCGCTGATTCCCTTTTCCGACGACCTCGGATTCCGCGTCAACCTGATGTCCACCTTCTCCAGTTCCCTGACCGTACTCTTCGTGTACCTGGTGTCGATGCGCCTGCTTCGTCAGTGGAAGGGTGACCCCAAGTCGCCGATTTCCGCCCTGACCATGCTGCTCTCGGCCGCAGGCGGTGCGCTGATGCTGTCGTTCAGTGATACCTTCTGGTTCAACGCTTCCGAGGCGGAAGTATACGGCATCGGCATGTTCTTCATCTCCATCGTGGTGTGGATCGCGATCGAGTGGTATTTCCATATCGGCGTCTTCGATTCAGAACGCTCACTGCTGCTCATCGCGTACCTGATGGGTCTCAGCATCGGCGTGCACCTTCTGTCTCTGCTGGCGCTGTTTTTCGTGTTCTTCCTGATTTACTTCCGTGACCGCAGCAAGGAAGACCTCACACTGAAGACCGCGAGCCTCGCGCTTCTTCTCATGGTGGTCGGGTTCGGAGCGATCTATCCCGGTATCGTGAAATACATACCCGAACTCCTCGGCGGAAGCTTCGGGCGCTATTTCCTCGTGATCGTCCTGGGCGGACTCATCACCGTCGTCGCCATGAAGAAGCTGCATCCGCAGCTGCGCATGGTGTCGCTGGCCATCCTGCTCGTCGCACTGGGTTACAGCACCTACGCGCTCGTACTCATCCGCGCCAACCAGACCCCTGCGCTCAACGAGAATGCTCCCGCTACCCTGGAGAAACTCTACAGCTATCTCAATCGTGATCAGTACGGTACCTATCCGCTGCTGAAGGGACACAATTTCGACGACCGTACGCGTTCCATCAACATGCGTAAGGAAGTGTATTTCCCGCGCCGCTATAACCATGAGCATATTTCTTCTTACCAGAAGTATTCCAGCGACATGGAATACTTCATGAAGTTCCAGTTCGGGCACATCTACATGCGCTACTTCCTATGGAATTTCGTGGGCCGCGCCGGAGACATCCAGGACGCACCCGTCACCTGGTTCAAGCAGGAGGGGAACTGGTCCGAAAGCCAGGGCTACCCGGTGCGCTTCTACGCGATCCCGCTCATTCTCGGGCTCCTGGGCATGTGGTATCATTTCCGGAAGGATTACAAAACCGGTATCGCCACTGCAGTCCTCTTTCTGATAACAGGTGTGGGACTCGTCGTGTACTTCAACATGGCCGAACCACAGGTGCGTGAACGTGATTACTTCTTTATCGGTTCGTTTTATGTCTTCGCCCTCTGGGCGGGCCTGGGCATCTATTCGGTCGTGGAGATGTTTACGAACAAAACCGGTCGTAACGAGGCTGTCGGACTGGCACTGGCCGGACTGCTCTTCATCATGGCGCCGATCAACATGCTGGCGCAGAACTATCAGTCGCATGATCGTCACTACAATTACGTGGCGTTCGACTACGCGTATAACCTGCTGCAGAGCTGCGAGCAGGATGCGATTCTGTTCACCGGCGGAGACAATGATACCTTCCCGGTGTGGTACCTGCAGTACGCCGCCGGGGTGCGCCGTGACGTTCGCGTGGTGAATCTCAGTCTGCTCAACACCAGCTGGTACAGCAAACAGCTGAAGAACGAGCGTCCCTACGGTGCGAAACTCGTGGGCATGCAGTATTCCGATGCCGAGCTCGAAACGCTGCGTCCCGTACAGTGGGAACCGCAGCGGATCAGCATTCCGCTGGACCAGAAAAACTTCGCGATGTCGTCACTGGAGTACATCCCTTCCATCAGCCAGCTGGAGCAGCTGCCTGCCGCGATGAGTTTCACCGTGCCGCAGACCTTTACTGATCCCGCCGGAGTGAAGGGGATTCGTATCCAGGACATCCTCATCATCGACATCATGAACAACAACTTCAATACACGTCCGATTTATTTCGCGCTCAGCACGGCGCCGAGCGATCGCGTGGGACTCGAAAACCACCTCGTGGTTGAAGGCCTGGCCTATCGCGTGTCGCCGATTCCCTTCCAGCAGCGTGGCGGACGTTATTATGAAACCGTGAACATCGAGACGACGAAGAAGCATCTTCTCGAAACCCGGGTCGAACCAGACAGCAACCGTGCCTACGGCTTCATGTTCCGCGAACTCGACAATCCCGAAATCAACCTCGACGAGGCCAGCACGAAGATGATCTTCAGCTTCCGTGCGCTGTACATGGGACTCGCCCAGGTGATTGCGCAGGACCGCGGCGACGTGGAAAGCGCCACCTCGGTACTGAAGAAGATGGACGAGGTCATGCCGCCGGCGTTCCACAATTTCGACAACTCATTGCGCACCGATCTGGCGAGCTTCTACCTGATGATGGGCGACACGACCTCGTACCGCGAGATCGCCGATGAGCTGCGCGACTGGTTCATCCCGCGTCTCGACAACGACGATCCGGCGCAGAACCAGGGCGGACGTTCGGCATACGTGTTCCTCCTGACGTATTACGAAGTCACCGGTGAGTACGAAAAAGCGATCGATCTGCTGCGCCGGCTCGAAGCGATGTATCCGACGGATCCCGGCGTGCAGCAAGAGATCCGGAAATTCCAGAGCCTGATTCAGGGCGGCGGTACTCAAATTGAAGTGCCGATCGCTGAAACCGAGACGGAGACAAACTAGGCGAAACCATGCCACGCACACTCATCACCGGCGGAGCCGGATTTCTCGGAAGCCATCTCTGTGAGCGCCTGCTCGCCGAGGGGCATGAAGTCCTCTGCATGGACAACCTGATCACCGGCGACCTCGCCAACATCGATCAGCTGTTCGGACACGAAGGCTTCAAATTCATCAAATACGACGTCACAGAGTTCGTCCACGTTGAGGGCGGGCTCGATTATATCCTGCACTTCGCATCGCCCGCGAGTCCCATCGACTACCTCAAACTCCCCATTCAGACGCTGAAAGTGGGTTCACTGGGCACGCATAAGGCGCTCGGACTCGCCAAGGCCAAGAACGCGCGCTTCCTGCTCGCCTCCACCTCAGAGGTGTACGGCGACCCGGAAATCCATCCGCAGGTGGAGAGTTACTGGGGGAATGTCAATCCCGTGGGTCCGCGCGGTGTCTACGACGAGGCCAAGCGCTTCGCCGAGGCCATGACCATGGCGTATCACCGCTATCACGGTGTGGAAACACGCATCGTGCGCATCTTCAATACGTACGGCGAACGCATGCGCGTCAATGACGGCCGGGCCATTCCTGCCTTCATGTCGCAGGGCCTTCGCGGTGAAGACGTGACGGTTTTCGGCGACGGACTACAGACCCGCAGCGTGTGTTACGTTTCGGATCTCGTGGACGGTATCTACCGCCTGCTGATGTCGGATTATTCCGATCCGGTGAACATCGGGAATCCTGATGAAATCAGCATGCTGGAGCTTGCCCGGGAAGTGCTCGAGGTGCTCGGAAGCAGCAGCACGATCGTGCATCGCGAATTGCCGGAAGATGATCCCAAGGTGCGCCAGCCTGATATCAGCCTGGCAAGCAGCATTCTCGGCTGGCAGCCGCGGGTCGATCGCCGCGAAGGGCTCGAACGCACGGCCGCGTATTTCCGCGAGAAACTGCAGGGATAGCGCATCGCCATATATCTTTTCATTCCAACGCTGGAGCGTTGGAACGAGGGGCAGATTATCGCTCCCACGCTTCCGCCTTCGCCCTCCGGGCTACGGACGGACAGGCCTGCGTGGGAGCGTTTTTTATTCCTGTTTCATCGCGGGGTTGCGGGTGAGGGGATCGGCGAGGCTGACGGTGAGCAGCAGCATGAGGGGGAGAATCATCGTGAAGTACGATCCCCAGGACACAAAGAACGCGAATGCTTCCACGATATAGAGGAGCAGCAGCATCAAGGTGATCTGTTCGGTATTCAGTGAGCGCCGGCGTCGAAAGAGAAAATACAGCAGAAACAGCAGCAGGGGGACATTCAAAATTGCTGACGCGACAGCCTTCTTCGGCCCGCCGTCCCACGGAGCGAAGAATGCGCCCGAGCCGATCAACAGACGCATGGGAATGAAGTGCGGCCGGTTGAGCATGTCTTCCCTGGCAAGATTCCAGAGTACGGCATCCGCCTCGGGATACACCGCACCGTAGTACTTTTCCTCGAAGGGCCGGCCGGTGGCCTCGACATAGAGGTCCGCCATCGGATAATCGCCGCCGAAATACACAGCCTCTCCTTTCCAGTAGTGGTAGCCGTTTCCGGTCACTACAGGGATGACACGGTCAAAGGTGTAATAATTGCGCAGCGTCCAGGGTGCTACCACGGCAGCGGCGCAGATGATCACCATGGTCAGAGCGGCAAGGCGCTTGCCTACCCGGACGTTGCGGCGGGAAAGGATGTAGGGCGCCGCGAGAAGCGGCATGAGAAGAAATGTCCCGTGTGTGAGGGCGCCTGCGCCCATGGCGAGCCCGGCAGGTATCGCATAGTGTATTGGTTTGCGCGAAATGCGAAAGCCCAGCCAGACGACGAGCACCAGAAGCAGCGCCGCGGCGTTGATGAACGTTGTCGTCTTCGTGATGAAAATCAGGTACGGGTGAAAGCCCACGAGCACGAGCAGCAGTTTCTGCATGCGTGGAGAGATGTCCATGTCGTCTGCGAGCCGCCGGACGACGAGAAGCATGAGCAGGGAGAGCAGGGCGCTGCCGAACATCCAGACGATGTACCAGTGCGCGGGAAGCCAGGCGCCGAAGATGAGCATGAGCAGCACCTGCACGGGCGGTCGGTTGTGTACCGGGACGCCGCCGGGTTCGAACGCGTATTCGCCGCTGACGAGCAGTGTGCGCGCGATCTGCAGGTAGCCGTCCGCACCGGCATCGTGCCAGCTGTCTCCCGCGATGGGGACGTTCTCGGGCGGCGCGTTCACCGCCAGCATCCAGAACAGTCCGAACACAAGCCGCAGCAGCACGGCGGCACCGATAATGCGTCCCGTGGGGAAGCGGTCGAGAATGTCGAGCAGACGGGCGAACATGCGTATGCGGTCAGATACGTGAAGAGAAACGGAATTTCAGGAGCGTCCACACGGCTTCGACACCGTCGCGGAGGCGGATTTTCTTCCCCTCATTTTTTTTCCGTGGAAAGTAATCGATGGGGATTTCCGCGATATCATGGCCCCTGCGCAGAACTTTGGCCGTCACTTCCGGACAGAACTCAAAACGGGTGCAGGTGAGGGGAATGCTGCGCAGCAGTGCAGCGTCGAACACCTTGTAGCAGGTCGGTTCGTCGGTGATGCGTGATCCATACAGAAGGTTGGTCAGCGCAGAGAGAAACTTCCCGCCTGCATAGTAACTCATACCGGAATGCGTGCGGTTTGCGGCATTGCGTTCGCGTGAACCGTACACCACCCGGCTTTCTCCTGCGAGGATAGGTGCGATCAGGTCGGCGTAATTGTCGGGATTGTATTCGAGATCAGCATCCTGGATGATGACGATGTCGCCTGTGACGGCCTCGAGTCCACGGCGGATCGCAGCGCCCTTGCCTGCGTTCTGCTCCGAGAAGATCAGCGTATGGTCGCCTGCATGCTCGCGCAGCAGCGCCGGTGTGCTGTCCGTCGAACCGTCGTCGACGATCACGAGCTGTTTCCGCACATCGCCGATATCCGTCGTTTCCACGCGACGGAGCAGTTCGAGGATGGTTCCTTCCTCGTTGTAACAGGGGATGATGATGGAGAGTGTTTTGCTCATGGTCAAACGGGCGGGCAGGGAAGATGGATCTGCGTCCGCGCAATCTTCAAAGATACACCTTGCGGCCTGATGAACAAAGGCGCAGGCGCCCTCGGACATTGCTTTTCGCGTGGTGACTCCGTATCTTTACAATCCCCTGGCGACGTACCCAAGTGGCTTAAGGGGACGCTCTGCAAAAGCGTTATTCATCGGTTCGAATCCGATCGTCGCCTCTCACGCGCCCCGCTGTTCACCCGGCGGGGCGTTATTGTTAATGATCAATTCCGGATTTGCTTTGTCTGGCGGGATGGTGCGGTTTTTGAAGTGGAGATTGTGGATTATCATTAGCAAGGTTGTGTCATGCCGTCGAAAGCCAAAAACAATGAAATGTCTCTTTCTGCCCCTATCCATCCTGGAGAGATTCTGCTTGAGGAGTTTATGGAGCCGTTCGGTATCTCACAGAACGCTCTCGCAAAGGATATTGGCGTATCGCCTCGTCGGGTGAATGAGATCGTCAATGGGAAACGTGCGATAACGCCGGATACCGCTGTGCGGCTATCCCTGTATTTCGGCACATCTGAGAAATTCTGGATGAATCTTCAGGCTTCGTATGAGCTTGATCTTCTGAACGACGAACTCCGCGAAAAGATTGGCCGCCAGGTCAGGAAAAGGGCGCCTGCTTCCGGAACGCTGCGGATCGTGGCAGAGGACGCGCAGGGCGAATACAAGGCCCGCACGTAGCGCGGTAAAGCCTTGTTTCGGACAGCGTGGTGGGGTAACTTTCCCTAATATACCCCCCTGCCGGGGTGGCGGAATTGGTAGACGCGAAGGACTTAAAATCCTTTGGTTCCGTAAGGGCCGTGCGGGTTCGAGTCCCGCCCTCGGTACATTTTATCAGGCACACGATCGCTCACACAGATCAATTTTCATGAAAACTGCAATTTTTTCGCACGTTCTTGCGGTTTCCGCATCTATCGCGCTGCTTCTCCTCTCCGTGCCCGCCGTTGCGCAGGATCTCGGCGTCGAACGTGAGGATCCGGAGAAGGAGCAGGACAGGAAAACCGAACAGTTCATCGCTCCGGCCGTCGAGGTCCCTGTCAGCGACTCCACCTATGTGATCGGTCCCGGCGATATGATCGGTATCAGTATTTTCGGGACGAAGTACTATTCCCATACCGTGCCCGTCAACAGCGATGGGACGATCGTCATTCCGAAACTGGGAATGGTGCGCGTACGCAATCTCACGCTGAGGGACGTACGTGAACGTATCCATACCATGCTGCGTCGCGAGGTCAGCCGCGCGGATATCAGTGTGAGCCTCACAATGGCACGGCAGGTGAAGGTGACCGTTGCCGGGGCAGTGCGCAAGCCCGGCATCGCCGTGCTTCCCGCAACGGCCCGCGTCTCCGAGGCGCTTGCCATGTCGGGCGGAGCTGTAAAAGACACCACCTCTTTCCGCAACATCGTCGTGCGGCGCACCGACGGCAGCGAAGTGAGAGCCGATCTGCTCAGGTATATGCGCACGGGCGACCTCGAGGCCAATCCCTTCGTCAGCGGCGGCGACCGCATCTATTTTCCACCGAAAGACAGGATCGTGGGCGTGTTCGGTGCGGTGGGTATCGAAGGACGCATCGATTTCGTGCCGGGCGAACATCTGTTCGACCTCATCGAGGTGTGCCAGGGACTGCGCGCCGCTGCCTTCCTCGACAGCGTTGTCATCGTGCGCTTCCGCGAAGACCAGGTGTCCACAGACCAGTTTTTCCTCGATCTCAGAGGGTATCCCGCAGACCAGAGCGTGAACATCGCCATCAAGGCAGGTGATCTCATCCTCATACGGCAGAAACCGGAATTCCAGCAGCATCGCCTCGTGCTGGTTACCGGCGAGGTGCGGCACGAAGGAAGTTATGCGATCGTACCCGGTAAAACGTCGCTGCGCGAACTGATCACCCGGGCGGGGGGCTTCACGCGCGATGCCTCGCTCGAGGAGGCCGTCGTCATCCGCAAACCGCCGGAATCAGAGAAGGACCCGGAATTCGAGCGCCTGAAAAAAATTCCCGCCGCCGACATGCGCGAGGACGAATACCAGTACTTCAAGGCGCGCTCGCGTGAAAAAGTGGGTAACATGGTGGTGAACTTCAAACAGCTTTTTCTCGAGGGCGACGACTCGCAGGACATCATCATGCGCGCAGGCGACATGGTCGAAATTCCCAAGCTCAAAGACTATATCCGCATCATCGGACGTGTGGACAATCCGGGCAACCTGACGTTTCATGAGGAGTGGAAATTCATGGATTATATCAGGAATGCCGGCGGCTTCGGCTGGCGGGCCGACGACGGCGATGTGCGTGTGGTCAAAGCCCGCACGGGTGAGCTGGTGGATGCGTCGGACGAGAGCGACTATATTCTGGAACCGGGCGACATCATCTGGGTGCCGGAAGTTCCGAAAACAGAGTTCTGGGAAATCGCCCTGACCACGCTCGGTGTGGTTTCGCAGCTCGCGGGTATTGTCGGTATCATCATCGCAGTCAGCAGGTAAACGCAGCATGACAGAAAAGCAGCTCCCCGTGGAGCCCCGAGACATTGATTCCTATCGCCGGTTGATCCGGGCACTGTGGGCAGAAAAGAAAACCGTCGCCGGCATCGTCGGTGCTGTCGTGGTGGTCATGCTTGTCTACGTGCTCATCATGCCGCAGACCTTTACCTCGACGGTGTCACTGCTGCCACCGCAGAAGGAAAACAAATCTCTCGGACTCGGTTCCCTCCTCCAGGGCGCGTCTTCACTCCCCATGTTCGACATCGGCTCATCGCTCGGATTCGGCGGACGCCCGTCCGATATCTTTGCGGAAATTCTCAAAAGCCAGAGCGTTGCCGAAAGTCTGATCGTCCAGCACGACCTCGCCCCGTTTTTCGGTATCCCGGAAGACCTTTCGTACCGGCATGCGGTCGATCTGCTGCGCGAAAGCACGGACATCGAAGTGAACAAAAACGGCCTGATCCGCGTGTCGGTAACGCTCGGGACGGGATTCTTCGCCTCCGGTGACGAGATCGACAGTATCAAGGCGCTCACAGCCAGCGTGACGAACGACTACGTGATCTGGCTCGATCGTATCAATCGCGACAAGCTCATTTCCAGCGCACGCAATTCTCGCATGTTCATCGAAGAGGAAATCGAACGCACGGAAGCGGAACTCGATTCAGCCTATGCACGCCTCGTGCGCTTCCAGCGCGAAAACAAGTCCGTCTTCCTCGAAAAACAGATGGAAGCGGCGCTCGGCGGTGCGGCGGACCTTCGCGAAAAAATGATGGAACTGAAGGTCGAACTGAGCCTCAGCCGGCAGGATTTCACCGAAAGCAGCAAGCACATCAGGCAGCTGCAGGCAGAGATCGACGAGCTGTCGAAGCAATACGCCGCGCTCAGTACAGGATCGAAAGAAGCCGATGCCGATTTCAGCGTCCCGTTCATGCGCGTACCCGAGGTGGCACGTGAAATGGCGGGCTATCTGCGCGATGTCAAGACGCTCGAACAGGTCATCCTTTACCTGAGCCAACAGTATTTCCAGGATCGCGTGCAGGAAGCCAAAGATACGCCAACCGTGCAGGTGCTCGATGCTGCGGTCCCCGCAATCAAGCGCACCGCGCCGCGCCGTGCCGTCTGGATGCTGATGACATTGTTTTTCAGCACGCTGTTCGCCGTGCTCGCCGTGATGCTGCGCACCTACCTGCGCTCACGCGCTTCCCATAACGCCAACACAGGAGACCGCACCGCGCAATCGTGACGCGGCAGCGGAAACCGGCATGTCCGCCCCTGTCCTACGGCAGTTTGCCCTGAACTTCTGGACGCTGACCACGTCCAAGGTGCTGTATCGTCTCGTCAGCATCGGTGTGGCGATGTATCTCGCCCGCGCTCTGGGTGCCGGTGTCCTCGGCGGCTATGCCACCGTCATGAACGTGCTCACGCTCTTTCTCGCCTTCGCCGATCTCGGCGTCACCAACCTCGTCATCAAGGATGTCAGCCGCGACCGCAGCCGCTCGTCGGAATACCTCGACAATTTCTTTCTCCTGCAGTTCCTTGTCGGACTGCTCCTGATCGGACTGATCATGCTGACCGGCCTCCTCGCGGGTTACGAGAGGCTTCTGCTCATCGCACTCGCGGTCGGTTCGCTCGGACCGTTTTTCAGCGGGCTCTCCAACGCGTATCAGGCCCTGATGAACGCGCATGAGCTGTTTTATCCCTTCGCCGTTATCGAGGTCGTATGCATGATGGTGTTTCTCGCCGGCAACGTCGTTGTTGTAATGCTGGGCGAGGGACTACTGGCGCTCGTGGCTGTGACCTCCGTCGTCAGTCTGGTGAAATGGATACTCGGTGCTTTCTGGGCGCGTCGCTTCGACATGCGTGTGCACTGGCGAATGCGCCTGCGAACCGTACGGGCCATGCTCGCAGCAGGCCTGCCGTTCCTGCTCATCAACGGCACCCATTTCGCAATTCAGCGTATGGATGTTCTGTTCCTTTCGTGGACGGTGACCGAGGAACGCGTCGGCATATACGCAGCGGCCTCACGCCTCATTTTCGCATCACTGTTTGTCCTGGCCTCGGTCGGTGCTTTGCTGTACCCGGTGTTCAGTCGGTTGCTGGCGGAAAACCGTGAGCGCGCGCAGGAGCTGTACGCCCGGGGCACACTGTACGTTACGCTGCTTTCCCTGGTGCTGGCGCAGCTCATCATGACCTTCGCACCGACGATCATCGGCCTGCTGTACGGCGAAGCGTTCATGGAAGCCGTACACATTCTGCAGCTGCTGGCATTGTTCATCCCGCTCTTCGGTGTCGGCCTCCTCGCGAGCAACGTGCTCATGGTCAGCCACAGGGTCTGGCATGCCGTCTGGGCGAGCATTGCGGGTATGATTGTCGGAGTCATCGCTTCTCCCATCCTGATCGGAATCTTTGAAATCACCGGCGCGGCCGTAGCCGTGCTCATCGCGGAAGCCGTGGCCGCAGCGCTGTACCTGGTATGGACACGCGCGACCCTCAAACTGCATCTCCCGTGGACGCGACTTCTTCTCGGTGTCGCGGCCGTCGTCGTGCCGCCGCTCGCCTTCGTCACCGCAGGAATATCTGCGGGTCCTCTTCTCGGGATACTCTCCGCGCTGACCTCCGCCGGGCTGATAGCCGTATTCAAGGTGCTCACACGTGAGGATCTGCAGGAAATCGCCGCGCTGATCCTGCGCAGAAAGGAGGCCGCGTAATGGCTCCTCTGACGCGCATTCCGCAGCTGCGGACGCTCACCGGCAACTGGTACTTTCTGCCGGTGTCCGTCACACTGCTCAGTATTCTGTTTCTGTTGTCCACAGGGGACAAGCTGGCGGAATCCCCGATATTCGCCGTTTCGATCGCCGTCACCATCGCGGCCGTCGCCCTCATGCTCATCGATCTGCGGCTGGCGGTACTGCTGTTCGTCGCGTTTCTCCTCGCATACGAAGAATTCAATCTCACCAGCGAACAGGCCTTTGTCGAAGAAAATATCAAGGGCACTGTCATGGCAGTGAAAATCTTCGGCTTCGCCCTGATGGACGTCATCTCACTCGTGCTTCTTCTTCCCGTGCTGCTGCGCGAATGGAGTCGCGCCGTGGAGACGGGCCGCTGGCGCTGGCTGCGAGCCGACTGGCTGCTGCTGCCCCTGGCGATCGTCTGGCTCTACGGTATGATACCCGGCGCGATGAACATGCATTCGCGCGGCGATTTTACCTGGGACCTGCGCATGCTGCTGCATGTGCTGGTGTTCTACTTCATCTTTTCCCGCACGTTCACGACACGACGCGACTACCTGTACGCGCTGATCGTGGCAGGCGCCGTCTTTCTCGCCAAGCATGCCGTGTTCTTCTTTCGCTATCTCACCGGTGGGGGGCTCCACACCGGTTCCTATCACCGCGTACTCCTTGGATCGGACCTCCCGCTCACGGCACTCGCGCTGGCGCTTACCGTTGCCGCACTGCTGCTGTTCCGGCGCAGCCGGCACGAGCACCGTCACGGTTCGCAGATGCAGCACTGGGCATTGCTGGCGCTCGCGGCCTATTTCAGCGTGATGCTTATCGCCGGACTCGGCAAGCTGTCGTACCTGCAGGCCGCATATTCCCTCATCATGATCTTTCTTCTGCATCTCCGTGAAATCCATTACCGCACCGTTGCCGCTGTGATTGCCTTCGGCTTTGTGGCGTCCCTTGTGGTGTTTTTCACCGTGCTCCCGGCCGAAGGACGCGATACGATTCTCTATGCCCTGAGTTCAGCGTTCAACTGGTGGGACGCTCTCAAGCTCTACGGCGATCTCTCTTTCGGAACGCGCTTCCTCGAGATCGTGAATGTCTGGGCCGTGCTGATGCGTGACAACGCCGTGCTGTGGGGACTGGGCTGGGGTGCGGCCTGGCGCGAGATCGCCATCAGCATGCCGTGGGACGGCGGTGCCTTCGGCGCGGAAGAGCAGTTCGAAGGGGTGCACATCCAGACCCACATCGACGCGCTCACGTTCATGCTCAAGGTGGGTGTAGCCGGGATGCTGGTGATATACGCATCCATTCTGCGTTTCTGGATCACGGCGCTGCGCATGTACCACCGGCAGCACAGCACCTGGGAAAAATGGGTGCTTATGGCCCTGATGCTCATGATCATCATCTTCGCACCGAATTATTTATATTTCATCCGGCTGAAATACCTGCTGGGCTTTGCCCTGGCGGGAGTTGCCGTGTTCGCAGGAACTGATGACGCATACCCCACGACACATACCGGTCTCCCTGATTCTCACAACGCGCAATGAAGCGTCTCACGTGCCGTTGTTTCTCGATGGTGTGCGAGCCCAAACCGTGCAGCCGGATGACATCGTGATCTGCGACGGCGGGTCCACCGATGATACCGTCGCACGCTTCCGCGAACTCGGTGCAGACCTGCCGCTGCGCGTGATCGTTGAGGAAGGCGCCAATATCGCGCAGGGAAGGAATTGCGCCATCCGCGCCGCGAAGAACGACATCCTTGCCTTCACGGACGCCGGCTGTATCATCGAAGCAGAGTGGCTGGAGCGCATCACGGCACCGCTGCTCGACGAGACAGAGGTCGACGCGGTGAGCGGGGGATATACGCTCATCGGTGAAACGCGCATCCAGCGATGGACGCGAGCGGCCGAGATCCCGCTCACACGGCAGGATCCCGAGAGTTTTCTTCCTTCCTCACGTTCGTTCGCCGCGAGGCGAGGGCCGCTGGAACGCGCGGGACTGTACCCCGAACACCTCACCTTCGCCGGAGAAGACACCGCGCTGGTGCGGCGCATGCGTGATATGGGCGCGCGCTTCGTCACGCGCTGGGATGCCCTGGTACACTGGTATCCACGTCCCACACTCATGCAGTACGTACGCCAGCATTACCTGTACGGACTCGGAGACGGGGAGGCGCGCAATAGCACCGGACGCTACCTGAAGACCGCAATGAAGTGGCTGCTTGTTTTTCTGCACCTTCTTCCTGCTCTTTGGTATCCCTGGCTGCTCCTGTTTCTTCCCGTGGCGCTGCTCATGTACGCATTCCGGCTGGCGCCATCATACGACTGGAACATGCTGCCTCCGGGCGAACGCATCGGCGGATTTCTGCTGATCCTGCTGAAGGAAATCAGCATGTCCGCCGGATATCTGATCGGACGCCTGCGCGGTCCGCGTGGGGGAAGAACACGATGAGCGAGCTACGGGACGCCACACCGCATGTCGCGCACGTGTTCTTCGGACAGGCTCGAAAGCTCTCGCCGTTGATGGCTGAGCTGCGTACGCTTTCCGATGCGGTGCGGCAGACTCTGATCGTCCCCGGTTACGATCAGGATCCGGAGTACCTTGCGAAACAGATCCCGGACGTGTATCTGCGCTGCCTGCGCATGCGCAGCAGGGAGTGGTCCGACAGGCAGACGCCAGTTCTGAAGCTGCTCCGCTTCAAGGAATTCATGTTGCGGGCGCACAGTGAACTGCGGCGCGTGCAGGCGGATATCATCGTGGCGCATGACATGCCCGCAGTGCTGCCGCTTCTTGGCAAACTGCTGCGCGGTCGCACTCCGGTGGTTTTCCATGCGCATGAACTCTGGACCGAGGCCGCCGAACAGCTCGCTCCATTCCGTCCGCTGTGGAGCATGCTCGAGCGCTTCGCTGTGCGCCGGGCGAACCGCATCATCGTCCCGGAACCGAATCGCGCCCGGATCGTCCATGAAGAATACGGTGCCCCGCGACCGCCGGCCGTGGTCATGAACGTGCCTCATGCTCCGCCTGTTTTCGAACGCGGCACGCTGCTGCGAGAACATCTGGGTGTTGACGACAATGCAGTCTGTATCCTGTACCAGGGCCTGCTCGGTGAAACACGCTGCGTGCTGGAGCTGGCGCAGGCCGTGTTGCAGCTGCCTTCGCGCTTTCACCTCGTACTCATCGGGCTGGGTGAGGAGGCGTATATGAACGATTTGCGTGAAGTGGTACGCGCGTCCGGAGGGCGCCTGCATCTGCTCGACTGGATGCACCCCGAAGACCTGCGCGCCTTCACCGCGTCAGCGGATGTGGGGGTGCTGCTGTACCGTAACCGGGGTCGGAACAACTATTACGCGGCACCGAACAAGCTGTACGAATACCTGTTCGCCGGGCTTCCCGTCGTCACCAGTGCTTTCCCGGGACTCCAATCCGCCGTCGAAGGCGGCGCGTACGGGTATTGCTGTGATCCGGCCCGTCCCGAAGATATCGCCCGCGCCATCGAACAGGCGTCGGACCTGATCCCGGGTGAGGTCATCGCCCGGCGCGCACGCGAGACCTGGCGCTGGAGCGACCAGGCCGATGTGCTCCGCTCCGTCTATCACGAACTCTACGATACATACCATGCAGAATAAATCTCTCGTCTGTTTTGCCGGCAATGACTGGTGGCTGCACAATCCGCTGACCGAGAAACAGTGGACCCGCTATCTCGCGCGGCAGGGGTGGACGGTCCTCTTCGTCAACAGCATCGGGGTGGGTTTCCCCGGCACAAGTTCACCCTTCATGCTGAAACGGCTGTTCAGGAAAATCCGCAGCATCCTCCGATACTGGCTCCGCAAATCCGAGGGTGTCTGGGTCATGACCCCGGTGCTGCTACCGCTGTGGTCCGTCGGCTGGGTGCGACGGCTGAACGTCCGGCTGATCACCATGCAGGTACGCTACGCCATGAAACGCGCGGGCATGCAGCCGGGCGTGTTCTGGGCGGGACTCCCCACGGCGGCGCTGCTGCGAAAGACCATCCCGCATCGCCACTGCGTGTACTACGTGCAGGATGACTACCCGTCTTACTCCAGTTTCGACCACCAGATGTTCATGCGCGGAAACGACGACCATGAAGAAATGCTCCGCGCATCGGACGTGGTCATCTGCGCGTCGATCGGGCTCAAGGAACGCGAATCGAAAATCGCCCGTAGAGTGGAATACATTCCGCAAGGCGTCAATCCGGTGTTCCTCAATGCGTCGCTCGAACGCAGCGAGTATCTCCCAGAAAAACTGCAGGGGTTGTCGCGTCCCATCATCGGCTACTGGGGTTCGATCGAATCTCTGCATGACCGCGACCTGATCTACGCACTCGCTACCAGCCATCCGGAATGGTCATTCGTGTTCTTCGGCCGCAAAATGGTCGACGTCTCGCAGATTGAAGCGCTGCCCAACGTGCATTATCCCGGTTTCCTCCCGATCGAGGAGATCCCGCTCTACGGTGTGCATTTCGATGTGGGCATCATCAGTTTCAAGCAGACCGATTACACGATGTACGGCTGTCCGATCAAGTACCGCGAATACCTGGCGCTGGGACTCCCCGTGGTGGCCCCGCATATCATCGAGGTGGAGCGAGCGTATGAAGGGGAGGGACTCACTTCCCGAAATCCCGAAGAGTTCGCCGAGCGCATCCAGGAAGCGATGGATACCGACAGCGAGGAGCGCCGCAGGCATCGCAGGCTGCTCGTGCAGGAGGAAACCTGGGATGCATCTTCGGACCGGGTTCGCGCCGTACTTGACAGCCTCGAAAAGGAGGACGCGTGAGGACTTCTGACACAGCACGCAGCCAGTTGCGGAGGCATGACGCCTGATGTGCGGTATCGCCGGCATGATCGGATCCGTCGACGAACAGGCGCTGCGCGTCATGACGCAGATGCTCGTCCACCGCGGCCCGGATGACGGGGCGGTGTGGACCGGTCCGGAAGCCGGTCTGGGACATCGCCGGCTGAAGATTATCGATCTTTCCGACAACGCGCGTCAGCCCATGCTCTCCTCCGACGGACGCTGGGTGCTCGCATTCAACGGTGAGATCTTTAACTATCGCGAATTGCGCAGCGAACTCATCGCGGCGGGATATCAGTTTCGCAGCGAAAGCGATTCCGAGGTGCTGCTGCACGCCTGCGTCGAGTGGGGTGACAAGGTAACCGACAGGCTCGTCGGACAGTTCGCTTTTGCCTTCTATGACACGGTCGAACGCAGGCTGCTGCTCGTGCGCGACCACCTTGGGATCAAACCGCTCTATTACACCGAGCACAACGAGACGCTGTATTTCGCGTCCGAGGCGAAGGCACTCGCCGCCGTACTGCCGCAAACCCGACAGCCCGACTTCCGCCTGCTCCCGCGTTACCTCGCCTTCCTCTGGATCCCCGGAAACGAAACCCTGTTTTCGGGAATCAGTAAACTGGAGCCGGGGACACGCGCGGTATGGCGTGACGGGCGTCTCATGACAACCCGGTACTGGGATCCGGTAGCGCGATGGAAACAGATCGCACAAACATCACTGGGCAGGGAAGAGCGCGAGGAGGAGCTTCGATCTCTGCTGGGCAATGCGGTGCGCGAACAGCTGGTGAGTGACGTGCCGCTCGGACTGCTGCTCAGTGGCGGAGTGGATTCGACCATCATGCTCGCCGAGATGTCGGCTCATGGCAACGTGCCGCAGGCATTTACCGCGACATACACACGGGAAAGCCGGGCACGCGACGTGTTTCAGGACGACCTGCCCTACGCCCGCATGGCTGCGGAGGCCTTCGGAGTGTCGCTGGATGAAGGTGTGCTGGAAGCGGCGGTCTCTGACCTGCTTCCCGAAGCCGTCTGGCATTGCGACGAACCACTGGCGGATCCGACAATCGTCACCAACCTCGCCCTGACACGCCTTGCCCGGAAGAATATGACAGTGCTGCTGAGCGGCATGGGTGCGGATGAAATTTTCGCCGGCTACCCGCGCTACCCCGCAGTGCTGCTCGGGGAATCGATGCGCTGGCTGCCCGCACCTCTCATGCGCGCGGCGTCGGTTGGCGTTTCGGCCGCAATGCGCAGCGGACTTCTTTCCGCCGAACGCGGCCGCCGGCCGGCGCAGCTCCTGGCGCACCTGCACCGACCTTTCCGCGATCGCTTTCTCGGGTATTCCTCCTACTGGAGGGAACAGGAAATTCATGCGCTGCTCACGTCCGACCTGCAGCGACATGCAGACGAGGAATCCCTGTACGGATTCCACAATGAGCTCTTCGCGCAGGCCGACGGACTGTCGCCGCTTTCGCGTATGCTGGCCGTGGATCTCTGCACGTTTCTTCCGGAACTGAATCTCGAAAACATGGACAAGACGAGCATGGCCAACGCGGTGGAGATGCGCGTTCCGTATCTCGATCACCGGCTCGTCGAATACTCCATGATGCTTCCCGATGAGGATAAAATCAGAGGCCGTGACGAACGCAAGGTGCTTCTGCGCAGCGCATGGAAAGGACGTATTCCCGATCAGATCCTCCAGCGGCCGAAAACCGGTTACAGCCCGCCCGTCCGTGGGTGGATGCGTGACAGCCTACGCGAGTATACGCGCGAAATCCTGCTCGGGGAAACTGCCCGCGCACGTGGACTGTTTTCGTCCGCCCGCATCGAACACATGATCGATGCCAACGCAGAGGGACGCAGCGAACATGGCATGCAGCTGTGGACCCTGCTGGTCTTTGAGCACTGGATGCAGCAGTTTGCCGATCACCGAGACTGGACTCCGACGGCGGATCCCGACGCACTCCCGAATGTCGCATCAAAGGATAACGCGTGATGAAACCCGCAGCAGCAGTTCCGCGCGCACGACGCGCCTTCAAAATCATCCTGCTTGGAATCCTGCTCGTCGGAAGCGCCGTGCAGCTGCATGTGGGACTCGCGGATAGCGGTGACTACTCGCGCCTCATGGTCTGGATGACCTCGGCTCCGAGCGGCTTTGTCGAAAACTGGCCGGCCGAAGGGACGCAGGCACATGAAGAACGTTTCTTCAAGCACCTGCCGATGTTCTGGAAGCTCGACTTTCCGATGACCGGCCGCTGGCTCAGTTCGATTCTCCTGGTATGGCTTCCCGGACTGTTTCTCAATCTGCTGCTGTACTCGCATGATACGCTGTACCTCCCATTCATCTCGGTGACGCCGCGGCTGGTGGTACTGTTGTTCGTCTGGCTCTTTTTGCGATGGGTCGACCGCGAGGCGGAGACCGCTGCCCCGGTGCTGTATCTCGTTCCCGGGATCCCGCTGGTTCTTATCGGCTTCAACACCGACTACATCGCCTACTTCACCAGCCTCTTCCAGGAACCGGCATCCCTGATCGGACTACTGCTCATTCTCATCGCTTCCGCCTACTATCGTGGAAAGGGACACAGCAGAGCGCGACCCTGGTTGTCCATGCTGGCGGTGTTCTTCATGACCACGGCCAAGCTGAGCAACGTGCACTGGGCACTGGTCGGCGCGCTGCTGCTGCTGCCGTGGGAATCGCTCAGGCAGCGCCCACGCCGCGTGATTTCATACGCCCTTTTCATCGTCGCTCTGCCAGTAGGTTTTTCGCTGCTGCAGGCAACGTTGTATCACTCGCGTATCGTCAACGCCTATCAGAGCATTTACTGCGGCGCGCTCGTGTTCAGCGACCGTCCGCAGGAACATCTCGACCGGCTGAGCATGGGAGACGGTGCGAAATACATCGGCTATCACGCCTTTTGTGATGAAGGGATTGAGGCAATGGAACGCTACCGTCCGAAAATGAACCATCGAGTCGCGCTCGACATCATCGCGCATGAACCGGGAATCGCATGGGATATGCTGGTGTTTGCCGCGGACAGCATGCAACGCTCGCAGCTGACACACCTGTCGAAACGCGTGCTGTACAACGACCCCGGCACCTCGCGTCCCTGGTCTGCATGGCTCCCTGCAACGGCTGCAACAGCAACGCCCCTGAGTGTCTGGACGACATTGAAGCGCAACATCTTCCCGAGAGGGTATGCCCTGATCATCGTCCTGGTTCTCCTCGCGCTGCTGCCACTGCCGTTGTGGAATGCACGGCACCGGCTGCTGTCGACATTTGCGCGTGTGACTGTCGTGCTCGCTCTGGCGACACTCGCCGAACTGTGGATGCAGGTGTTCGGAGATGGGCAGCGGGATCTGCTCAAACATCTGTATCTTGCAAATATCTGTTTCGACGCAAGCCTTTTGTCTTTTGTCGGAGCATTGCTGCTGCTGGCCTTTTCGCCGAAGGCGAGGCAGCGCCTGCGCGGATAAACGCGCTTCCCATGATACAAGGAAACTGAAACTCTATGGCCACGAATCTGCCTGTTGTCTTCTGGTCTCTCGTTCATCTTCGTCCGTCGATGATTTACTGGCGTGTACATCGGACCGTGAAAGGCGGACTTGTCTCATTGCTCGATCGCACCGGCCTCACCTCGAAGCTCATGACAGATGTGCGCGAGGATGCTTCGGTGTCGCCGATCGCACGGCTGGGGTCGCGTTACCACTGTGAAGACATCGACCTCAATGCCCGGCGCTTCAGTTTCCTCAAGGATGTGCTCACGCTGCCGACGGACGACGGATCCATCCGGTCGGCCGTGGCCGGACAGCCTCTGCTGTGGCAGTTTCACTTCGGTTACCATGACTATCTGCTCGCACTGCTCGACAGGGAGGATGCAGCTCCCGGGCTTCTCGATGAGGCTCTGCGTTTCACCGCGGACTGGGAACGTCTTTACCCCGCCACCGGAACGGGCGTCCGCCGCAGCTCCTGGCATCCGTACGTACTTTCAATTCGTATCGAAGCGTGGATACGGCTGTATACGAGGGCGCTGGAGTCCGGTCGAACCGCGGAGGAAGCAGATCTGAAACAGCTTGCAAGGGGAGTGGAAGCCATGACGCGCTCTCTGCTGCGCAACCTGGAGAAGGGAACCATGGCCAACCACCTGCTGCGCAACATCAAGGCGATGGTGTTGTCCGGACTCTTCCTCGATACGAAAACCGGCGCGCAGGCGCGGCGGATCGGGCTCAAGCTGCTCGGTCGTGAATTGCGCGAACAGGTGCTGGCGGATGGATGTCATTTTGAACGGAGTCCGATGTACCATGTGTCCATGCTCAGCGACGTTCTCGATATGGCGGAAGCCATCGCGATGGCAGAGAGTGCAGTCCCGGAAGAACTCGCGCAGGCGGCCGCATCGATGACGGCCTTCCTCGAACGCATGCGCCATCCCGATGGTGAGATCCCGTATTTCAACGACAGCACCAGGAGCTTCTTCCTTCGCACCGGTGAGGTGTTGCAGCGGGGTACACAGCTCTGTGCTGAGATGGAGTGGACTTTACCCGATGCGCATCAGCCGCGGGCCGCGGCGTCGGAAAAGCCCGCGAATGTCTCGGGACTCCTGACCGCGAGTAGTGCACGGAACTGGATCGTGTTCGACGCAGGGAACGTCGGTCCTGATTATCAGCCCGGTCATGCGCATTGCGACACCCTGGGCTTCGAGTGGTCGCTCGATAATCGGCGCCTGGTAACCGACACCGGCGTGTTCCATTACCGTGAATCCCGTGAACGCAGTTATTCACGCAGCACGGCGGCACACAGTACCGTGGAAATTGACGGGGTGGAGCAGTCTGAGGTATGGAAAAGCTTCCGGGTGGGCCGGAGGGCAAAGATCCTTCATGCCTCGCATGAAGAGGTGGACGGCATTACGGTGCTGCACGGGGCGCATGACGGGTATCGCCGACTCGCCAAGCCGGTGACACACGAACGCGCGGTGGTGATGGGTGGAGACGAGTGGATCGCGGTGATCGACTGGCTGCACGGAAAGGGTACGCATCAGTATCGCAGCTTTTTCCATTTCCATCCCGACGCCGACATTGCCGCGACAACCGGACGCGTCGATATCCGCCTTGGCGATGCCACAGTCATCATGCAGACGCTCGGCCCCGAATCCTTGATCATCCAGGAAACCGAATGCTACCCGGCCTTCGGTGAAAAACAGTCCCGGCAGTCTGTCATACTGCAGAACCGCGCACTCATGCCGCAGCTGAGTGCCGTGGTGTTTCTCATCGGAGTGACCGATCTGCCCATTCGCTTTGACGACGATGGGGAAACCGTTCATATTCAGCGGCCGGGTCTGCCGGAACTGCAGATCGGACCGAAACTGTAATCCAGGTTACAGTCCGACGTCGGGTACGAATTTATAGCCGTACATGATGACGCCGGTAAATCCTTCCTCGCGAATTCTTCGGAACTTCGTTACCAGCCTGTCTCCGATTCCGAGCTGCTCGACGTCGCAGTCCGTGATCTGCGCCATCAGGCGCACACCTTCTTCCATCTCCACGATGCCGATGGCATAGGGGGCCTGGTCGCCGAAACCCTCGGGTGGAATGCGGATGATGGTGAACGTCTGCAGCGTTCCGCGGCCCGAGAGCGTGACCGTTTCGAATTCTCGTCCGGCACAATCGGCGCACACCAGTCGAGGAGGTAATGCGATTGTACCGCAGCCCGAGCATTTACCGGCCTCGAGCCGATAATAGCGGGGGATTTCTCTCCAGAATCTTGGGACCTGCATTATTGCACCTCCACGATATGTACGACACTGCTGCCACCTGAACCACCCATGTTTTGCGTCAGGGCGGCCGTCGCGCCCGCGACCTGTCGTTCGCCCGCCGCACCGCGAAGCTGGGTGACGGCCTCGATGATCTGGGCGACGCCTGTGGCGCCGACAGGATGTCCTTTCGACTTGAGCCCGCCCGAGGGATTGACCGGAAATGCACCCTCGATCGCGGTGTATCCATCAAGAGTCGCCGGACCACCCTGTCCGGCAGGTACAACACCCATGGCCTCGATGACCATGATCTCGGCGATACTGAAGCAGTCGTGTACCTCGGCAAAGCTGATATCCTTGATGCTCCTTCCGGCCATGGACAGTGCCCGCAGGGTGGCTTCTTCCACGGCGCCCATCTGAAGGAGGTCCTTGCGCTGAGCAAGTGCGATGGTGTCGGTGGCCTGTCCGATACCGGTAATGACAGTCGTTGGATGCTTCCCGAGTTTGCGCGCTTTCTCCGCCGGAGCGAGCAGCACGGCGGCGGCACCGTCGGTGATGGGAGAGCAGTCAAGCAGGGTCAGTGGATCAGCGACCATGACGCTGCCGATCACCTGTTCCGTCGTGACGGTAAAGGGAAACTGCGCGTGCGGGTTCTTGCTGCCATTGGCATGGTTCTTCACCGGTACCTGCGCCAGTTGCTCGCGCGTGGTGCCGAAGCGTTCCATATGCGCTCGTGCCATCATGGCGTACAGCCCGGGAAACGTCACGCCGTGGAATGCTTCGTAATCCTGATCCGATGCCGTCGCCAGCGCATAGGTGGCCATGCCTCCGCTGACGTCGGTCATCTTTTCCACGCCGACCGCGAGCACGTAGTCCGACATGCCCGAAGCAACTTCGAGAAAGGCGGTGCGCACGGCGAGTCCGCCCGAGGCGCATGCCGACTCCACGCGTGTAGCGGGAAGGTGTTTTCTTCCGAGATAGTCGGGTACCATGCTCGCGAGATGTTCCTGTCCGGTGAACAGCCCGCTCGACATGCTTCCGATGGTCATGGCGTCGATGTGGTCGACGCCGGCGTCTTCGATGCAGGCGAGGGAGGCCTCCACGCAAAGGTCGCGGATGGACTTCTCCCAGAGCTCGCCCCAGTGCATCATTCCAATGCCGATGATCGCTACGTCTCTCATGTGCACCTCCTATTCCGCCTTGAGAATTTTTCTTCGGAACTTGGCGTACGTGCCGTACTCGATGTACTGCCGGTGCTCGTCGAGCTGACGGCGCACCAGCGGGGCGAGATCACGTACGGCCATCAGCCGCTCAGTCGTGCGGAACACAAAAGCGTCGCTGCCCGCACCCGAACCGTACGAAACGAGGAGAATCAGATTCCCCGGCTCGGCGACGTCAAGAGTGGCAGCGAGACCCATCGGCGAGGAGCCCGAGTAGGTATTCCCGAGTGTCGGCGAAAGCAGGCCCGGGGTCCACTGTGCTTCCTTGAAACCGAGCTTTTTCGCAGCGATCACCGGAAATTTTCCGTTGGGCTGGTGGAAAATGACATAGTCGAAGGCCTCGGGCTTCATCCCGGTTTTTTCCATGATGCCTTTCGTGGCACCGGTCACGTGCTTGAAATACGCCGGTGCGCCTGTGAAGCTACCGCCGTGCTCAGGATAATGCGTATGCTCGCGACGCCAGAAATCCGGCGTGTCGGTCATGAACACGTGGGTGTCCAGGAGTTCGGCGACCAGGTTCTCGGCACCGACGACGAACGCAGCGGCACCCGCGGCGGCGGAATATTCGAGCGCATCCGAGGGCGCACCCTGCGAGGTGTCCGCACCGATCGCGAGGGCGTAGGGAATCATCCCCGACTGCACTTCGTTGAGCGCGATGAACAGTCCCTCGGTCCCCGCCTTGCAGGCGAATTCCAGATCAGCCGTATGCACGTGGGGACAGGCGCCGAGCGCCTCCGACACAATCGTACCCGTGGGTTTAACCGCATACGGATGTGATTCGCTCCCAACATACACGGCACCGAGCTGCTGCGGATGGATGCCGGCGCGCTTCACGGCGTTCCACGCGGCGTTGACCGAGAGTGTCGCGCAGTCCTCGTCCGGCGCGGGGACGGATTTCTCGTTCAGGTTCAGCCCCCGACGATATGCCGGGGCATCGGCACCCCACACCTTGGCTATTTCCTCGACCCGGATGCGGTACCGCGGTATCTGTGTCCCGTATCCAACAATGCCAACCATAGCTCATCTCCTTTCTATGGGATTGTGAACGTCATGTCATGGTGTTTCCCGGGCTGCCGTGGACTCAGAGAAAGATGGCCGCACACCGAAACGCACAGGCTTGCGCGTGCCTGCGGATGTGGTGCACGGGATAACACGGCGGAGCGCCGGAATCGGGGAAACGGTTGTCGCGAAAATTATGGATTAACGTATCTGAATATACAAGACTTTGCTGCAATGTCAAGCGCCCGGTCCCTATAACGCAGCAAAGGGGCCGGTGAGCAAACCGACCCCTCTGCCTTACACAGGTGAGAATGCTACCTCTACCAGTGTTTTACCCTGATATGCTGTATTCCTGCGGCCGTGTGCAGGCGAAGCGTGTTGAGGCCGGGGCGGAGTGCCGCCTTGCTGAACGGCAAAACATGGTGTCCCTTGTCCATGGTCGTATAGTCGAGCAGGGTTGCCACGGTATTGCCGAAGCGATCGTGCAGCGTGAGCTTGACCGCCGTGCGGCTGCTCAGTCCGAACGACACCGTCCCGTAATTATGGAATGGCTGCATGGTGTGTTTCCACAGGGAAAATGAGGGAAGCACGTTGTCCGGTGTGACGCTGATCACCGGGGATACACTTCCTTCCGTATCGGCATTGATCTGACGCAGACGGTAGTATGCCACGCCTTCATCGCCCAGGTGGTCCAGGAATGTAAACTGCTCGCGTGTGTGCGGACGTGCGCTGCTGCGCACGTAACCCACCATTTCCCATTGATTGTGTTTTTGAGAGCGTCGCTCCACCTGGAAACCGATCACTTCCGGAACGGATGCTGCTTCCCAGTGGAGCTGAACGACATCGCGAAAACGGGCGCCGGAGAAAACGGACAACGCGGCGGCTGATGAGCGCGATGAAGCCGAGGATGCAAAGACTTCCGCGGCATTGAGGGATTGCATGGACTCGAACACCGGCATGGCATGGAACGCGCGGGGAAACGCCGGCTGCGGCATGAGCGGACGCAGCTTCAGAGCTTTCTGCGCGTCGGCGTCGCGTGACTCCGTTTCGGAACTCATCAGCGACAGTCGCTTGCCATGCATGGCGGCGATCTCGCTGTCAAGCAGTCCCGCGATGCTCGTCGTGGTGAGCGGCACCGGCTGGGCAAGTACGAGAATCGGCAGCAGCAACAGCAGAATGAGGGCGATCGCAATGCGCGTCATGAGCGCCGCTTCACGGGCTGTCACCGGGGGCCATGTGGTCTGTTGATCTGTGTAGGGCATGATTACAACTCCTTTCCTTCCAAAACTTCCTTCCATTTCCATCCCTCCCCCACTGGATCATCGCACCACGAGTATGCGTTTCCGCAGCACGCTGGTGGCTGTACGGTATTCCAGGAAATAGTTACCCGGACCGATATCACCCATCTGCAGCGGGACGTTGTATGTGCCGGTCGTACCCGGCAGTGTATTGGAGAACTGATCGAGCCTTCTTCCCGTGGCATCGTATACGTGCAGGTCGCCGGGTACGTCCTGGGTCACATTGACCTGGACGTTTGCCGAACTGCGCACCGGATGGGGGAAGACCACCATCGAAGCCGCACGTGGCAGCGGGTCGACATCGAGAACTGATGAATACGTCTCGGTGCCGTCGCGATCCACCTGCAGCAGGCGGTAGTAGAGACGCTGTCCGCCGAAGAAGTTCGTGACGTTGCGGTCGACATAACTGTACTGAATCGGGATGCTGCTGTTGCCGGCTCCCGGAATCATCTCGAGGTCTTCCCAGCGGTCCTTGTCCTGCGAACGCTGGACGAAGAAACCGTGGTTTTGCAGCTCGGTGGTGGTACGCCATTTCAGGTGGACGTCATCACCCATGAGTGCACCGGAGAAATATTCCAGTTCGACGGGAAGCGGTGATGTACCGTTGTCGATTTCAACATTGAAACGCTGAAGGATGGGATCGATCGGCGAGACGATTGCATAGTTGCTGCTCTTGCCGAATACCAGTCCGAGCGGATTAACGCTGGCGTCGTTGGTCACGAGCAGGGAACCAGAGTCACCACCATCTACGAACGTCGAGTTCTTCTTCTTCGGTTCGACGACGATCTGATTCACGAAACGAATGCCGCCGACACTGTAGCTGAGCACTACGGTCGTGTTGATTGCGTACACCTTGCCGACGGTCAGCCCCGTCGTTCTGCCGTACTTCTGCACTTCCATGCCGATAGAGGCCAGCTTGGTCACGTTGTTTGGTGTGCCGTAGCCATCGAGCGGTGTGGCGGTTCCCGTAAGTGCGGGAGTGGTTGTCGCGATGGCAGCATCCATGGTGTTGCTGGCACTATAGGAGAAAACCAGCTGCTGGTAGTCAGCGAGCTGACCGACTTCGTCGCTGGTGATATAGGCACAGCTTACATCGCCGCGACCCGGCTGCACGATTTTCTCACCGAGACTCGCATAGTTATTGCGGGCGAATACATGGTTCGCCGAGAGCACATAATAATTCGTACCGTTTCGTACGCGCACACCGATGGTGGCGCCAACGCATTCATTCCAGTTGCTCGTCGAGCAGCCGATCGGGACCGGACGTGTGAACCGCTGCGTGAGCGCGTTGACAGTGTTGGTCCCTGAACTCGTGGAAATGCTGCCACCCTGTGCGCCTCCGTTACCGTTTCCGTCCGAAGCCGGTCCCAGGTCCGGAAGCACCTTTTCAATGACAGGAATTCCTTCCAGCTGCGTGGGAAGAAACACGTTCCCGATTTCATGCTGCGTGAAAATGATGACGGCCGGCTGACCATATTCGTTCATGCCGGTACCCGTACCCACCACGCCGGGAATATCCATCAGGTAATCCGTGTGCCTGTCCTGCACTTCCATCGTATGGATGACGGCAGGATTGTCATGGGCGAGGACGTAGCTGTCGCCGCCTTCACCGCTGTCCTCCTGCGCCAAGGCAGGGGACAGTCCGAGCACAAGTCCAAGAAAAATCGTCAGTGCGACGGGCAAAAGCCCTCTTCGAAGCCAACCTGTTTCATACTTCCTGTTCATACTTCCTCCATAAAATCTCTATGGTTCCGATCATGCATCTCCGGAGTGGGGAGTACCTATCGTTCACCATGAAATCTAGGAGGGGTACCTTTCACTGGCCTGAATTCACCATTACAGAGCGATTACGATTCACTTACAGCTTGTTAACATTACTCCAATGCTCTGTTGGATAACACTGAAATCCTCGAATCTGGGTTGGATTGAACGATTATGCGGAATCTACCAGTGCGGATGGGGGCACAAGGGGGGACGGAACGACCGAAAAACAGACACAGCCCCGGGGGTGCGGGGCTGTGTCGAGGCGGGTATATGATAGACTGACGGAAATTATCGCAGCCTGTGGAATGCAGGCGAATCTAATAATCGACCGCTCGGAAGCAAATCTGGCTCACAGGCACAGACATCGCTCAATGCTTACGGGAGCACGGAAACGCTTAGCAACCGCAGGGTGCCTTTCCAGCGTACCTCGAGCAAATAGATACCTCGGACGAGCCCGGAGACGTTCAACGGCAGTGTGGTTGTCCCGGCTGTCAGACTGCAGGAACGGGTCGGGAGGACGATCCTGCCAAGAAGATCGCGCATCGTGATGGAGACCGTCGATCTCGCTGGCAGTCGAAGACGCAAGCTCCCCTGTGATACAAGGGGCTGCGGATAGACCGACACTTCGAGAGCATGCGGCAAGGCCAGTTCTTCATGGCGCAGGTTTGTCACAGCCTCCGTACTGCGGAACATTCCGCAGCCCCGGGTACCGGCATACAGGACCCCTTGTGCATCCATCGCCAGGCACGTGATCTCCGGAGTGGGCAACCCCTCCATCACTCCGAACCACTCACCACCCTGCACCGAACGGATGATTCCGGTTCTGTCACCCGGGGGCGGTATCCCGCGTTCATCGTAGCTGCGCGAACAGGAACAGATAATCGTCTCATCGTACCTGAGCACTGTATGGACCATGAACTCCGAATAGACGGGGATTTCCGTCCATGATGCACCGCCATTACCCGACGCCAAAAACCCGCCGCGCGTCCCTGCGAGCAGACTGCCGTCGCGTTGAGGAAACAGACGCGTCACAACCTCCGTGCGATGCTGCTGCCAGGAGCGCCCGCGGTCTAATGAGGTAAACAATCCCGAGTCCGCAGCGGCGATCACGAGCCCGGTTGATCCGACATGCAGATCGTAGATTCTCCCCATGCCCTCGGCAGGAAACCGATCTTCTAGCTGCAGGAACGCATCGAAGTAGTACAGCGTGCACTCTGTGCGGTTTTGCCAGGGCCAGATATACTCCGCCGCTAACCATGATCCGTCGGTGAAACGTGCCATGCTTGCCAGGGAATTTCGTACCCAAAACCAGTTCCGTCCTCCATCGGATGAGCTCAGCATTCCGTCCGGTCCGCCACGGAGTAGCGTTCCGTCGCTCTGCATGCTGAGCTGAGGAGCTCTGTCGTGAAACCACTGCTTCAGGCTGTCACTCCAGTTCCAGGTCGAACCCGCGTCCTTCGAACGCAGCACACCCTGCGCATGACTGCTGTCCACTGTCACGAGGAGGGCATCATCGGTACAGAGGATGTCGCTGACATGGCCATAGGCGAAGCGCATCGCGCTGCTGCTGCCGTCGGCGGTATCGACGCGACGGAAGCCCTCGAAGAGTGTCGAGACAATCAGCTCTCCGTCACTGGTCAGAAGGAGAGACTGCACGTCGAGCCCGCGCTGCAGCCAGGACCAGCTGCGGCCATCATCCCATGAGCGCAGAATGCCGACGGAATCCTGCGGAATATCCGGTGCCCCGGTGTGACCGAAAAAGAAATAGTTCGTGGTCCCGATTCCGCAGTACAGCGTGCTGTCTCCATTGGAGATGAGATCTGTGGGTGCCACGTCATCTCTGAAATCCGCGGCAGGGAGTATCTCCACTATATCGTAACTGTGCCAGTCCGGTGGTTGCCGTTCGATGCTGCTCTGCCAGGCACTGATTAACGCACCGTCATGGGGACTGAGGTATGAATGGTACAGGAGTCGCGGTGTAGCATGGATCGAGTCCTCGTGGAGATAGTACCGCAGCCAGGTGACCCCGCCGTCACTGCTGAACCGCGGATTGAAGGACGTTGTTGCGACGATATACCATCCCCGAGGCGTCATGCCGATGAAGTCCAGGAGTCCCCAGTTCTCCCGTGGCTGCAGCGAAGTGGAGACGGTATCCCAGGACATCCCGTCGTCGGTGGAGCGAAAAAATGCCCCGCGTGAAGTGATCGCATAGCAGTTCCCGTCGTACAGCTTTCGCAGATCCCTGAAGGATCCGCGCAGGGAATCCTGTGTTTTCCGCCAGTTGCGCCCGTCATTTTCCGATCTCCACAGCGCTTCCTCGCTGGCGCAGAGCAGACTTCCGTCGCCGGGGACTTCCAGAGCCGTGATTCGTGACCAGGTCGGTGACACATCCTGCAGCGACGTTTCACCCTTTTCCAACCGGAACAGACCGCGGCCGTCCTGTCCGATGAGGGAGACAGGACCCGCGAGCAGCAGCGCTCCATCGGGGGTTTCCACCATGTCGCGGCACACGCCGGCGCTAAAATCCGGCAGAGCCTCCCAGCGCAGTTGCTGCGCCGAAATCTGCATGCAGATGGCTATCAGAAAACAGGAAGAGATGAGAAGACGATGCATCATGATGGAACCCTCCGATTGCGTGACTCCCCCCAAGGGAATCGATGATATGTGTGTGATGCGGGTGACATCCACGAGAGTACAGAACAATCTGATTTTCATGGGGCCCTCCACCCGTGTTCAGGAGAACATCGTCATCTGCTTTGCAAGAGTCAAGAGAAAGCCTGGTTTTTCTCGCCATAGACGAGCCGCAGTATCAGAAACGGCAGGAGGAGAAGCAGGTGTTTCTCCCACACCTGGAAAATGTCACCCGATCTCCGCCCTGTGAATGATCGCTGCGTCATGGCAAACCTCTTCATTTTTTGACAAAAGGCAAGAAATCGGTGTTTTGAGCAGGTTCTGATACGTTTTGAGCCATGCGTGAAAGATATCAGCACGCGAATGTGGTACTTTTACCCCCGGCAGCATCAAGAAAGCGGCCATGGAGGTTCTCCCGATATCATGTCTTCCACTCGCGGAAGATCAGAATACAGGGAGGGGATTTACCGCCTCACCTCATGAAGGTGAGGCGGTTTTTGAATTGCACGAGGAGAATGCGTATTCTCATCATTGAAACGTATCGCAGTAAAGGATAACGAGTTCCGGAAACCAGGAGCGATGAGTACGTCAATGCCAACATCCACGAGGCGATGTCT
>PKTF01000224.1 GCA_002869275.1 Ignavibacteria bacterium | reverse complement strand
TTTCTCACCGTGTTCAAGCCACGGGTGACCGATAAGGTCCTGACGATCATCGCGGATGTGCCGGACGAAGCCGTGCCCGACCACAAGCAGTGGAGCGAGCGCCGGCAGATGGCCTACAACTGGTGGATGCGCGCGATCGCGTTCAAGCATGATCTGGGCCTCGACCGCCTCGAGATCTATTACTATCCCAATATCGGCAGCAACAATAACGATCTGCCCGAGACGCTGTATCACTGGGGCGGGAACCCGGGCGAACTCACGGCGGATATCCTCGTCAAGGAAGGCATGGCCGTGCCGCTCGCCGATGTGATGACGGACACGGACCTGATCATCGCGCCGACGGAATTCTCCGCCACGGCGCCGTGCAAGATGCTCGCGAAGCAGTACAATTTCCGCGGCACGACGATGCCGGGCTTCATCCTGGAAATGCTTCCCGCGCTGAGCCTCGATTACGGCAAGGTGCATGAACGCATCATGAGCATTAAAACGCGGCTGGACGAAGCGGTGCGCGAGAAGATTACGCTCACGGCACGCGGGAAAGAGTATGTCATCGATTGCGATATCCGCCACCGTACGGCGACGCCCAGCAGCGGCATGTTCCATGACGACAAGATCGTGGGCAACCTGCCGTCGGGTGAAACGTACATCGTGCCGTACGAAGGGGAAATTGAAGGGGACAAGAGCGGAACGAACGGAGAAATCCCCGTGCAGTTCGGCAGCGAGATCGTTGTGTACAAGGTGGTGGAAAACCGCGCCATCGAAATTCTCACCGAAGGCGAGGAGAGCGATAAGGAACGCGCCCGTCTCGCGGATGAACCGGCCTACGGCAATATCGCCGAACTGGGACACGGTGTGCTGGCCGATTTCGGCTGCACGGCAGTGGGCAGTCTGCTGATGGACGAAAAGCTGGGAATGCACATCGCCTTCGGACGCTCGGAGCACTTCGGCGGCATCGTCTCACCGAAGTCCTTCAACGATCCGAAAAAGGTCGTGCATATCGATCGCGTGTACGTCGACTCACTCCAGCCCGATATCGTGGCCACGGAAGTCAAGCTGTTTTACCCCGACGGCCGTGACGAAGTCATCATGCGCGACGGTGCCTGGACGGTGTAGCACGCAGATCCGTCTCATTCGTCAGATCCGCGTTCCACTTTTTCGGCGCAGATCCGTTTCATCCGTTCGATCCGTGTTCCCTGCTAGAAGAAGGCTTTGACTTCGGCACGGGCAATATGGATGGTGTCGCGGTCACTCTCGGAACGTCCGAGGTACGATACGGTGGCCTGCATGAAGCTTGTCAGCCGGTAATCGAAGTTCAGCCGCCAAACCCAGCTCCGCCCCTCGGCCCGGCCGCCGGTGAGTTCGAAGGGGAAACGGTCGACCTCGGTGCTGAAACTGACGTCGTTGCGCTCGATCTCGGCGCGCAGTCGGCCGGGACCGTCAAAGCTCGCAATACTCCGCAGGGTGAGCGATGTGATCGATGCCTCGATAGCCTCGTCGGGATACGAGTCGGTGGCGGATTTCGTGTCCAGCACGAAACCAATTTCCAGTGTGCTCCAGGGACGATAGGAGAGATCGGCGATCAGGTTCGATGAATTGATGTCACGCGCGCGGCTGCTGAATATCGTGGAAGATACGCGGTCGTCCATGAAGATGAGGTCGGTCTGCAAACCGATTTCACGCACCAGCTGTGTTTTTGCCCGCAGTGAGCGTTCGCGCCGGTACGACCGCTCGCTCGAAAGCGCGAACTGGCTGAACCCCCGGCGTTCGTCGAAACGAAACCGCAGAGAGAATCCCGGGCTGCGCTCGAAGAGGAACACGTCCTGACGCAGGTTCTGAAATCCTCGCAGCGTGGTCGAGTCGTTGAGGAAGCGCGACAGCTTCAGCAGGTAGATATCCGACGTGCTTTCTTCTTCGCTTTTTTCGTCGATGCGTACGAAGGATTCCGTTGAAAGCGCGCGCAGAAGACTTTTCCACAACGGGGCGCGGGACTCCTCTTCGATGAAGCGATGGGGCCGGAGGCGCACGCGCAGACTGCTCTTCAGATCGATCACGGGAAAAAGTTCGTCGGTAGGAAGCGTCAGCAATACGTAATCGCCTTCATAACGCGTGAGCTCGAATTCCTCTTCGTCCTGCACGCCGTTTTCATTCAGGTCGCCCAGGTACTCGTAATTTCCCTGCCCGTACGGCACGTTGAGAAATACCCGCTGCAGGCGCGATGTACGCTCGGTGCTGACTTCGTACAACAGGTCGGTCTGCAAGCCGCCGTTCAGCGGTGCATAGCGTGTCTGCGCCCTCGTCAAAACGGTCTGCAAATCTTTGCTTCCGGCGAGTTGAAAGGCGTCGGAGTACCGGCGGTCGCGCACGGTGATGCTGACCGACGAACTCAGGTCCTGCCAGGGCTTCAGCTCCCAGCCGTAGATCTGCAGAAGGTCGGTTGATTGCCGCTGCAAGTCGCCTGCAAGCATGGCGTCCTCGATGCGCAGTCCCACGTCGGCGGTGAATCGCATGTTCCAGAATGCGGGGAAACTGATTCCGGGCCGGATATCCACGAAGCCCAGGCTGTTGGGCAGGAGGGAGTCACGTTCACCCATCATGCTGCGGCGACGTTCCTGTTCGACGCGCAGCCGCGGCTGCGCGAAACCCGCGTCGTACGTCGCTTCGCCGAGCTGTCGCAGCCAGTTGCCGCGCAGATCACTCGGCCGGTCGTCGCTGTCGATGTACTCGATGGTGTATGCGAGAGCGGGCAGCGCGCTGTCCTGCCGTCCGGGCTGCACGGTGATCCCGCCGTCCACGCGCAGGGAAGAAAACTCTCCGCGCTGCATCGATCCAGCCGAAGCACGAAACTGTGTATGGCTCCAGGGTTTCCATGCGGCACCGCCCTCGGCGATGCGCTCGCGCTGCGCAGCGGTGGACTGCAAATCCCATTTCCTGCCGAATTCGATGGCGTTGATGCGGTCAATGGGAGAAAACCGCGCTTCGGTTTCACGCCAGCGTGCGAACACATCGAAGCTGCCGAGCCGTCGGGACTCGGGCTTCCAGTTCATGGAGAGTCGATATGCCGCGCCCGTGTTGTCGCCGTCATCCGCGTCGGAGAGGCGGTTCATGTCGCGGTCGCTGACGCCCAGCTCCGCGCCGAGGGTCAATTGCTTCAACGGCTGTGCACTCATATGCACATCCATCAGCTGGTGCAGCCGAGGGAGCGGTAACAGGCGTAGTGGCGCATAGTCGCCACGGTTGATGCCGACGAATGCAAAGGTGCCGACGGTTTTCCGGGAATAATCTCCGCGTCCGGCACCGACGAAGGAAAAGCTCAGGACATACGTTGCGCTGTCCGTCCCCGGGGCATAGCGATAGACGGCGTAATCACTGCCGTCGATCACGGTGTCGACGCGCACGTACTGTCCGGCACCCGTTCCGCGCGCCGTGTCAATGCCCACCCAGGTGATACCGCTGCGCGAGGCCCGCTGCGCATCATCTCCCGCGGAAGCGAGCAATGCGCGGTCGTCGTCGTCGAAGTCCAGGTCGATCGGACTGTCATCGTCATCCGCTTCTCGAATGTAGCGCGCACCCACGGTGATGCGTTCATCGAACAGCGTGCCGGAAACGTCGGCCGTAAGCATGCTGCGTACGTATTCCCGTTCCGCGTATTCGTAATCCACCGTGACACGCGAGTATGCCGTGATCAGTCGTTTCGGTGTGAAAGTGATTTCACCGTTCGCATACTCGATGACGTAATCATGGTTTTCACCGCGGACCATTTCCACGCCGTCGATGAACACCTTTTCTGTTCCCGCGAGCACGAGCACCGGTTGTTCGCCGTTGCGCCCGGTGAGGCGGTAGGGACCCTGAACGCCGTCGATGCCGTTGAACTGCAGGCTGTGATAGGTTCCATTGAGCGTGGCGAAGGAGACTGCCCCCTGGGCCGAACCGTGCCGCGCTTCTCCCAGCACGCCGGAAAGCTTGCGGTTGTAGCGTCCGAATTCCGTGTCGTCATAGCGCAAGTGGAAGTCCCCGAGCGTCGCGCTCATGTTTCGTCCGGCGATATTGATGTACACGCGATCGAGTTCCTGTATCGTCCGCGTATTTCCCTCGGGCTGGATCGGGGTGTTTTCATCGGTCAAAGCACCGGTGATGGTGATATCATCCGAAAGTTTCCCGGCCATCTGCAGACGGAAGCCGCTGTTGATGCTCAGGTCACGGTTGGAGCCGACGGTGAAGCCGCGTCCGATGTACCCGCTCTTCTCGAGCTCAGTTCCAAAAATACTTTCCATGTTCAACGGCTGCGAGGGTGCTGCCACGCGAATACTGTCACCGAGAGTGCTGTCGTTTCGCAGCACGAGCAGGCGTCGACGAAACCGTTCGGGGAAGGACCACGGCAGCGCCCTGTACGCGGCAGTCAACAGAACGGCTGTGCTGTCTCCCTCCGTGGATGCGATGGAAGAGAGGATTACGCGTCCCCGGCGGAGGTCGACGGATGCGACTTTGAGCTGTATGTACGGAGTGATCGTCTGCAGGGACAGGCTGCCATCCTGCACGAACTGATGAGAGAGCTGCAGCGTGTCGCCCGGCTGCCAGCGAAGGGTGTCCGTTACGGAAATCCACAGCGATTCCACCTGCTGTGCCGGCATTGCGGCAGGGACCGCACAGAGCAGCAGGGTGAGGAAAACAATACGGATGCGTCGTGACAAGGCGATGAGCTTCCTGAGCGTGGGGGTCACGTCAAAATAGACGCGTACTCAGGGAAAAGCAATGCATCCCCGGCTCCGTCCCGCCCCGTGGGACTACGCCGTGGGGTGCTGTATGCCATATGCTGTAAGCCATATGCCTATGGCATACGGCATACAGCGCAACGCGTACAGCGCAACGCGCTTTACGCGTTGCTCCACCGTGCCAGCTGCTCGGCGATGAAGGCGGCGGCGATTTCATGCTGCTCTTTGCCGTTGCCTTCAACGGTCATGGGATCGCCGAATGTGAAGTGGATGGTTTTGGATGGATCGATGGGACCAAAATCCTTCAGGCGTCTGCCGTTGCTCCAGGCATCGGTTTTGAGAGCGACGGGTACGACGGGTACGCCTGCGCGCTTCGCCAGCTTGACGCCGAGGGAATTGAACTGCGACGGATCGAACTGCGTCGTGCGCGTGGTCTGCGGAAAGAGAACGATGGAAATGCCGTCGGCCAGGCGCTTGGAGCCTTCTTCAAGGACCGTGATCAGGTCCTGCCGGGGATTGTCACGCGACACCACCACGGGGTTGCGGCTGCGCATCACGTGCTTGAACACCGGGTACTCCATCAGGCTGGGTTTAATCACGAACGTGCAGTGATGTACGGGATTGATGAGCGACGGCAGGATGAAGGTCTCGAGGATGCTCATGTGATTCGCCACGAACACCGCCGGTCCGTCAAAGCTGTGCAGGATGTTCATGCGCTGAATGTCGAAGCGGCAGCCGGCGATTTCGAGTGCATTGAAAATGTCTATGCTGCTGTCACTCCAGGTCTGGCCGTCGTAGGTTCCGCGCCTGGCTTTTCGCGACGAGGAGAATACAATTCCGATGACACGCGAATAGCAGGCCATCGTCGGCGGCAGGATCGAGGTTTTGCGATCCACGGGCGTGGTGTAGCTGTTTTCGTTGGCGAAGATGCGTCCGTGTTCGATCATGGTCGGCTCGAAGTGCTTGGTGACGGAACTCGGGAAGAATGGAGGGAAAACGCCGAGCGCCGGAGCTTGTGCCCGGCGCTCGGTACGTTTCAATAGCTGCGATCAGGCATTCCAGTTGCCGTTGCGTTTCAGCACGTCGTGCGAGATCACGAGTTTCTGAATCTCGTTTGTGCCTTCGAAAATGCGGTTGATACGGCTGTCACGATAGATACGCTCAATCGGCAGTTCGCGCGAGTAGCCCATGCCGCCATGGATCTGCACGGCATAGTCGGCGACCTTGTCGAGTCCTTCGCTGCACATCAGCTTCACCGCTGCCGACTGTGTGGAAATCTTCTTGCCGTTGTCGTAGTCCACCGCCGTACGGTACACGATGCTTTCCATCGCATACGTGATGGCCCACATTTCGGCGAGCATGAACTGCACGGCCTCGAAATGGGCGATCGGCGAATCGAACTGCTTGCGTTCCTTGGCGTAGCGTGAAGAAAGCTCGATGAGCTCCTTGGCCGCACCCACGCAGCAGGCGCCGAGTCCGAGACGGCCGGCGTCCAGCGTTTTCATGGCGATGAGGAAACCACGGCCGTCTGAACCAATCATGTTCTCGGCCGGCACGCGCACGTTGTTGAAGGTAATCGCGTTTGTCATACTGCCGCGGATACCCATTTTCTTTTCTTTCGGACCTGCCGAGAAACCGTCCCACTTGGTTTCCACGGCAAAAGCCGTCACGCCTCTTTCGGTGCGCGCGAACACGGAAACCACATCGGCGATGGAGCCGTTGGTTATCCACAGTTTTTCACCGTTGAGAATCCAGTCGTCACCGTCCCTGGTGGCGCGTGTGCGCACATTGAAGGAATCGGAACCTGCCGTCGCCTCTGTAAGTCCGAACGCGCCGAGCAGTTCACCCGAACACAGCCCGGGCAGGTATTTCTGCTTCAGTTCCTCGGTGCCGCCCAGGTAAATGGCGTTGGTACCGATGGACATGTGCGCGCCGATCATCGTTGCCGTCGAAAGGCAGCCGCGTCCCATTTCTTCCTGTGCGATGCAATACCCGATCTCGCCGAATCCACCGCCGCCGTATTCCTCGGGGAAGACCGTTCCCATGAGGCCGACTTCGCCGATTTTCTTGATCAGTTCGGGCGGAATCTCTTCATTTTCATCGATACTCGTGGCGACCGGTTTGACTTCGGCATTGACGAACTCGCGCACCATGTCGCGGAGCATGTTCTGTTCTTCGGTGAATTGGAAAGCGTTCATATGCGTTGCGTGTGATTTAGTGGGACAGATCTATGAAATATTTTTCAAGTCACGAAACGTCGGTCGGATCCCAGGAACTCTCGTCGAGCAGGTTGAGATCGGCATACTGGTAGGGCGATTTCTGTCCGACGAAGCTGATCTTGCTCTCGCCGCCATCGACGCCGATGGTGTTACCGTTGATGAATTCGGTGCCTTCACGCATGAGTGCCATGATGGCGACCGCGACATCCTCGGGCGTGGTGGCCCGGTTGAAGGGGTTTTTTGCCACGGCGGCGTACAGCATGTTCCTCGCCCCGGGAATCTTGCTCAACGCGGGGGTGTCCGTAACTCCCGCAAGGAGCGCGTTGATCGTAATGCCGCGGGGACCCAGTTCGATGGCGAGCTGGCGCACGTAGGATTCCAGTGCCGCTTTCTCCGCGGAGACCGCACCATAAAACGGGAGGTTGAGATTGGCGCCGTCACTTGTCATGGCGAAAATACGGCTTCCGCGACCGAGCAGTCCGCGGCGCACGGTATCCTGTGTCCAGTAAATCAGAGAATTCGCCATGACATCGATGGTCATTTCCAGCTGCGCCTTCTTGATCATCTCAGATTCATTGCGTCCGACGAGGGGCCGCAGCGTTCCAAACGCGAGCGAATGCATCAGGACTTTGATCTCGGCACGACCTTCCTGGTGATACGAATCAACGAAATTATCGAGTGCTGCGTGACGCTTGTGTTCGTCGGCCGCATTCATGTTGTAGAATTCAGCGATACGCCCGTTGCTCTCAATTTCCGCGATCAATTGCTTGACTGCAGGCATCGTCGCCTGCCTGTCCAGGTGCACGCCCAGGATATTGTATCCGTTACGCGAAAGCTCGCGTGCCGCGGCAGCACCGAAGCCGGATGAGACACCCAGAATCAGCGCCCATTGAGTGGATTTCCTAGTCATATGTATCTACGGGCTCGTGTCTGTTCTACTGTAATTAATTAAGATAGCGAAATTCCTCGATTTATTGAACTGCCCGGCTTCGTCCGCCGAAGGCGGACTACGCCGGGGCAAGCCCCGCGCTACGACCTAGCCATCGTTGCACGGCTCCCGCCATGCAACGATACGTCCTACGTCCTACGTCCTTTTCTTTCCTTCCTCCTCTTGCGTACATTAGAAGCTGAACAATCAGTATGGACCATGCAATTCGACCAAAACGGCATAGACTGCAAGCATTTCAACGGATACAAACCCTGTTTCCCGGGTGAGAACTGCACCGAATCCTGTCAGAAACGCGATCCGATCGGCACGCGCATCCTGATCATCAATCTCGACGCGATGGGCGATGTGGTGATGACGACGGCGCAGCTCGCGGGCATCAAGCGCCAGTGGCCGGTGAGCCAGGTGTTCTGGATCACCAGGGGCAATGCGCGCCGGCTGCTGGATGGCAATCCACTCATCGACCGGACCTTCACCTGGGACGATGTCAGCCGCCTCACGCTGCAGCAGCAGCACTTCGACGTGGTGCTGAACGCCGACAAATCACTCGACGCCTGCGCCTTCGCCGCATCGCTCGACACTGCTGAAATCCGGGGTTTCACCATTTCGCAGCGGGGACAGATCGTTCCGGCAAATCCGGAGGCGGAGTACAATTTCCGCATGGGGCTCGACGACCACCTGAAATTCCGCCTCAACAAACGCACCGGACAGGATATTCTCGCCGAAACCTGGATGCTCCCGTACGAGCGTGACGAATACATCCTCGAACTCAGCGATGAAGAACAGGCGTTCTGTGCCGCCCGCCGCGCGGAATGGAAGCTCGATGACGGCGTTGCCGTCGGCTTCAACACCGGCTGCTCGGAACTGTTTCCCAACAAGAAAATGACCATTGAACAGCATGTGCGGCTCATCACCATGCTGTCGGAAGACCGCCGGCTGCGCTTCGTCCTGCTCGGCGGACCCGAAGACACCG
>PKTF01000316.1 GCA_002869275.1 Ignavibacteria bacterium | reverse complement strand
TTCACTCTCGACCTGGCCGCAGTGAAAGCGATATGCGACAGGCATGATGCGTTGTTGAGCGTGGACGCCATCCAGGGGCTTGGGGCGCGGCAGCTCGACGTGAACAAGGTTTCCGTTGATTTTCTTTCTTCCGGAGTGCAGAAATGGCAGCTGGGTCCCCAGGGGGTTGGGATCATGTACGTCTCGACGAAAGTCCAGGACCTGATCCGTCAGTCACACGTCGGTTGGATCAGTGTTCAGAATGCATGGGATTTTTTCGATTATGTACTCGATCTGCAGGAGGACGCTCGCAGATATGAGAATGGCACCTTCAATGCTGTCGGAATCAGCGGCTATCACGGGGCATTGAGTTTCTTTGAGCAGATCGGTTTCGATGAAGCCGAACGGAGGGTGCGGGAAATTACCACCTACACGTTCGAGCGTGCGATGGAACTGGGCTTCGACGTCGTGACACCTGCCGAGGAAGCTCTTCGTGCCGGGATCGTCACCTTCCGGCATCCACAGGCCGAGGAAGTGCAGAAGCACCTGCAGCAGCGAAAAATGGTTGTCTCGGCGCGTGTCGGACACGTTCGTGTATCGCCGCATTTCTACAACCTGCGGGAGGAAGTCGATGCCGTATTGTCGTCGGTGAAGGAGTTTCAGTTAGCCTGATGCAGGAGATCACGAATGGCGCGCAGGAGATCTCCCTGTGAAAAAGGTTTCGAGAAGTAGGCGTCGCAACCGGCCTGCAAGCAGAGGTGCTGGTCTCGCGGAAACGCGTGCGCTGTGACTGCGATGATGGGAAGGTGCGAGAACCGTGGATCGCGCCGCAGTTGTCGGGTGAGGTCGAGTCCGTCTTCGGAACCCCGAAGGGAGATGTCCATGAGGATGAGATCGATACTCTTGCTGTCCAAAAGAGTCCTGCCTTCATCGGCACTTTCCGCATACAACAATGCGTACTGCTGTTTGAGCAGAACTTCCATGTAGCGTTGACTCTCGAAATCATCTTCGACGAGCAACAGAGTTTTTTTGTCTTCTTTCATTCCTGAGTTCCTTCCTCCGAAAGAGTGCCGATGCGAACTGCAGGCCGCCCTTGGATTTGCCGCATGATACCACAAAAGAGATTGCTATGCCACACCGCCATGCCTGTGTCGTGTTACGCAGGGTGGGGTGTCGCTGTTCCCGCTTCGCACTCGGCCCCCGGGGGGCTCCGGACCATCGATGAAATTTCCTTTTCCGACGCGGATATGGTAATTTTCTTGATACGTCGGAATTGACGTAACCGCTTGTTCCATTTACTGTTTCGGTTCTCCCATGAAGAAAATCGTCGAATGTGTACCGAATTTTTCCGAAGGGCGCGATCAGTCCATCATCGAGGCCATCGCTGCAAGTATTCGTGAAACCCCTGGTTGTACGCTGCTGGACGTCGATCCCGGCAAATCAACTAATCGCACTGTCTATACATTTGTGGGATCTCCGGAGGCCGTTGTCGAGGGCGCGCTGAACGCTGCCCGCAAAGGCTATGAGCTGATTGACATGAGTAAGCAGAGCGGAGAGCATCCGCGCATGGGTGCGATGGATGTGTGTCCATTCGTTCCAGTCGCCAATGTGACCATGGAAGAATGCGTGGCCTGCGCGCATGAATTCGGGAAACGTGCCGGTGAAGAACTCGGCGTCCCACTCTATCTCTACGAGGAGGCGGCGACCCAGGACTACCGTAAAAGCCTGAAGCAGATTCGCGTTGGCGAATATGAAGCCATCAAGGATAAAATCACCAAGCCCGAATGGAAGCCTGATTTCGGTCCGGCGAAATTCGTACCCCGCTGGGGCGCGACCGCGACCGGTGCACGCTTTTTCCTCGTTGCCTATAACGTGAACATCCTCAGCACCAAGGAGCAGGCCCATCGCATCGCGCTCAATATTCGCGAACAGGGCCGTGGAGACGACACCCCGGGACGCCTGAAGGCGGTGAAGGGTATCGGCTGGTACGTCGATGAATACAACACTGCCCAGGTGTCGATGAATCTCGACAATTACACGATTACACCGCCGCACATCGCTTTCGAGGAATGCGCGAAGGATGCGCGCGAGCTCAATCTCGCCGTCGCCGGCTCTGAGCTCGTCGGACTGATTCCCCTCGAAGCAATGCTGATGGCTGCGGACTACTATATCGAGAAGGAAAACCTGTTCATCATCGACGAGGGACAGAAGATTCGTCTGGTCATCGAACGCCTCGGACTCAATTCCGTATCCACGTTCGTACCAGAAAAACGGATCATCGAATACATGCTGGAGGAAGAGGGCAGTGAACCGCTGGCTTCAATGACGGTACGCGATTTCATTGAACTCACCGGAGCGCGCACGTCGGCTCCGGGCGGAGGCTCCGCTTCAGCGCTCATTGCCGGGCTCGGCGCTGCTCTCGGTGCAATGGTCGGATGGATGACCTACGGCAAGCGCAAGTTCGAGGAACATGACGGTACGATGCGCAGGTTGATTCCGCCCCTTCACGAGGCCATGGAAAAACTCATTCCCATGATCGATGCCGACACCAACGCCTTCAACCATTACATGGAAGCTCTGGGCATGCCAAAGGACACTGATGAGGAGAAGGCGGCTCGCGAGCAGGCGATGCAGAACGGACTGAAGAAAGCCGTGGAAGTGCCGCTGACCACCATGCGCCTCGCTGACAGCTGTTGGGAAACCATGGAAGAGATGGCGCAGCATGGAAACATCAATTCGAAGTCCGATCTCGAAGTCGGTGCCAAGTCGCTCGAAACGGGCAGCTGGGGTGCGTACAAGAACGTGATGATCAATCTCGGCAGCATCACCGACGAGGATTTCAAACTGCGCACCACTGGTGAGGCCGAGGCCCTGCTCGCACGCGCGAAAGAAAAGTGTATCGCTGTACTCTCGGTACTTGACGGCCGCTCTTAATCCGCGTTCAAGTCCCAGAGCGGAATGTAACCGATTTCATCGACAACGTGCTGTCCCTCGTTACTCAGCACCCAGTTGATGAACTCCTTGATCCCTCCTTCGGGCGGTTTCGCGATGAAGAAATAGAGATAACGCGCGATTTGTTATTTCAGCACCAAGATATAACAGGAGGCCAGCATGACCACGGAAACACTTCGCATAGAAGGCATGACCTGCAACCACTGCGTTATGGCGGTGCGAAAAGCACTTGCCGGACTTGAAGGCATTCAGGTCGACGACGTGCAGATCGGTTCGGCCACGATTTCTTACGATAAAACCGATGAGCGTGCAGCGGCAGTTGACGCAGCGATAGCTGCAGCAGGTTTCACTGTCACCTCGCATGAATGAGGTCTCCCCAAATACATCCGGCAGAAAACTGAACCTGCCCGTCGAGGGAATGACCTGTGCCAGTTGTGTGCTGCGGGTGGAAAAAGCTCTGCAGCAAGTGCCGGGCGTCTCCACGGCCACAGTCAACCTGGCCTCGAACAAGGCGACAATGGTGCTCGATGATACGACGCAGCTGCAGGAGATCGCCAACGCCGTGCGCGAAGCCGGATACACGCTGCATCTCCCGAGCGCGGAGGTCACGGCGGACGAGACTGCATTCCCGGGCGATGATGACCGCCTGATGCGTGCGGAGGAATCGCGCATCCTGAAACGCGATTTCATCATCGCGGCCGCGTTGGCGCTTCCCGTCATGCTCATCAGCATGGCGGTGATGTCGGCAGATTTCCGTGCGGCGTGGCCACTGAGCATGGAGACGACAAACCTCCTTCTACTGATCCTTACCACTCCCATACTGCTGTTCCCGGGCCGTCGGTTTTTTATCGGTTTCTGGCAGATGCTCCGGCACGCGACGGCAGACATGAATACCCTCGTCGCTGTGGGTACAGGCAGCGCCTGGCTTTACAGCAGCATGGCCGTGATACTGCCTTCTACCATAGGACTGCCGGCAGGGAGCACGGATGTGTATTTCGATACGGCCGGTACCATTATCGCGCTGATACTGCTCGGACGCATGCTCGAGGCACGCGCGAAATATCGCGCATCAGACGCCATCAGCCGCCTGGTAGGACTTCAGCCCCGCACTGCGTCTGTCGAACGCGAGGGCGCGGAACTCGAGCTCCCGGTGGGGGACGTGCGAGTCGGAGATACGGTGCTGCTGCGTCCGGGTGAACGTATCCCTGTCGATGGACGCGTCCTTTCCGGCACCTCACTCGTCGATGAATCAATGATCAGCGGCGAACCTCTGCCGGTGGAAAAAGAAACAGGCGACCGCGTCATCGGAGGCACGGTAAACAAGCACGGCAGCCTGCGTTTCGAAGCCACCGCTGTCGGACGCGACACCGTGCTCAGCCATATCGTGCGTATGGTCGATGATGCACAGGGTTCCAAGGCCCCGGTCCAGAAACTCGTAGACCGCATCGCGGCCGTTTTCGTGCCGGTGGTCATCAGTATAGCCATTCTGACATTTCTGATCTGGTATCTCCTGCTTGGAGCGGCGTTCACAGCCGCAATGCTGCATTTCATCGCAGTGCTCATCATCGCATGTCCCTGCGCACTGGGACTCGCCACGCCAGCAGCCGTCATCGTTTCGGTGGGGACAGGTGCCGAGCGCGGTATTCTCATCCGTGATGCTGAGAGCCTCGAACGCAGCGGGGACATCAGCACCATCGTGCTGGACAAAACCGGGACGCTCACAGTCGGTGCACCGGTCGTCGAGGAAATCATTCCACTGGGTGAAATCGAGACGCTTGAACTGCTCAGAATTGCGGGATCGGCGGAGTTGCCGTCGGAGCATCCCCTGGGAACGGCTATCATCGCACATGCCCGGTCGATGAAACAGCTGCTCGCCATGCCCGATTCGTTTCAGTACGAAGCAGGTATGGGCGTGCTTTCCTTTCTCGCGGAGGACGCCGTACTGATCGGCAATGCCGCACTGATGAAAAGTTATGCGATCGGTATCCCTGACGACGCACGTCTGAGGGTTCGTTCAGAAGCGGGAAGCACACTTCTCTATGTCGCCATCAATGGCCATCTCGCCGGAGCGTTCTCCCTGGCGGATACACCGCGCGAAAGTTCGGCATCGGTGGTTGATGGATGGAAGCGTCAGGGACTTGACGTCATCATGCTGACGGGCGACACGGAGCCGGCTGCGAGACGTATTGCTGCCGAGGTGGGGATCGTACAGGTCGTTGCCGGTGTGCGTCCGGAAGGCAAGGCGGAACATGTCATTCGTCTTCGGAATGAAGGAAAGGTCGTGGCGATGGTCGGGGATGGGATCAACGACGCGCCTGCTCTGGCTGCCGCCGATGTAAGCATCGCCATGGGAAGCGGGACGGACATTGCGATGGAGACGGCGGATATCACCCTGATGAAAAGCGACCTTCGCGGAGTCGCCGATGCGATGCAGCTTTCGCATGCCACGCTGAGGAAGATTCGCCAGAACCTTTTCTGGGCGTTCGTCTACAACGTGATCGGCATTCCACTCGCCGCGATTGGCATTCTCAGTCCCATGATCGCTGCTGCGGCAATGGCCTTCAGTTCGGTGAGTGTCGTATCCAATTCCCTCCTCCTTCGTCGCTTCCGCACTCGCAGCTCCTGACCAATCACGCCTTGATTGCGGCACCTGCCGGCGCCCAGCGCCGTGCCAGGAATTTTCGCAGTTCGATCAGCAGCACGATACTCATCGACGTACCGATGCAGATGATCCATTCCTGAAGCGACAGGGGTGATACCCGCAGCAGGTCATTGAGTCCGGGGAGATGTATCGCCATGACCTGAAGTGTGAGGGACACGAACATCACGATCAGCAGGGGTTTGTTTGCGAAGGGACCGATCTCGAAGATCGAGGAATGCAGAGACCGGGAATTGTGCACGTTCCAGATTTGAAACAGCGCCAGCGTGACGAAAGCCATGGTACGTGCCTTTTCGAGTGGAAATCCCTGCAGGTCGGGTGTCAGGCCGGTATATCCGTAGGTGTTCAACGCCCACTGATACACGCCCAAGGTACCCAGCATCATGATGATACCTGCAAAGACAATGGTGAACATCATGTCTTTCGGCACCAGTCCGGCGTTTACCGGACGCGGGGGCCGGTGCATGAGGTTGCCGTGTTCCTTTTCGTAGGCGAGTGGGAAGGTGGAAATGCCGTCCGTGACAAGATTGATCCACAGGAGCTGGGCGGGCAGCAGAGGCAGGGGCATGCCCGCAAGTATCGAGGCGGTGAGCGTCAGAACGCCACCGAAACTCGTACTCAGAATAAACAGAATGATGTGTCGCAGGTTTTCGAAAATGACACGCCCGTAACGCACGGCCGCAGCGATGGAGGCAAAATTGTTATCCAACACCACCATGCTCGACGCTTCCTTGGCCACGTCCGTACCCGCACCCATCGCAACACCAATATTGGCGGCCTTGAGTGCGGGCGCGTCATTGACACCGTCTCCGGTCATGGTGACGATATGTTTTCGACGCTGCAATTCATGCACGATACGCAGCTTATGCATCGGGGAGACACGGGCGTACACTTCCGTCATGTCGCTCAGCGCCCGTAAACGCTTATCGCTCATCGCGTCCAGGTCCGCGCCGGTGAGCACGTCTATCTGTTCGTCGTCCAGCTTCAGTTGTTCGGCAATGGCTTTCGCCGTGTGCCGGTGGTCTCCGGTGATCATGATGACCTTGATGCCCGCCCGCTTGCATTCCGCGATGGCTTCGCGCGCTTCTTCCCTCGGAGGATCATACATCCCCTGCAATCCGCTGAACGTGCATGATTGATACAGGCTGTCGTCGAAAATGTCCTGGCCTTCAGGGATTTCCTTCCACGCGAACGCGATGACGCGCAAGGCCTGGGCAGAGAGTGTTTCCGCGTCACGTTCGATGGTCCTGCGATCCAGGGCCTGTACGCCAGGCTCGGTCTGCATGGAATCACACATATTCAAGATTCTCTCGATCGAACCCTTGATAAAAAGTAGCGTACGCTCTCCATCACGCACGGTCACGGCCATATACTGCAGTTCTGATTCGAACGGGCGAACGGCAAGCACGGGTGTGGACTTCTGAAGAGTTGCCGCGTGGCAGCCCCCCTTTGCCGCACTGGCGAGCAGTGCTCCCTCGGTTGGATCACCGATGAGAACGCCGTCATCCCCGGAGAATTCGAGACGGGATTCCGTGCACAGCGCGCCGATGCACAGCGTTCTGCCCAGTGCGGAATGCGGATCGAGGGTGTCGATCGGCGCTCCGGCGCTGGTGATGCTGCCGCGTCGGTCGTATCCCAGTCCGCTGACCTCATAATGCCGGCTGCCGGCAACGATGCGTGTGACGGTCATTGCGTTTTCCGTCAGGGTACCGGTTTTGTCGGTACAGATCACCGTGGTACTTCCGAGAGTTTCAACAGCCGCGAGTTTCCGAATGATGGCGTTTTTTTTCGCCATGGAATACACACCGATGGACAGGGCCACGGTCACCGAGACCGGGAGCCCTTCGGGAATGGCCGACACAGCGAGTCCGACCGAAGTGAGGAACATCTGCAGGAGGGAGTTGCCCTGCAGCCAGCCTGCGAGGAACATCACCCCGATAGCGATGCCGATGGAAATACTGAGTTTTTTCCCGAAGCGCGCCAGGCGCAGCTGCAGGGGCGAGATCGCATCTTCAGCTTCGACGATGGTTTTTGTGATTTTGCCGAGTTCCGACTGCACGCCCACCGCCACGACGATACCGCGTCCGCGTCCGCGCTGCACCACGGTACCGGAATAGAGCATGTTCAGGCGGTCGCCGAGTGCGGCTCCGTCGGCAACGGGTGCATCCGGGCGTTTTCGTACATGAAGGCTCTCGCCCGTGAGCATGGATTCGTCAATCACGAGGTCCTGCGCATCGATGAGCCGGATATCGGCCGGGATCTTCGTTCCTGACTCCACAAGGACGATGTCGCCGCACACAAGCTCGGTTGACGGCAGCGTCATCTGCGTGCCGTGTCGGATCGTGCGCGCGGTGGGTGAGGTCAAATCCTTGAGCGCGCGCATCGCGGCTTCGGCTTTGTTTTCCTGATAGTACCCGATGAGCGTGTTGATGATCACGACAGCGAAAATGACGATGGAGTCTGCCGGATCGGCGAGAAAGGCGGTGAGCACCGCCGCGATCAGCAGGATATAAATGATGGGATTGTTGATCTGTTCGAGCAGGATGAGCAGCGCCGAAGATTGTTTTTCCTTTGGAAGCTGGTTGATCCCATACTGTGCGCCCGACCGTGTAATGGCTTCGGCGGTCAGTCCCTGATCGATATCACTATCGAATGTCCGGACGATCTCATTGATCGATTCTGTGTACCATATCATATCTGTAATCGCATTGTGCTGTCGGCTACAAGTTCGCTGATTTCGGTTTCCCTGCAAAATGCCGTCGGGTGAGAAATTTCATTGTTGCATGTCGTCCGCCTCAGCTATATTGTCAGGAATGGAGACCGCGATTTCCATACAGACCCTGTTGAAGCGGCTGACCGACGGAGAGATCACTCCGGCCGAATGCAGCGATGCGCTTCAGTCTCTGCAGCAAAAACACCTGCAGGTGGGAGATTATGCCCGGTTGGACCTTGGTCGTCGCCAGCGCACCGGTTTTCCTGAAGTCGTTTACGCGCCAGGGAAAAGTGAAGAGGAACTGCGGGGAATTCTCCAGACGCTGATTGACCATGACAGGCATAACATCCTCGTCTCGCGCCTGACCGAGCAGCAATACAATGATCTCGTACGGCCGGAAGTCGCTTCGCGGTATTATGGCCGGTCGTCCACGGCGGTATTCGCCATGCGTCCGCCCGAAAGCGGCACGGGCAGTGTCGCGATCGTCACCGCCGGCACGTCCGATCTCGGTATCGCCGAGGAAGCCGAACTCGCCTGTATCCACGCCGGCAGCAGCGTTACGCGCTTCGCCGATGTCGGTATCGCCGGTATCGACCGCCTGCTC
>PKTF01000186.1 GCA_002869275.1 Ignavibacteria bacterium | reverse complement strand
GAGGGATTTCTTCCGGAAGCACTTCCACGGGTTCGGCCTCATGCCGGGCGTTGCAAGCCGTCAGGACGATGGCCAGAAGCAGCATGGGGAGACCGTGCCGGGGGAAAATGGTGGTGGATCTTCTATGGAAAACAGGGGAGTCGTTGCGAGTGGTTTTCATTAGTAAAAAATACGGCGGAGGGGAAACGTGTGTCAAATCGCGCGAGGTGTTAAGTTGGGGTACGATTCTTTTACTTGCATGAGTACAATTCGTCTATGCCCGCCCTTTCCGTCCCCGCCGAAGAACTGCTGAACACCATCCTCGACCGCTGCACGGCGGCCGGACTTGTGGTGGGTCCAATAGAAACCCGCGAATGGAACGTCGAGGCGGAGGTCGATAACAACAAGGACCGGGTGAAAATCCTTGTGTACTTCAATTCCAAGGGCAAGCTCACGCCCAAGGTGCAGGGCAAGAAAACGCCGTTTCGCGAACTGGTGGAACTGCAGGTGTTCGGCGACGAGCCGCTTGTGAGCGCGTTCCTGAAACCTTCGGTGCGGCAGTGGATCGGAGTGGATGAGTCGGGGAAGGGCGATTATTTCGGTCCGCTCACAGCTGCCGGGGTGCTGGTGACCGAAGACAGCCTGCAGCAGCTCAAGTCCGTCATCCTGCGCGACAGCAAGGAAATCGGCGCCGCTGGAATCACTACCGCCGCCCGGCGCATCCGCGAAATCTGTGACGGAGCATATGCGGTGGTCACGGTCAATCCCGAGCGCTACAACGAAATGATGAAAGAGAGTTCCTTCGGGAAGAACTCACAGCGCATCCTGGCCTGGATGCATGCGCGCGTGATCGAGAACCTGCTGGAGCAGCACGAGGGAGTGAAGGATGCGATCTGCGACAAGTTCGCCAACGAATCCGTCATCCAGCGGGCATTGATGACCAGGGGACGCGGGATCACCGTGCATCAGCACGTGCGTGCGGAGGCAGATCCCGCCGTGGCCGCGGCGTCCATCCTCGCCCGCGATGAATTCACCCGCCGCATGAAGCAGCTCGAGGAGAAAGCCGGCTGCAAGCTGCCCCTCGGCGCCTCCAACGAACACGGCATCCTGCAGTCCGTCCGCCACATTGTCTCCACCCACGGCACCGAAGCCCTGCGCTCCTACGCAAAGCTGCATTTCAAAACCACGCAGAAAATGTCGGGAAAGCTGGGGAGCGAGCTGTTTTAGGCCGTAGGCCGTATGCAATATGCCGTATGCCTCGTTCCCCATCATCGTTGCAGGGCATACGCAATCGTCCTTCGGACTATGGCAGAAGCGTGAGCAATAGGAGGGAGTCTTGCGAAGCTGGGAGACGTATCGAGGGATACTCTTGACTATGACCTCATTGCAGACTACAATACGCTCATAATAAGACCGTGATATATAAAAGTCTGTGAGGCAGAGGCGTATGGTTGAAGTACAGCCATGTTTTTTCTGGCCCTGAGTCATCTGGAGGGACCGTACTGATGAGCAAACCCCTGAGTATTCTGTTTGTCGTCATCCTTGCATCGGCACTTCACGCTCAGCAGGTCGAGCGGGTGTATCCTGACTACGACCACAGTGCGTTGTTCGGCGTGGCTGTAACTGATGCGGGGGATTTCTACGCCGCAGGATCGAATAACACATTGATCCGCAGCACGGATGGCGGCATGATCTGGGAGCAGCTGCCGATGGGTGAACATCGGATGCACATCACCCACCTGACATCGGACGGGAATGATGTGTACTTCCTGGCAGCACCGTACGAGACGGAAGGACGCCCGGAGCTGTGGCCGGATGAATACGAACGGCAGCTCTTCCGTTTCGAAAGGCAGTCAATGGCCGTTCAGCATGTTCCCTTCCCACTGCTGGATACCGCGGATATCGAATTCATATCAGACTATGACCTCGCGGCGACATCGCAGGCACTGTATCTCTCCTACTTCGGCAACAGACGGCGCGTACTGCGCTCGCTCGACGGAGGGGAACACTGGCAGGATCTTTCCTTCCCCGACAGTTTGGGATTCTATATCACTTTCCATACGGTGCGCGGGTCGGACGACATCCTGGTGTACATGCGTCGCTCGGAGGGAGCAACGCTGTACCTCTCCTCCAATGCAGGAGAAACCTGGGCTGCGAGAGAGTGCCCGAAGATTCAGATCGGCGATCCCATCCAGTATCTGGGTGATGGCCGTGTTCTTCTGCAGTCATTTGAAACGGGAACATTCGTTATCAGCGACAGCGGCGACGTCTGGAGGGATCTCGGTTACCCGCCGTTTGAAAAAGCCACCTGTCTAGGCTGTGGCGAGGACGGTACGCTTTTCGCCTGCTCGGAAAACGGCGGGATTTTCTGCTCTCAGGACAACGGAACAACATGGACGACATTGAGGCCTGACCTTCAGTCGAATCATCTGAGTGTCGAATGTGAAGTGTTCGGGACAGATGGATTCATCGCCGCGGATCGCTACGGCCGCATTTCCATCACATTCGATGGGGGCATCTCCTGGGAGGAATCGCGCATGATTCAGGTGATGTATGGGAATCCACAAATGGCTGATGCCGAGAACGGCCTGCTGCTCGGGTCCAAGATCGATTCCCACGGACTGAACTACTACTTCACGAATGACGGGTTCCGCATGCTCGAGCTTTGTCCGCCGTTCCGATTGTACCGGCCATACATGCGGACGCCGCAGCTCTGGTATTCCGTCGGTGTCGAAGGCTATTTCGGAGATTCCCTGCTCTGTCGCAGTGAGGATGGCGGGTACACCTGGGATCTCGTTCTGCAGATGCAGGATGTGAAAGCAAAAATAATAATTCCGACCGCGGACACAAACGCCATTGGACTCACGACAACGCATGGACTGATCTATTCCCCGGATCGCGGGGAATCCTGGTCCTGGATTATTGAGAAGGAATGGGACAATTCCACCAAACCACAGGATATCCACATCGAATCTTCGGGGAAGCCGATCTGGATGATCACACATCACGACGAACCATACCACCTGCTTCGCAGCGACGGGAGTTGGTCCGTATGGGACACGGTGTACGTGGTGCCGGAGGATGAAATCGACGATGTATGGAGGATACAGAGTTTCACCCATTTGAATGATGGGGGAATTTACATGCTACAGGTTCTTGGTGTATCCAAACCCGGGCCGAAGCGCTTTCGTGTCCTCTACAGCGATGACGACGGGGATACCTGGCAGTCTTGGATGGCGACGCAGGACGGGCATTCCACCCACGGCGCAGACAGAATCAGCATTCTCGAAAACGGAGGCATGATCTCTTCCTGGAGATTCTTCATGCGCGGTGCGCTATCTCCGTTCATTCTGCATTTCAGTATGGACGGTCTGGTTTCGGAGGCTGTGTTTTACGAACATGCACTCGTCGGGAATGTCGATTTGAGTGGATATAACATTGTCGCAGTGGATTCCACTACTGCGTACCTCGCTACCGGCATGGGCATCTACCGCATCACCCTGCCTGAGGTCACGAATGTGCAATCACCGAAACCGTTGCCCTTGCCGCTCAGCATCGGTACGCCGTATCCGCATCCGGTGTCACGCGCAGCGGAATCCGCAACGCTGTTTCTCCAAAGTGATCGCACGGCGCAGGTAACAATGACCGTACATGACCTTGCGGGACGCGAAATTGGTCGGCTCTTCGAAGGCGCACTCGGTCCCGAAGGACGGTATCTGAACTGGTCCACCCACGCAGTCACTCCCGGCACGTATCTATTGCAGTTGGCGTCGGAAAAGGGAGTTTGCAGGCGGAAGGTGATTGTGGAGTGAATTGTGAAGAGGTGAAGAGGTGAAGAAGGAATCGTAAGGACGTAAAAGGTAAAGGCGGTGTTTGGAACAAATCTCCCAAAATCAGGACCACGATGATGCGCACGTTGTTACTCATCCCTATCCTCATCTGTCTGGCTGCTCCCCTCCACGCCCAGATGTTCGAGCAGGTCTACCCCGATTTCGAGTATGCCGAGATACGGGAGGGGACACACTGGAATGGTGATACCTTTTACCTGTGTGGACTGAATCAGATGCTTCTGCGCACGACGGATGCCGGCAAGACCTGGGAGAACCGGATGTCCGGTGTTCGCGACTGGTGCTTCTACGATATCGCAGCGACAGAGGAGGGGCTGTATCTGCTTGCCGAACCTACGGTATTCTGGAACGGTACCATGCCGGAGCATCAGCTTGCGGCGCTTCTGCGCTACGATCCATGGAAGAACTCGCTCGATCTCGTGGAGATCCCACGCCTGATCCCCACCGCGGATGATGATCCGGTGAGTATACATGACGTGGCAGCCGCAGGTGGGGTGCTTTTTCTCCTTCAGGGGAACGACTACGACCGGCTGCTTTTGCATCGCAGCGTCGATGATGGAGTCACGTGGGATGAAATTTCTCTTCCGGACTCGGTGGTCCCATGGAACTACCGGGAAGTGGCCTGCTTCGACAGTTTGCGTATTGCAATGATTGCAAGGCGGAACGGAACGACATGGGGAGCGATAGCAACCACCGATGGGGGGAAGCACTGGTCGCTGGGTCCTGACCTCACCCCGATCGAATCCAACGGAATGATCTGGCTGTCGCCACATGAGCTGCTTGCGTTCGTGCATGAGGGACCCATCATGTACAGCTCGAACGGCGGAGCACAGTGGTCTGAGCGCTCGTATCCACCTGTTTCCAGGTTCCTCGATGCGGTTGCCGTCGGAGAGAACCGGGGCTATGTACAAGGTGGCTTCGGTAAAGTCTTTCGCACAGATGACGGTTTCCGGACCTTCGTGGATATCAGCAATAATGCGGCCGGGGAGTATCTCATCGCGGGTGGGCTCGATACACTGATCAATAGTGGAAGGACCTGCGACGATATCTATGTAACTCACGACGGCGGGCTCAGCTGGGATTTCGTTCGCAAAGCGGAGCTTCTGTTCTGGGACCTGCGCATGGCATCCGATACCGTGGGTGTTGCGATGGTGGAAACCATGTACGACGACGGTCTCGCATACTACAAAACATCGGATGGCTGGGAGACCATGACGCTCGTGATGGACCAGAACCATCCGATGTTTCATGAATATTACCAGCGTTGCAGAATATACCCGGTGACGGAGTCCCTCTGGTATCTGGTTCCACCGCTTTTGCCCGAGGACAAATGGTTGGTACACAAATCCACCGATGGCGGTGTGAGCTGGGAGAATTTGCTTTCGGCGAACGCCCTGGGCGATATCCCGATGAAAGGAGGCATTACCGTTGTGGACATGCCCGACGCGAATTATTTCGGAATCATCCTTGAGCGCAATCTGGTAGTGACCTCGGATCGCGGAGAGAGCTGGAAGGTGAAGAATCTGCTCAATCAATCGACTTTCAGCTACACGATGCAGTTGCGGCCGCATGCATCGTCATGGATGATCAGCGGCGATGGAGTGTTCGGCGCGGATACTGTTTGGCGCTGCAGCTCCTGTTGGGATGATTGGGTACCCGTGCTGGTTGAGCCGGATACCGTTCGATCATCCAGCTTTTTCCGTATGGTGCATCTCACTCCTGATGGAGAAGTGTACGTGCTGGCGGAGTTTCGCTCGACCCTGGGGTACCTCTACGATTGGTCGTATATCTATCGCAGCACTGATGATGGTCAGAGCTGGGAGCTGTATCCGACGTGTATCGATGTGGGAGGGGGGTACCGCGTGATGCAGGATGGCAGTTCGCTGCTTTTTACTGCACCGGATATTTATGCATCGAGCAACCGTCGGACAAGAGGAGGAGCATTGCGTCGCAGCACCGATGGCTGGAAGAGCAATACCATCGAAGACATAATGTATGAGCGGGGTGGCGGTGGCGCCCCCTATGCATGGGATAAAGCGATTTATGTGTGTGATCGTCGCTCCATATTCCGCAATCTGACGAACGGAATCAACAGTATATTGAGTCGACCGGTGCCGGTATCCGGATTCATGATCGATACGCCGTATCCGCATCCCATCCGGCATGATGAAACAGCCACCATTCCACTGCGCATCACCGGTGCCGGACAGGCCTTGCACCTCACACTGCACGATATGCTGGGCCGCAAACTGCGTGACCTGTATGACGGAATAGCCGTCAATGAGAATCCGGTCATTACCTGGAACACGGGTGGGCTTGTTCCCGGGATGTATGTCATTCGAGCGCAATGCGGTACGGATGTTGCCGTGAAGCCGGTGCTGGTGGAGTAGCTCCGCTTCGCGGAGCGCTGGAAGTCCCCAGCCTGCGGCTGAGGACTGCGTAGGATGGAAGCCGAACGCGATATGTCATGGAGATTGAAAATATCGGGAATCAGTATGCATAGAATGTACAGTCTCCTCATTCTAACACTGGTGGCAGTTTCTGCTGCCGCGCAGCCGCTGAGCGTCTCGATAGAATCCATCGACGCCACGCGCCTGCCACGCATGAAAATGGAAGCGGCGGTGCAGTGGAATGGAAGCAGACTGCTGAGCGTGCAGGGTCTTTCATTGAGTGTTATTGAAAACGGTGTCACGTTGCCGGCGGATGTGTGGTGTCCGGATACCGCCTCCGGAACCGCGGTGGCGCTGGTGCTGGATAATTCCGGATCGATGTCGGATGTGTCTTTCGACAGCCTGAAGGCCGGGGCGTTGTCGGTCGTGCGTATGTTGGGAGCGGGAGACGAAGCCGCTATTTATCATTTCAGCAATGGCGGCGAACGCGTGATCGAGTTCACCGGGGATGTCCCCGCACTTGAATCGGCCATTGCCGGACTCTCCATCGGTGCGGGGACGCCGCTGTATCATGCCATGAGTCTCGCCCTGCAGGATCTTGCTGCACATCCCGCGGCGCGCAAATTTCTGCTTGTTTTCACCGACGGAATTGATAACCAGTCCGGCGAACACCCTCTCGACGTCGCGGATGAGATCCTTGCGCAGGGCGTCACGCTTTTCATGATCGGCTATGGCAGCAATATGTTCAGTCAGGGCATCATGCAGGATGTGGCCCGGCGTTCCGGAGGATACTATCAGCGCGTGTATGCTCCCGCGCAGCTCGCGGCACTTCTGAGGGATATGGGAGAGGAAATGCTCACACAGAATTGCGTGATTACTTGGGAGTCGAATTGTACCGATAGTCTGCGCGCACTGCATGTCACCGCGCAGTATCAGGGTGAAGTGGCCGAAGCGGATACGCTCTTTGTCTCCCCCTGGCGTCCTGATGAACTCACGCTGCAGGTTGGCGGACCAGCACGCATGCTGCCCGGTGACCGCGGTATCATTTATGTTGATCTCGATCCACGTGTGCCGCGCGAACTTCCGCTGTCCTTCGACTTTCTGCTGCGGACGGATCCCGAGCTGCTGGAACCCACCGCGCTCGTGCCTGTCACGCTCGGCACCATCACGCAGAACACCACGGTGCAGCTGAACAAGCTGCGTCCGGGAGTGTACCGTTTCAGCGCGGAGTTCGTGCAGCCGGGCATGGAGACCGGTCACCTGGTCGGGATTTCGCTCCGTGCACTCGCGGCGACATCCAGCCGCCTTGTCCATATCGAAATCGACAGCGTGATACTGAGCAGCGGCTGTCCGAACACCGTGAGCACCTCCGGTCATGAAATTGAAATCTGCCAGTGTGAAGAAACGCTCACTGCAAGAATGGATACGACCGTCGTTTCTCCGAGCGGAGAGGATGTCGATGTCCGCTTCTGCTGGGAGTACTTCGGCGGGCAAGCGGAGCAACTACGCGGCGAGGTACGTTTCGATGAGACCATCCTTTCCTTCGTCGACGTCCTTTCGGCTGATCTATCATGGCAGTTTGTATTGCGCGAGGCGGAACCGGGGAAATTGGTTATTGTAGGCGAGCCGCTCGCGCCTTCCTCGAATCCCTGCATGCTTCTGCGATTTCGTTCGCACGTCAGTCGCGAGGTGCTGCTGGATCAGGTCGCCATTCCCCGTTTCACCGCGTATGCGCAATGCTGTATGGATGCTGATTCGATGTCAACACTCGTGTACGTCGACGGTGTTTGTCAGCCCCTGGTTCGCCGTGTACCGAAGGTGGAGGTTTTCCCGCAGCCGGCTTCTTCCGTCATAACCGTCCGCGCTCGGATCGAAGGAATCGGAGACGCGGCAACGGGCATAGTAAGATTGTATTCGATGGATGGGATGCTTCAGCTCGAGCGGAGCATACCGGTTGCCGCGAACGGAGCGGTGGAAGCGCTTATCGACATGTCGACGATTCATCCGGGCAGTTATACCGCGGTGATCTGTGTCGGAGACTTGTTGTTCGTGCGGAATGTGCTGCGATTATAGACCTGCTTTCGCCCGATACTCCAATGGGCGTTGACGTTTCAGCTGGACGCGGCCTTGGCGAAGCAAGCACGTTTGTCCGGCAAGGTGCTGCATACATCCCATTGCAATTTGACTAAAAGAGGAGTATCATCACTTAATAGAACGGTAATGAGCGTTTTTCAATTCTACGGTCTGGCCGGACGGTTGGAAGCACGCGGGAATTTTCTCACAGGGCAAGGAGGGCCTATGCGTTATTTTCTTTTTGCACCACTACTGCTCTGCATGATTGCAGTGCTGAACGCGCAGAGCGTCGAGAGAGTATATCCTGATCATGATTTCAGTATGCTGCTCGGTGTCGTGACAACAACCAATGGTGATCTGTATGTCGCAGGTGCGAACAGTACGCTCCTGCGCAGCACCGACAGCGGTGCCAGTTGGGAACAGATGCCGATGGGCGATCATCGGATGCATATCTACAAGCTCGTCACCGACGGAGAGGATTTGTACTTCCTCGCGTGTCGGTATGCATTCGAAGGACATCCCGAGCTATGGCCGGACGGCTACAGTTCGATACTGTTTCGCTTTAATACCCGGCAGCAGAGCCTGGAGCACATTCCTTTTCCACTGCTCCAACGACTGGAACTCGAGCTGGAATACGATTTCAGGATATTTGACCTCGTCGCAACCCGTACGTCGCTCTATCTGTCCTACGCCGGAAGCTGGTCAAAAATACTGCGATCGACTGACAGGGGCGCACACTGGGAAGACATCGATTTCCCACAAGTATTGGGAACGCTCGATGCCGCGTATTTCTACACCGATGCAAACACATCGGAT
>PKTF01000257.1 GCA_002869275.1 Ignavibacteria bacterium | reverse complement strand
GGTGCGGAATCGCCGGGATCGGGATCGAACAGCAGCAGTGTTTCATATGCCCTGATACGCACAGCTTCTTCGGGATGCCAGGCACAGGCGCCGATCCTCGTACGCAGCAGCGATACATGCCGTCGGGGGACGGACTGCAGAGCAGCCCCGATATCGTCGAAGAGCTGCAGGGCCGTCGGCGTATCCGCAGTGTAAATGAGAGCGAGCAGCCGGTGCAGCTGCAGCAATGCCGTGCCGATACTGCCTCGGACTGATGCCCGCGCGTCAGCCTTCTCTTCTCCCGGTGCCGATGCTTCCGAATCCCGCGCCTTTCCTGCCTGCGGCCTCGAGGTGGATTCGAGATTCTGCAGAGGATATACTGCAAGGACGTTTTCGAGCGATACATCCCAGCCTTCGTGACAGGGAAGGAAATTCTCGAGGGCGGCGTTGCCTGTCCACCCCGCGGGCTGACGACAGAGCCTTCCGAGATCCACCGAAGCGCCGCCGAGCTGATACTCGAGATCGCCGATACGCCAGTACTGTTCGCTGCGTCCCGCCGAGACGCGCAGCAGCGTCTTCGTGGCGGCATTGTACAAACCTTCGGGGCGTACGCCCAGGTCTCTTTCGGTACAGCCGATATCGCGCAGCATCCAGAGAGGAATCTGCAGACGCAGTCCGGCGATGTGGTAGGTCCGCGCCCGTTCTCGATACATCCGATCGATCTCTTCGCCGTAGCGTTCGGCGATGCGCTTCCGGTTGAGCGAACCTTTCGGGGTCAATTCCCCTTCTTCCTGCGAAAAATCATTTTCGAGCAGCGTGAAATCCAGGATGCGTTCATAGACGGGCAGGTCGACATTGACAGCACGCACAATTTCGTTGAAGTACGTCTCACGTTGCCGCAGGGAGGTCACACCCTGCAGGACGGGCGCTTCATCGTCGAGGACGATCAGCAGTGTATTGTGTGAACGGCCGTCCCCCGCGAGGAAGCAGCGGCGAATTCCGGGTACGTCACGGAAGCGATTTTCCACCGCGAGCGGTGCGATGGTCTGTCCCCTGCTGTTTTTGTAGATATCCTTCACGCGATCGACGATGCGGTAATGTCCGCTCTCGCTTCGGGTAAACAGGTCGCCCGTCGCCACCCAATCCTCCACGCTCTCCTGCACCACGCCGTCGGCGGATTGCGGCAGCCCTGCGGCGACGTACGGACCACGCATCTTCATTTCGCCGTCTTCGCTGAGCCCAACCTCTATTCCGGGCAGCGGGATACCGACAGAATCTTCTTCGTAGACATCGGGAGGGGTCATGAGGATGCCACCCGTGGCTTCGGTCATGCCGAAGCCGCTGCAGAGCGCCACGCCCTCACGGTGGAAATAGCGGAACGTCGCCGGGCTCAGATAACCCGCGGCCGAGAGTCCCCAGCGCAGTCTTCCCCCGCCCGCTTCGGCCAGAGAGCCACTGCGCTCGGCCTCTTCGCGGAGTTCGGCCCAGCGCTGCGGAATACTGATCATGCCGGTCGGACGAAATTCCTGCATGCGTGCGAACAACGCCTCGCGTCCGGGATTCCCGGCGAATACGTAGCGTCCGCCCCAGAACAGCATTCCCTGCAGTTCCAGGAAGCGGCCGAAGGTGTGGAACAGCGGCAGAAAGGCGACCAGCGTCTCGTCGTCGCCCACATCGGGCAGTGCTGCCGCGCGCGCAAAACGCTTGCTCACCATGTTGAGCTGTGAAAAGCAGACGCCTTTCGGTTCTCCGGTCGAACCGGATGTAAACATCACCGTGGCTGCGCCGACATATTCCGAGGCACTGCGCGCATTGCCTTTCCGGCTGGTATTCGAAGGAAGGTCGGCGATGACAGGCAACGCTTTTTCGCGGTTGCGCGCGACGAACGCGTCGAATCGTTCGACGCCTTTTTCCTCCGGATCTCCCGCGCCGATGAAGAGAGGGGTCACTTCCAGGTCGTGAGCCGTGATAACGCGCAGAACGTGGCGCAGCCGGTCTTCGGTATCCACCAGCACAGTTGTAATTTCGAGACGGCGAAAAATCTTCGCGAGCGCATCCTCATCCAGATGCACACTCAACGGAGTGATGAAGATACGATGGACGAGGCATGCGAGATCGCAGAGCGCTCCCTCGAGCGTGTTCCCCGAGAACACCGCGACTCTCGGAGCCGTGGCATTCGTCATTCCTGCGCGCAGGGCATGCGCGATAATACCGCAGCGCAGAGCCGTTTGCGCAAACGTCAGACTGCGCCGCTCGCCGTCCCCTTCCTCGAGGTAGGAGCGGTCGGGAAGCAAGCGCGCGCTGTCCGCCAGCATGTCGCCGATGGAATAGCGCAGATGCAGCAGCGCGGCGCGGATCGTGGGTTCGTAGTCCTCATAGCGCTGTTCATGGGTGAAGGCGCGGCGAAAGCCCGTGCTCGACGCGATGGAGAGCAGGGCACGGAGCTCGGCGTCGGCGATCTGGGTTCCATCACGTTCCAGCAACGCCCTTCGCACATGACCGATCAGAGCCGCGGCCAGTTCCGGATCCGGCTGGCGCTCATACGCGCTGAGTAGGTCTGCGAGGTTCGAAGGCATGGCGTGTGGAACCCATTGGTGAATGCTGGAATGTACACACGCAAGGCGCAAGGATCAATGTTACCGCATCGGAAACTGCTTTATTTCAGAGGTGCGATATCCTCGAGCAGACGAGACGCCGAAACCGCGCGGATGCGTTCGGTGAGGGGGAAGGTGGAATCTCCGGCATGGACCACATCGAGTGTGTCGAGGCCGAGGTCCTGCATCGCGATGTGCATTGAGCGCGTGGTGCGCGGCGCGCTGCTGCGTTTGATTTCGAAACCCCGGCGGTGCCGGCCGCGGACGATGAGCAGGTCCAGTTCCGCTCCTGCATGTGTTGCCCAGAAGAAGCATTCCTCCGAGCGCGCTCCCGTATGACGTACGATCTGTTCGATGATATATCCTTCCCATGACGAACCAAGAACTGGATGGCTTTCGACGTCTTCGAAATCCTGCAATCCGAGGAGCGTGTGCAGCAGTCCGCTGTCAGCGATATAGGTTTTCGGGGATTTCACCTGCCGCTTCGTGAGGTTCTCATGCCAGGGAGACATCAGGCGCACCACCATGGCTGCGCTCAAGGTGTCAAGGTAGTCTCGCACGGTTGTATCTGCGATGCCGAATGAGCGCGCGAAATCCGCGGCATTCCAGACTTGTCCGTGTCGATGTGCCAGCATGGTCCAGAAGCGTCGCAGCGTCTCGGCCGAAGTTGTGATGCCAAGTTGGGGAAGGTCGCGTTCAAGAAACGTGCGCAGAAAGGCTCTCCGCCAGGCCACACTTTCCTCTATTGTTGGAGCGAGAAAGGACCGAGGAAACCCACCGCGCAGCCACAGTGTGTTCCCTTTCTCCGTGCCTACATCCTCGAGTGAAAACCCCCGAAGCTCGTGATACACGACGCGTCCCGCTAGACTCTCCGCCCCCTGGCGCAGCAATTCGGGTGAAGCGCTACCCAGAAGCAGAAAACGCGCGGGATGATCGGGACGATCAGCAAGCACGCGCAAGACAGGGAACAGTTCCGGTGCACGCTGCACCTCATCGAGAATGACCAGTCCTTTGAGGTCGCGCAGTCCGAGCATGGAATCGCTGAGGCGTGCCCTGTCTTCCGGATGTTCAAGATCGAAATGTGTAACCCCACCTGCAACTTCTTCACCGATCATGCGAGCGAGTGTCGTCTTTCCCACCTGACGCGCCCCCACAATGCCTACGACAGGAAACTGAAGCAAGTGCGTACGTATTGCAGAAACATCCATGAATCTAGCAATCATAATATTCCTTGAAATCTCGGTTTCCTACGCTGATTTTTCAAGGAATATATGGTTTTTAGCGAAGAATGTCAAATTCTATCACATTATTCCTTGAAATCTCGGTCTTATATACCGGTATTTCAAGGATAATGGCTACAAAGAAATATTTTAGGGCGCCCTAAAATATTTTTTAACACACGCTAAAATGCATCTACGGCAGCAATATGTGAAGCCGGTTCGGTTCGGATCCAGCAGCCGATGTTCACACTCGCATGTACTATGAAAAAAAACCTGAGGGGGCGATCCATGAAATCGCATACCTCAACATGCGGTCCCGGAAGCTTTGAGATAAAAAATATTTTTTGGATTTTTTTCTTGACATCCGCGTTTTCATTACGTACATTCCGGATGTCACTTATCCGTAATACGACAATCTGAATCCCCCACAGCCTGAACAGCTGTGCAACCGTATGGTGGTACAGGTTTCTCATTTCCTCTTCACTGTGGATCGTCCAGGCATCATGTTCCGGAGATTACAGTTTAGGTTAAATGCATTGGAGGCTCAATCATGCTTTCACATACACGTCTCGCACTATATATATGTCTCGCCTTCCTCATTTGTCTGGCTCCGTCCGTGTCAAAGGCGGCCAAGGGCAACAATCCATCACCTCGTGCCTCTCAGCATCATCTTGTTTCCTTCACATGTTCCATACCCCAGTTGGAAACGAATGTTCGAGCCGTCGGCGGTAGTATCGACCGCATATGGGATGCGATCGGAGTTGTGCGTGTCAGTGGTCTCGGTTCCGCCGATGCGGTGTTACTTGGCAAGCAAATCGGCATCAGCGTCGTGGAGCGTGACATTGAACTGCAGTGGGTGGAAGGTTTCACGCCAGGAAAAAACGTCGCTGTACAATCTTCTCAGCGCGAAAGTGCATCAGGTGATCCCTCCGATGCCGCCTTCTTTCCCGTACAGTGGAACTTAGAACAGATAAATGCTGAATCCGGCTGGAACTCCACACGTGGACATCATAACACCCGCATTGGTATACTCAGCACGGGAATCAGTCCGGATCATGTTGACCTTCGTGGTCGCTACGATCTTACCGCATCCATAAATCTGAGTTCTTCAAATCCGGACAACCGCAGCGATTACCTCGACCGGCATATGCAGGGGACGCTTCTATCGGCACTGATCTCATCAAACAGCATCGGGATCGCGAGCGTCGCTCCGGACGTCACCCTGGTTGGAATCAAAATCTTTAATGACGAGGGTCGCGCGTCGATCTCGCATATCATCGATGGATTAATGTATGCGGCGGGAGAGGGAAATGTCGACGTGATTAATCTCAGTGTCGACAACGGAACAATCGGACAGGAGTTTACTGCGCTGGGTGAAATGTTCAGCGTCGCCGTGCGCCACGTTATTTCGACCGGCGTTGTTGTCGTTGCTTCGGTCGGGAACTGTGATCAGAAGGATTCATCACCAACATTCGTGAATAGTCTCGTGTCGGCAGGCGCCCTGGTCGTGGGACCAACAATTCGCGCTGTGGATGGTGGATATGGTCCGGTTGCCTGTTATGCCGACGGTGAGACTTCCATTCGACTTTATGCCCCCGGAGGTGCACGCGACTGCGCACAGGACTCCTACAACAGTATTGACGATATGGTGATCAGTGCGTTGAGTCCCGAAACTGCCCGGTCAATGGATCTTCCATCTCCTGATTCCTGGTACGTCTTCTCAAGCGGAGCTGGTGTATCGGCCGCGCATGTCACCGGTATCGCCGCTCTGGTTCGAACCGTTGCCTGTGACGCAAGCCCGCATTATGTCGTAACCCAGCTCATTCGCTCCGTGGACAGGTTCGCTGACAGCCGCACCGGTAAGGGTGAAGTCAACGCCATTTTTGCCGCTACACGTTAGGGTCGGAGAACACGACCCTCTCACCCAGGTAATCGTCGAGAAACTCCCACTTGCTTCATCAGAAAAGGTGCAGGACCAGACAGTTCGGTCGTCTGGCACTGCACCTTTTCAATTCAATTTGCTTCTCTCTGTCAACAGGCTCACATTCCTCAACCCGCATCCGTCACATACCCATCAGCTCACCTGTCCCGGTGTCTCGTCGTAGCGTTCCTTGAAGCAGCTGGTGAAATACGACTGGCTGCTGAAGCCGACGGCGTAGGCAATCTCGGCGATGCTGCCCGAGTGCTGTACGAGCATCTGCCGCGCGCGTTCGAGGCGGATCGAGCGGATGAAGCGGCTGGGTGACATGTCGGTCAGCGCTTTGATTTTGCGCTGGAACTGGCTGCGGCTCATGCCCAACTCTTCGTAGAGGTCCGAAGGAGCCAGTGATTCGTCGTCGAGACGTGCGTCCACAAGCGCCACGGCGGCGTCGAGGAATTCCTGGTCGCGCGACACGTATTCTTTGTTGTCCAGCGACAGTTTCGCTTCCTGCCCGACGCGTTCGGCCAGGCGTGCGGCCATGGCCTGCCTGAGCGCAAGCAGGTTCCCCACACGCAGCAGGAGTTCGTCTTCGTTGAACGGCTTGGTCAGGTAATCGTTCGCTCCCGTCTCCAGCCCCTCATGCCTGCTGCTGTCATCTCCGCGCGCGGTCAGCATGATGACAGGAATATGGCTGCACCGGCCGTCGGCCCGCAATTCGCGGCACAGCGCGAAGCCGTCCATCACCGGCATCATGACATCGGTGATGATGAGGTCCGGTGTGTGTTCGATCGCCATGTCGTAGGCAAGTTTCCCGTGCTCCGCTTCCAGCACGTTGTACGTCGGCTGCAGGATGTCGCGCATGTAATCGCGCAGACCCTCGTGATCGTCGACCACGAGGATGGCGGGAAGGCCCGCGGTACCGGTGGTTTCTTCGTCGCTCGACACCTCGGCAGCGGACGATGTTTCCTCCCCTTCTGAGGAGCCCGGCCCTGGCTGCGCATCGTTTGTTTCATCGACTGCCTGCTCTCCGTCGGGCGCCGGCCTGCCCGCGATGGCTTCATCAAGCGAGGCCGGAGCTGCGGCTGCATCCGCTGCGTCTGCCGCAGGGATCGCAGGGATGGTAAAGCGAAACGTTGATCCCACTCCGAGTTCACTATCGACGTGCACTTCTCCGCCGTGCAGGCGGATCCATTCGCGCGACAGCGCGAGACCGATACCCGAACCTCCGGCGCGCGATTGTTCGCGCACCTGGTAATAGCGATCGAACACATGCGGCAGGTTGGCCGGTGGGATTCCGCAGCCGGTATCGCGAACGCCGACACGCACGGCACTGGCCCCGTTCAGTGTTACACCTTCCAGCGACACGTGCACGTCGCCTCCGCGGTCGGTAAAACTGAAGGCGTTTGCAAGGAAATTGGTAACGACCTGATCGATGGCCTCGGCGTTGATCTCGGCCCATGCTTCCTGCCGGTCGCTTTCAAAGCGCAGGGTGATTCCTTTTTCCTCCGCAAGAAGGGCAAAGGAATCCGTCGCATGCCGCACCAGTGTCACGAGGTCTCCCGGATGGCGTTCGACGGTCATGTGTCCCGCCTCGATGCGCGAGAGGTCGAGGATCTGATTGACGAAGCGCAGCAGCTTGTCGGCGTGCTCGGCGATCACGCGGGTCTTTTGCTGCACCCAGTCTTCATTGACGCGTCGGGCGATCTGCTGCGCCGGGCCCAGGATCAGCGTCAAAGGCGTACGGAACTCATGCGAGATGTTGGAGAAGAAATTCGATTTCATGCGGTCGAGTTCGTGCAATTGCTCGGCTTCCAGGTGCTCGCGCTCGAGCTGCTCCTGGAGACGGATCTGCCGTTCGCGTACGCGAAACAGAAGTCCCACGGCGAGAATGCCGAGGATGCCGTACACGAGGTAGGCCCAGGTCGTGCTCCAGTACGGCGCATGGACGGCGATGGAGAGCAGCGTTTCCTCCTCGCTCCACTCACCTGCGTTGTTCGCGGTCGTGACATGAAAGACATAGTCGCCAGGATCGAGGTTCGTGAACGTCGCAGTGCGTTCGTTTCCCGCGTCGATCCACTGCTCATGCAGCCCTTCCATGAAATACCGATAGCGGTTCCGCTCCGGAGCAGTGAATTCCAGCGCCGTGAAGGAAATGCTGATCATGTTCTGGTCGTGGTCGAGCTCGATCTGCCGTGTCAGTGCAAAGGGGCGGACGAGCGGACTTCCCTCTTCGTTCGGACGGACGCGCCTGTTCCAGATGCGCAGGTCGGTCAGATACACCGGCGGCGTGTAGGCATGCTGTTCCGGAGTAACCGCGCGGCGATAGGAAAGCCCGTTCGTGCCGCCGAAATACATGTCACCGCTGCGGGCGAGGAGTGCGGAGCCGGGATTGAACTGGATGTTCAGCAGTCCGTCGCGCGCGTCGACGGTGCGGAAGGTTTTTCGCCCGGGATCATACACGCTGAGCCCGCCGTGCGTGGTGATCCACAGCCTGCGCTGCTCGTCTTCAAACAGGGCGCAGACGGAGTTGCTGACGAGTCCGTCGTCCGTGGTCAGGCGCGTCCAGCGTTCCCGGGCGCCGTCGAGGTGGTAAAGCCCCCCGCCCACGGTGCCGACCCAGAGCACGCCGTCGCGGCTCTCGACGATGGCCGAGATCTTCTGCTCGGCAGGCGGGGCCGCGCTTCCCTTGCCCTGCGGAAGATCCTTTCTCAACCGTTCCGCCGCGTCGATGTAGTACAATCCGCCGACGGATCCCACCCACAGCCGTTCACCATCGTCCAGGATACAGCGGACGTGCCGCTCGAGGAGGTTGAGACGATCGTCAAGAAAGCGGCGGAACGTGCCTGTAATCGGATCGAAGTGGTTCAGTCCATAGTTCGTTCCGATCCAGAGTCCGCCGGCCCCGTCGGGCTGCAGAGTGTGGATGTCGTTGTGGCTGAGCTGGTCGGGCGCATCGAGGTTCGCACGGTACGTCCGCCAGCTGCCCGTTGCAGGCCGGTAGCAGAGAAGTCCGCCTCCGTAGGTGCCGATCCACAGGCAGCCCACACTGTCCTCGTACAGCGAGAATATCAGCGTTTCCTCTGTGCCGCGCAGCCGGGTACCGAACAGCGCGGTCACCGGGTCGTAGCGGCAGATGCCACCACCGAAGGTGCCGATCCAGATCGATCCGTCGTGGCTTTCGGCGAACGAGGACACATTATCGTGGACGAGGCTCGTGGCGGACTGCGTATGCCGGAAGTGCTGCAGTTCGAGATTCATTGAGGTCAGGACGCAGACACCGCTCTGTGTTCCCACCCAGAGATTCCCTGACCGGTCTTCGGCGATGGCATAGATACGGTTATCCGACAGCGAGTAGGGGTCGAGCGCGTCATGATAATAGTGCGAGAATCGCCCGGTGACGGGGTCGTAGCGATCGAGACCGGCAGCAGTACCGATCCAG
>PKTF01000361.1 GCA_002869275.1 Ignavibacteria bacterium | reverse complement strand
TCGGCTGCAGGACCGACTGTTTGCCGGTTATAAGGCCGACCATTTGCCGGCTACATGTGCGACCAATTGCCGGTTATAGGGCCGACCAATTGCCGGTTATATCTCCGCGCAGTATACGCTGCAGAATCGAAATACGCAAGTCCCTCTTCTTTTCGCCGACTAGATGAAAGGGATTGGCCCGTTCCTCCCTGCGGTGGAGATGGTGTGTGCATTCATGCCGATTCAAGCAATTCGCGAAGTTTTGCCGGGGAGGAGAGGAGCAGCCTCATCTCCACCGGCGGATCGATGCACAAGTTGCGGAATGAGGCTATGAAGTCCCGCAAAAAAACCCCCAAAGTCTGGGGGTTTTTTCATTTTCGGTACGTCACCCTGAGTAGTCCCTGCTGCAGCTGGGACGTATCGAAGGGCCTGCCTGCCACGCAGGATCAGCCTCAGGCTGTGGAGGCGGGCAGCACCCTCACTGGTTCCCTCTCCCCCGCATTTCCTCAGGTCCACAAGGACGCGATGGGGACAGCGTACAGGCGGTCTCCGAAGGTGAGAACGTTCTCACCATCATACATGACCACTCCCTGAACAAAGCGTTCTCCCATGGCGTCACGGAGTTTGATCAATCCTAAAAAATCCCTCGGCAGGACCGTCGATGACGCCTTCACCTTGATGCCGGCCACCAACACGCCATCGCGTTCGATTACGATGTCGACTTCCTTTTTCTCTTTGTCCCTGAAGTGGTGGAAACGGTGCCGATGCTCCGAAAACGATGCGAGACGTCGCAATTCCTGGAACACGAAGGACTCCAGCAGATGGCCGAACAGCGGTCTATCCTTCCGTAGGAATTCCTGGTTCACTCCAAGCAACGCCGACGCCAACCCGGTATCGACCATATGCAGCTTGGGCGTCTTGATCATGCGCGTCAGCCGGTTGCTGTGCCATGGCGGAAGGAGTTCGAGCAGGAACAGCGCTTCGAGCACCGCGACGTACTCACGTATGGTCGGACGGCTCAGTTCGAACGGTGCAGCGAGGTCGGTGCTGACGAACAGTCCGGCAGTGTGCGCGGCGGCGACCTCCAGCAGCCGGGGAAGTGCGTCAAGGGAACGAATCCGGGTGAAATCCCTGACGTCCTTCTGGACGAGTGCTTCGCTGTACTGCTCCAGCCAGACCCGCCTGCGCCGCTCCGACGAACGAAGAACGGCGGGAGGAAAGCCGCCTGTGACGACCCGCCTGATCAGCTCGTCTCCCTGCCGCTGCAAATGCTGCGTATGGGGCGAAGCGCCGAAGACAGCATCGAGAAACGACGGCGGTGATGGCAGGTGGGCGATTTCAGCCTGGGTCAACGGACCGAGCCGAAGCACTTCCATCCGTCCGGCAAGCGAATCCGACAATCCCGGGAGCAGCATGACATTCGCGGATCCGGTCAGGATCAGTCTCCCGGAACGGCGGTCGGCGTCTACGATCTCCTTGATCGAGCGAAACAAGCCCGGGACGCGCTGGACTTCATCGAGAATAGCGCGTTCCGGCAGATCCTTGCAGAAGCCGACTGGATCCGATTCAGCCGCGGCGAGCACGTTCTCGTCGTCGAAAGTCAGGTACCGGAATCCGTGCGCCTCACCGAGCATTCTGGCAAGCGTCGACTTCCCGCACTGCCTCGGGCCATGGATCAATACGACGGGGGTGTCTTCGAGTGCCTCCCTCAGACGGGGAAGAATCAGGCGAGGGAACAGACTGTGTATCTCCATTTCATTCACGGGGATATGGGGGAACGGTGCTGACCAAATGTAAACATAAAGCCGACCAAGTGAAAATAAATGAGCGACCAAGTGTAAATTAACTTCCGACTCGATGAAAGGGGAGCCCAATCAATCCTCGATCGAGCGGAAACGGCTTGTTTCGTTTCTTCCCTCGTCCCATACATGCAATAGTCTGTAAGGACTCTCGGGAATCGAGAATCTCGCAGTTTTCAACACCTTTCGTCAGGCGAACAGCGAGTGCCTTTTCGCCCTGCGAAGCGGTTCTCTTGGTCCGCTTACGAGATGGTTGCATTAAGACTGTTAAAACCCTATGTTCTTCGCATACAAGCAAATCATTCGCGCAAACTGATTTCCGTACAGGCCTCCTCCCACCGCTTCCTGTATTGGTTTTTCAGCTAGAAGGCGGGCATGGATATGTGAATGCAGAGAACGCGCCTTTGAGCAACCCACGTTCTGACATTCAGAACACATGAACACCTTCCATCCAAGCGACCAGCATCATCTTCGTGACTTCTGTCACCTATAGATTGCACTCAAATTCTTCCCATCGTATCGCCAGGAGGAACACCTATGCGCCGGTTGCTCGCCACCAGCAGATCACTCCTTATCCGACGGATTCCGGGAATCATCCTTGTCACGATTGCGCTGCTCACAACGGGGCCTGGCATGGCACACGGTCAGAATGCTGCCGTGTCGGATCCGGATAAAGATCAGATCGAATTCTACCGCGATTACGCGGTGATTCACACGCAATGCCTGGACTGGCCGGAGGCCTACGTCCTGAGGGACCAGCTCACAGATGCCGGCTGCACGATATCCGTGCTCGTCACACCGCGGTATTTTCTCGGCTGGGTGCCTGACAATCTGAAAGACGCCGTCGCCGCGCTTCCGAAGTTATCCTCCCTCCTGACAGCGCCACACATGCGAAAATCCCTGGAAGAAGGTCCCGATGCCGTTCTCGTGGAACGCGCATTCGAACACTGCAGAAGGGCCCGGGCAGGACTGCTGACGACGGAGCAGCCGACGAGTGAGATTGAAGGCCCAATGGATTCCCCGATCGACAACGCGGGATTGGAAGAACTTCAGGAATTCCTGCATCGATACGAGCGCATCAATGACAGTGTCGCCGTCCTCAAAGGGCAGTCGACAGAGACCTGGCGCAAGGAAGCGCTGGACACAAGTTCCTGGCCCCGTTCGCTCCTCGGCATCCCATACGGCGATATGCATGGTGTCATCAACGTCGATATTTTCATGCTAGAAAGCACGGGGGATTCCAGCGTATACGACTGGACGCAGCAGGACTACAACACCACGGTCGATAACTGGAACAGGTCGTTCGATTTCTGGGCCCGCAGCGCCAGGCAGTACGGGAAAGCAGTTACCTTCCGCGCATCGGTCTTCTCATACAGGAAGAAAGCGATGCACGTGTCCTCCGAACCGATCCAGGTGCTGCAAGGCAATGACTGGCAGCTGATGAAGGAGGCCCTCCTGAACCTCGGGTTCAGGGAGCCATATGGCAGCGTATCAGGGGCCTGGATAGGAATGATGCTGTCTCTCGGCGCTTGCGGTCCCTGTGCCCTGGCGATCGCTTTCGATCATATGAACGACAATCGGATGAAGGAATTCATACGGGCCATGAAATGGAACGACAAACGGGCGAAGGAACTCGGCGTCCGCCAATCGTTCGTCGCCCTCACGAATCTGCGTCCCGCCGGCAGTGGTGAATACAAGCGTGCGTATTGCCGGGTAATCAGCACCGGATTAATGGGCGGCAGCGTCACTCTCGATGTTCTCGGGACGATTACCTCGAATATCTGCATCGGAGTCTGGACGTCGTGTATGTCGGACCACATCGCAGCAGTTCTCGCTCATGAGACGGGGCACGCTTTCGGCGCGCCGGATGAGTACAAGGAAAACCATGGAGATGCGGACTGCTTACAGCCGAACTTCTGGTTCAGGGGTGCGGGGAATCCCAATTGCGAGGCGACCAACAAAAACTCCGTGACGGCGATGATGCGCGACAACACGGCAAAAAATTACAATTACGAACAGATCAGTTCCGCGACACCCATTCATGTCGGGTGGATAAAAGGGCTGCCGCGTACCATCAAATTTCTGACCCGTCCGACGGGCATACAGATGAAACTGCCGATTCGCATCACCCGCGGGGATACCTTCACCACGGCGAAGGATCTCTATCTCGGGCTGGGATATCGCATTCCAAAAGCCAGCGTCCCCCATTCGGCCAGCCTCGCTGGCACGACGTACGATTTCGAGGGCTGGTATGAAGACGGGGTCCGCGTAAACGACGGCCCGACACGTGATATCACGATCAACAGCAGCGTATCGGAATATGAGGCCCGGTTTGAGAAAACCACGACGGGCATCGATACCCCGAACAGGTCCCTGGAAGCACGGCTTGGACTGGGTAAGGCCCGCTCGCCCTCTGCAAAGCAATGGGATCCGGGCATCGTGCTCATATGGCGGAGCACGCTCGCGGACCAGCAAGCCGGGTATCATGTGCAAATAGAAAGACAAAGCACCTGGAAAGATCTCACGTCCATCCATACAGACATTCAACGCGCACCACTGTATTGTTATGCGAACGTCCCGGATATAGACGGCTGGTCCTTTATACCGAAAGAAACGTATCGCTTCCGCGTCGTGCCATATAACCAGCACGGCATCCGCGGTACACCATCGAATGTCGCGATCATCACACTGCGAGACGTGGCCCCTGCCGCTGAAACGTACGGGTACGACGCGGATGAACCGAACAATACCGTATCGAAGGCGGTCGTTCGCATCATCGCGCCTGGAACAACAGACTCGATCCCCGCGGCGATCACGTATACGCAGCCGCAGGGAGGCCTGTTCGTTTTCGATGAAGACTACTACGTCTTCCAGGCTGACAGCATGTCGGCGATCGAAGAACTGGAGATCACCGTCACCACCCGCACAGGCTCGCTCTTCAAACCTTTCGTTCTCTGGCGCAACCTGGCATCGTCGTCGTGGATCGAGGTCAAACCCAATTCGTTTGGAAAGTACGTGTTAGCCGTGAACAGCAGCGGCAGCTATCTCGTGAAAGTCACATCCGTCCTGGCATCGAAACATCTCATCGGTGCGGAGACCTCGTGGGGACACTGGGGCGAGTATGCCATCGTGGCCCGGCGGCAGACTGCCACACGCTTGTACGTTCCGGGACTCTGCCCCGGCTGCACGAGAGTACAACGTATCGCCTCGGGAGGAGTGATCTACCCGCTTACGATCGAACCCGCGCTTTCACGTGTGTTCACTTCCAGCGGTCTTCTTCTCCCCGGCACGCTCCCCGTGCTCATCGAGGCGGTGCCGGATCCAGGATGGACATTCGAAGGCTGGGATGCTGACCTGCAGGGGGAAGCGAATCCCGGAGTGTTCACGCTCGAACCCGGCAAGAACGCCCCCGGAGAATCGATGCTCATGGCCCGCTTCAACACGCTCCCGGAGGGCACCTACGAACTTGTCTACAACGTTCCAAGTGCGTACGCGTCTGTCCTGGGAGAATCGAAGCGCGTTCGCGGCAGCTTCGGTGATGTCGTCGATATCAGTTTGCCGGAAGGAGCGCTCAACGGATTTGATTTCCTGGGATGGCAGGGACCATTCGGTGATGACGATGTGGCGGAACCTCATGCATGGGAATTCAGTCCGCGCCTGAGGATACGCCTGACACGCAACATGTGGATCCGGCCGTTCCTGCGTCCGCGACCGTGTACCGGTGTGGGGCTCGAGCCGTTCGTGTTCGGGCTATCTATCCAAAACGCGCAGGACGAATACCGTACGTTGATTTTCGGCATGGAGCCCAATGCGAGCGACAGCCTCGAGTCGGGACAGTCCGAACTTCCACCCCCGCCGGTAACGGACATCATGGACGCACGTCTGATGGGCATCCCCGGAGCACCGCAGGGCAGCGAGACGGATATCCGCGGCATGAAACCGTCCTTCACCTACACGGGCCGCATCCAGCCCGGGAAGAACGGCGATCCGGTCGTCTTCCGATGGGAAGAGATCTCTCCATCCATGCCGGGAACATTTCTGTTTACTGTCGGGTCCGAGGTCGTCGACATGCGCAGGGTGAATGAGCTCCACGTGCCGATCGGTGCGGTGGGCACCGTCACCATTTCCGTGAGCGAGGACACCTGCAGGCAATTGCCGCAGGACGCGATCGACGTGGAAGTGACAGACGTGAATGCGGATGGCTTCCCCTACATCCAGGGCCGACTCTGCGTGACGGACACGCAGGGGAATCCCCTGCTCAACGTGCGTCCGCACGATGTGCTGCTCTATGACCGGGGAAGCACGGCGGAGGACGACAGCAGGAGGGCGCATCTGCTTTCCCTGCGGCCGGAGGACGGCTGCTATCGCTTCGAGGGACTGCTGCTGGACGACAAGCCCCGCGACGTGGCCCACAAGGATCGCGGGCTGGTCGCCGTAGTGACATCCGGTTCCCCGCTGGGTGAGGCTGAAGTCGAGTATGGCTTCACCATCGCCACCACACCGACCGTTTCCGACACGAGCAACGGGAACGGGAAACCCAACCCCGCCTTCTACTGGTATCATCCTGACGGCTGGCAGCTGGTTTCGCTGCCGATCATGGTGAGCGATCCTGCCGTCTTCTCGATCTACGGTCCCGACCTTGCCGACGGGCGGGTCTACGCATTCGATCCCGACGCCGGATACGAGGCGGTCGGGAACATGAGCTTCGGCCGCGGGTACTGGGCACATTTCTCCACAGATAATGTGCGAAACCTCAACGGCATCGAGCGCACGATATTCGAATACAACGATCTGCCCGGCATGGGGCAATCCATGGCGAACGGCTGGAATCTCATCGGGGGCATCACGTACGAGGTGCAGCGGACTTCCATCGAGGAGTCGCCGCCGGGCGCTATCGTCTCGCTGTTCGAGTTTGACCAGGGGTACAAGTCTGCGACCTCACTCAGGCCGGGCATGGGCTACTGGATCAAGCTCAAATCCAACGCCACGCTGAAAGCCGTCCGCAGCCTACCCGGCAGTCCGGACACCCTGGGGCTGACGGCAGGCGCCTCACTGTATGACAGATTGCTGCTTTCTTTGCCGAGAACGCGGTCATGGTCGGTAACGGACGCGGAGGGAGCGAACGCCATCCTCTTCGCGACCGATGCGGATCTGCGAGACATACCGTACGAAGACATCGCCGAACTGCCACCCCTTCCGCCGGCAGGCGGCTTCGATGCCCGTCTCGCGGGCAACCGCGTGTTCACACTGGATGACAGCGAGATGCTCATGAACATTCAGGGCAAGTTCCCGATTACTCTCAAAACCGACGCCGACGCCACATCCCAGGTTCAGTACCGGGTGGAGCGGCGTGATCGTTCGCTGCAGGGACTCATCGACGGTCGCACGGGCGGTTCCGTCGTCATTTACGGTCCCGACGAAGGGACGAAGCACGCGTGCCTTGTCATCAGGAAAATCACGTCCGACGCACGCACGTCGCCGACAGCCAGCACACTCGGAACGATCTATCCGAATCCGCTGCGTTTGGACGCGCACCGGGGCAACGCCACCATTTCGTTCGCAATCGACGAGCCCGGCCTGGTTGAATTGTCTGTCTATGACGTGCTGGGACGCCGTGTTGCATCGATCACCCGCGGAGAATACGTGACAGGCGTGCACGCGGTATCCTGGAACTGCCGCAATGCTTCCGGGGCGGTCCTGCCGGCCGGATGCTATTTCATCGAATTCCGCACTGCGGGGATCCGGCAGGTGAAAAACATTGTGCTAGCGAAGTGAACGGAGGATATGACCATGAAATCCATATCACAGAAGGCAATGGCTCAGGCGTCAATCGTTCGCGGCGCCTGTTCATGCGCAATGCTCATCGTCACATCGTTCCTGATGATGAACGGTTCGCTTCTGGCACAGGCAGGGGCGAAACATATGTCGATTCCGCTGGAGGTAAGTAACAACCGAGGAAACACCACCAGTCTCCGCATCGGCGTTCACACAATGGCGACGAAAGGAATCGACGAAGCGCTTGGGGAGCGTGAATTGCCGCCGGTTCCGCCGACCGAAGTCTACGACGTCCGTCTCATCGGTCCAGATCCCGATATCATCCTGGGCGAAGGATCACTTGTCGATCTGCGACCCTGGAGGAGCGGCACCGCGGTATTCAGCGAACGTTACAGAATCCTGTATCAGCCGGGCGGGACCTGGCCGAGTGTCAGCGTACGGCTCCCGGAAGCATTGCCGCACGGGATCACGCAGCTGCGCATCAACGGAAAGGCTCTTGCCGCCGGCGACAGCGCGGTGGGTCTGCCGCCATCGGTGACGATGGACATCGTGGTGGATTTCGATCTGACACCGCCACATGTCACCGTGTCGCCCTCCTCGCTGGTATTCCCTGTGAGCGACAGCGACACGGCATTGCCGCCTGCGCGCAACGTGCGCATCACGCCATCGATGGACGACGGCAGCTGGAGGGCTTCCGCAAGCGAGGACTGGATATCGCTCGACAGGACCGCAGGCACCGGTGAAGCCGATCTCAGCGTCGGCATCACGCGTATCACCTTCGCCGAGGGCCGCAGCAGCGGCACTGTGGAAATCCACATCGTTGGGAACAGCGAACCGACGATTCTCCCCGTGCACGTAGACATGACAACGGCGATGCAGCCTGTCGGTGCACCGGCGACGTTATCTCTTCGGTCCGTGTCACCGCACCCGGTCGATGCTGGCCACACGGTGCGTGTGGAATACGAGACCGGTGTTCCTGGCGCAGTGACGCTCAACGTAATCGACATCCTCGGACGCTTGCACGCCACGTTGATGCTCGGTGCGTTTCACTACCCTGGTATCCATACTCTGCACTTCTCCACAGCGGCAAGCCAATTGACGCCCGGTTTATATCTCCTGCGCCTCGTCGCGCACCAACGAATTCGGATCTCTCCGTTGATCGTGAAGTAATGAAGCGAACGCATCGGCGCGATCGTTCGTGTCTTTTGCGAAATCCGCCGTTCAACCTGTCTGGTTCATTGGCAGGTATTTTGCTTCCATTCAGGCAACTGCCAGCAGGTTCTTCAGCTGCTCCAGCTCTGCAATAACGAGTCTCATCTCCACCGGCGGATCGAAGCACAAGTTGCGGAATGAGGCTATGAAGTCACCCACTACCAAAACGGCGACTCAATACTCAATGTTACCGGCGAAAGTGAGTGGGCCAGATTATCAACTGGCGCTTATTGCAACTACGGCAATAATGCTGAGACGTATGGCAGACTATACAACTGGCATGCTGTCAATGACAGCCGAAATATCGTCCCTGCAGGCTGGAACGTAGCCATTGATGAAGAATGGAAACGATTGAAAATGGCGTTAGGCATGTCCCAATCTGAGGCGGATGAAGCAGGATGGCGTGGGACAAATGAGGGTAGTAAGATGGCTGGTAATGCAGACCTATTACCAGATGGAAGTTTGGATAATGATTCTGCATTTGGAGAAAGCGGTTTTTCTGCTATTCCCGGCGGTCTCCGCACCTATATCGCTGGTTATTTCGGCAAT